>DATIDX010000105.1:0-26185 GCA_035456025.1 Cellvibrio sp. | reverse complement strand
TGGCACAACCTGTTTCAGCGCGCCAAATTAAAAAAGGGCGAGAGTTTATTAATCCATGGCGGCGCCAGTGGTATAGGCACAGTGGCAATCCAACTGGCGCAAGCGCTGGGTATCAAAGTATTTGCCACCGCTGGATCAGCGGAAAAATGCGCTGCGATTTATACGTTGGGAGCAACTGCCATTTTTTATCGCGAACAGGATTTTGTTGCAGTCATTAAAGCGCAAACCCAGGGGCAGGGAGTGGATGTTATTTTGGATATGGTCGGCGGCGATTATATCCAGCGCAACTTTTCCGCTGCTGCCAAGGACGGGCGTATTGTGAATATTGCATTTTTGCAGGGCAGTAAAATTTCCGTCGATTTTATGCCGCTCATGCTAAAACGCCTGACTTTGACCGGTTCCACTTTGCGCGGCCAATCGCCGCAAGCGAAAGCATTTATCGCCCGCGAGTTGGAAGAAAATGTCTGGCCGCTGCTGAACAATAAAACTATCGCACCCGTAATCGACTCGGTATTTTCCTTTGACCAGGTTGCTGCGGCGCATTTGCGCATGGAATCCAATCAGCATATCGGGAAAATTATTCTGGATCTAACGAAGTGATAAATAACATGACCGATAAAAAACGTCGCCCGCTTGATGGTATTCGCGTTATCGAAGTAGGGCAATTACTGGCTGGGCCTTTTGCCGGCTGCATGCTCGCGTACTTCGGTGCGGAGGTAATAAAAATAGAACCGCCGGAAGGCGACCCTATCCGCGGTTGGCGGGTGTTGGAAAATGGAACATCGCACTGGTGGCGCAGTATCGGGCGCAATAAAAAAAGCGTTGCGCTCGATCTGAAAAAAAATGCAGGTCAAAAAATCGCGCGGCAATTAATTGATCGTGCAGATGTAGTCATCGAAAATTTTCGCCCGGGTGTTATGGAAGGTTGGGGGTTGGGTCCAGAGGAGATTAAAAAATCCAACCCTAAAATTGTTTACGCGCGTATATCCGGCTATGGCCAAACCGGCCCCTATGCAAGCAAACCGGGTTTTGCTTCCGTGTGTGAAGGTATGAGCGGGTTTCGCTATGTTAATGGCTTTCCGGACCAAGCTCCTGTGCGTCCGAATTTAAGTATCGGCGATACTATTTCCGGTATCCACGCGGCATTGGGCATCGTGTTGGCGTTACTGGAACGCGAGCGAAATACTGACGGCGACGGCCAAGTAGTTGATATCGCGCTCTATGAATCCATGTTTAATCTGATGGAAGCGGTGGTGCCAGAATTTTCCGGCGCAGGCGTTATCCGCGAGCCATCGGGCACCACGGTAACCGGCATAGTGCCCACGAATACATATCGCTGTAAAAACGGTAAATATGTGGTGATTGGTGGGAATGGCGATTCTATTTTCCAACGTTTAATGGAGGTTGCTGGTCATCCGGAAATGGCGCGTGATCCGCGCATGGCAAATAATGCAGGTCGTGTTGAGCACGAGCTGGAAATCGACAACGCGTTGGCGGCTTGGTGTATGAGTAAAGACGCGGACGAAATCTTGCAGCTACTTGAGCAGGTGCGAGTGCCCGGCGGGCCCATCTATAACGTGCAAGACATGTTTTCTGATCCTCATTTTAATGCGCGCGGGATGTTCGAGCAGGTTGAGATTAATGGCAAGCCACTAAAAATCCCCGCGATTGTGCCCAAACTTTCCGCGACGCCCGGCCGCACAGAATGGCCAGGCGGCGACATTGGCAGCCACACGCAGGAAGTACTGCAATCGTTGCTGAATTTATCCGCAGCGCAAATTAGCGAATTACAAACCACGGGCGTCATCTAAGGTCGTCATTATGAAATTAAAATCTGGTTTATATCGTCATTACAAAGGCAATGAATATTTTGTATTTCAGGTGGCGACCCACAGCGAGACACGCGAACCACTGGTGTTTTACCGCTGTCTCTACGGCGACTATTCCTGGTGGGTGCGACCCTTGGGCATGTTTCTTGAGACAGTGGAATTGGCTGGTGAAACCATTCCTCGTTTTCGTTTTATGCGCGGATTGACCGAGCAGGAATTGGCTAATTATTTAGCGCCCCTAGTGGAAGTAAAAAATCCGTGACTCAAGAAAATTTTCTTGCGGAGAATGCGCATTTTTCCATTGAAGACAACCATTGGATGAACTACGCCATCGAGCTTGCAAGTAGGGGGGAGGCGATTGGTGAAGTGCCGGTAGGGGCTGTGATCGTTTACGCAGGAGAAATTCTAGGTGAGGGATATAACCAGCCGATAAGCAGCAATGATCCCACTGCCCACGCAGAAATTGTTGCCCTGCGTGCGGCCGCAGCTAAAGTGCAGAATTATCGTTTGGTGGGCTCAACTATCTATGTGACGCTGGAGCCCTGCACCATGTGCGTCGGCGCATTAGTGCATGCGCGCATCGCTCGTTTGGTCTTCGGGACGACAGAAACCAAAGCCGGTGCAGTGGTAAGCAAATCGCAGCTATTGGATAACGATTATTTCAATCACAAAGTGGATTACGCCGGTGGATTGATGGCGCAGCAGTGCCAGCACCAGTTAAGCGAATTTTTTGCAAAGAGAAGGAAGCAGAAACGCCAGGAAAAACTGCTGAGGCGTGAGTTAGGGGCAGAACATGAAAACTTGCCGGGAAACATGGGCTAACAGTAACAGAAGGGAGATATTTTCTGCCGTTATTTTCCAGACCCCATAAATGAGTAGGGGCCGCATTAGCGGCCCCGTACAATCCTATCCTTAATTGGAAGTAGTCAGTTGCGTCGATTTTCCTTTCGAATCCATGACCGCCTTTCCTCCTGCGCTAGTGCAATCCTTTGATGTCTCCCGACATCGCTTCCTTAACAGGTGGGCGCATCCATTGACCTTTCCTGGCCAGCTCACATCATTGTCTACTTCCTTGGTGGAGCTATTATGCTGATTGCTGACCCATTACAACAGTCGCTAAAGTCGCTTTGTTTTGTAGGAGATTGACCATAGGTTAGATTGCTTTAATCTATCAACAGGCCTACTTTATAACTTTGTAGCAAGGTATATACTCCCGACCTGGTAATTTCATCCTACTTTGACGCGCAAACGATTCCAGCAACTCATCGACTGGCTGCATGATTTCGTAATCGCCGTGCAGTTCAAAGTGACCATATTTCTCAATCGCACAAATGCCTTCTTCTTTAACGTTACCCGCTACAATTCCGGAAAAGGCGCGGCGCAAATTGGCCGCCAATTGATTTACCGGTTGGTTTTTATGCAGCTCCAGATTGCGCATATTTTCGTGGGTAGGGACAAACGTCTGTTGCAAATCCGGGCTGATTTTTAATTGCCAGTTGAAGTAGTAAGCATCATCGCTGTGCTTGCGGAATTCGCGTACTTTTTTAATACCTTCCTTCATTTCCTGTGCGACTGCAGCCGGGTCATTTACGATAATTTTATAAAGTGCCTGCGCCTCGGCGCCGAGGGTGTCGCCGATGAACTTATCAATCCGCGTAAAATATTCGGCTGAGGTTTCCGGCCCGGTAAACACCAGCGGGAAGGGGATGTCTCTATTATCGGGATGCAATAGCAGGCCAAGGATATACAGTATCTCTTCTGCTGTGCCGGCGCCGCCGGGGAAAACAATAATTCCATGGCCAAGTCGGACAAAGGCCTCAAGGCGTTTTTCAATATCGGGCATGATTGTTAGTTGGTTGACAATCGGGTTAGGCGCTTCAGCAGCAATGATTCCCGGCTCGGTAATGCCGATGTAGCGGCCGTTAATAATACGTTGTTTTGCGTGACCGATGGTTGCCCCTTTCATTGGACCTTTCATTGCACCGGGGCCGCAGCCGGTGCAGATATCCAAGCTGCGTAGCCCTAGTTGATAGCCGACTTCTTTGGTGTAGTCATATTCGATGCGATTGATGGAGTGCCCGCCCCAGCAGACTACGAGGTTTGGATCCAGCCCCGGTTTCATCAAATTGGCATTGCGCAGCATATGGAATACAGCATCGGTAATTCCTTCTGATGTCTGCACATTAAATTTGGGGTTGCGGCTGAGTTCATCGTTGTTGTAAATCACATCGCGCAAGACAGTAAATAAGTGTTCGCTAATACCGCGAATCATTTTTCCATCGACAAAAGCATTGCCCGGTGCATTTTTTACAGCGAGTTTTATGCCGCGCTCTTCTTGTACAATACTGATGTCAAAATCTTTATAGCGCTCAAGTAATTCTTTACCGTTGTCGGTATCGTTGCCGGTATTGAGCACCGCGAGTGAGCAGCTGCGAAATAATTTGTACAAACCACTTTGGCTTGAGTCCAACAGTTTGGCAACTTCTACTTTGGAAAGGATGTTCAATTGATCAATAGGTGCGATAAGGGCGCTCACTGTTTCGTAGGAGCCTGTTGTTTCCGAGTTAGGTTGGTCGTAGTTCATAGTATTCCTTAGCATGTCATGTAGTCGTTCTGATGGAGTATTGCATTTATAAAGAAGTGTAGTGTTATTTTGCCGAATATGCGCTTTGGTAAGTTTGCCCAATTACGCATTTGTTAGTTGTTTCCAGTATTAACGAAAGTTTTGGGTAAAAATTAAACAATATTTGAACTGAAAGAGAATCCTATGGAATATCTACCCTGTGTTGAAAAATTAAATCAACCGCAATCACCGGTAACTGCCAGCATTATTTGGCTTCATGGTTTAGGGGCTGACGGTAATGATTTCGCGCCGTTGGTGCCGGAGCTGCGTTTACCCAATGATTTATCCGTGCGTTTTATTTTTCCACATGCTCCGCAAATTCCGGTCACCATCAATGCCGGTTATATCATGCCGGCTTGGTACGATATTCTGGAAATGAATCTCGATCGCAAGGTTGATGAAGTCCAATTAACGGCAAGTGCGTTAGCTGTACAGGATTTGATTGAGCGAGAAATCGAACGCGGTGTTGCTAGCGACCGAATTATTTTGGCGGGCTTTTCCCAGGGGGGAGCCGTTGTTTATCATGCAGGATTTACCTATTCAAAACCATTGGCTGGGCTGCTGATTTTGTCGAGTTATTTCGCTACTCAATCCAATATCATTTTTAATCCCGCCAATCAAGATATCCCAATTTTAATCCAACATGGCACTCGCGATCCTATCGTCAATGAAGTATTGGGGCAGAGTGCTTATCGCTACTTGCGAGATCGTGACGCCAAGGTGAGCTATGAGTCATATCCAATGGAGCATACGTTGTGCATGGAGCAGATTGAGTCCATTTCGCGCTGGATTCAATCGATACTAAACCAATAATAATTATTGGTTACTCGGTTAAGCATGCAGGATCAAATTGGTATTCATTTTTTAGCCAGGCAATTATTTCCAACGCGTAGGGGTTTTTACCGAAGCGCTCATAACTGGAGACTAACAGCGCTCGTTCATACGAACTGAAGTTTTTCAAACCTCGCTCCTGCAATTGATTGATGTCCTGTTGCAATTGCCCTGCCAATTCATCGCCACACAAATTTTTGCAGATGTCGATAAAAGCAGCATCGGGAGAGTAATTGTTTTGTTCGCGATAGGCTATCGGCAAGCTTGCAAGGGGAATTCGTGAAAGCCAGGGCTGGTTCATCGGGTTTACTGCATGTCCTGCAATTTTCCCTGAGAGTTGGCCGTGGCTTTGGTCAAACGCACGCAATTGCAACAGGTTGGATTTTACTGCGCCATCATTAACCGGATAGTTGTCCCATAAGAAAGGCTGTCGCCCAATTAAATCTGTGACTTCAGCAAGGTGTTTTGCAGAGTAATTGGTTGAGCATACTTTTTCTCCAGTCCAAAACATCTCGATGTTCCTATCCAGATTTTGCGCGAAGGTTTGCCAATAGTTTTCTGGCATAGCTCCGAATACTTTTTCTAGCACGGGATCGAAACTGTAATAAGTGGGGCAGAAGATTATTTTATTCGCGTTGCTTGTTGCCGCCGCTTGATGGGCAATATCAATCTGCATTTGCGCGAGCCCGGGAATATTTCCGCGCATATCATCAAAGAGAATGCAGAGAATATCGGGCTCCAATCGATTGAGTTGTTCTATTCGCTGATTGAGCAGCGCGCCTGATTGTTGCGATGAGTAATTTAGATAAATTTCATGGGGGCTGAGACCAATCCCGAATTTTACATTGGTCTCGCGATAGGTTTGGCGCAAATCGAGAAGTGATTCTTTTGTGTGACCAGGCCAGTCAGTCTGCCAATGTTTGCGCAAATTTTTGTCGTCTTTTGGTGCATAGATATAAAAATCGTACTCATTTAGTGCAAGAAAATGCGCATATTTTTTTCTGTCTTCCCAGCTCCAGCTGCGTCCAAAAAATCCTTCGATTATCCCGCGTGGAGTGACGTAATGTTTGTTGGTAGTCATAGAGAAACTATTAAATGGTTGTTTACAGTGGCTGGTGGAATTTTTGGATATTTATGCTGGTTTTTGCGCGCTAATCTAATATGAATCCCTGCCTCCCTCGCCTGTAGTTTAATTGACACCTAAAACCCATCTGCCTATCATAGCGGCCTTTTTAAGCAGTCCAAATTAACGTAAGTTTATGCTGCTTTTTAAGGTCTTGCCGAGCATCGATTGCTTATTAAACTTAATTAAATTTCGGTTCATTCGCGACTTCTCTATTTGGTTTGCGCCTAATAGCTTAATTCTAGGATGGTAAGCATACAACTTTGACCCAGTTAGGAAGGTTATCCTTCATGTGTCTGAATTGGGTCGGGTCAAGTTCAAACTAAAAGAATAGAAATCAACCACTTGTTTGGGTATAACACCTGGGCATTTATGTTTGTGGAGTAGAAATGACTAATCCTGATGTGCGTCCTACTGATTTGCTCTCCTGGAAAACCCTTACTGCGCATGCAGCGCAATTAAAGTCACAGCATCTTAAAGATTTATTCGCTGCAGATGACAAGCGTTTCGATAAGTTCTCCCTGCAATTACCCCATCTGTTGTTCGACTACTCCAAAAATCTCATTACTGATGAAACAAAAGCTGCTTTGCTGGCATTGGCTAAAGAATCCAATGTGGAAAGCTGGCGCGGCAAGATGTTTGCTGCAGAACATATCAATGCTACTGAAGACCGCGCAGTCATGCATGTAGCTCTGCGTGATAAATCTTCCCGGCCTATTGTTATCGACGGTGCTGACGCCCGTCCCGCAATCAACGCTGAACTTGAACGTATGCGCAAACTGAGTGAAAAGTTGCGCTCAGGTGAGTGGGTTGGTTTTACCGGCAAGACTATTACTGACATTGTAAGCATTGGCATTGGTGGTTCTAACCTCGGCCCTTTAATGGTGTGTGAGGCGCTTAAGTCCTACAGCGATAAGCGCTTCAATATGCATTTTGTTTCCAATATCGATGGTGTGCAGATCGCCGAGGTGTTGGCTGGTTTGAATCCGGAAACCACGCTGTTTGTTATTTCGTCAAAGACCTTTACCACGCAGGAGACCATGACTAACGCCGCTACCGCTGAAAAATGGTTTATGGCGGCAGCAGGAAATAAATCGGCGATTGCCAAACACTTTGTGGCGGTATCGACCAACCGCAAGCTGGTGACCGCATTTGGTATTGCCGAGGAAAATATTTTTGATATGTGGGATTGGGTTGGCGGCCGCTTCTCACTGTGGTCGGCCATTGGTTTGCCGATCGTGTTGTCGCTTGGCTATGAATTGTTCGATGAATTGTTGCAAGGCGCTTATGAAATGGATCGCCATTTCCAAACCGCGCCTTTGGCTGAGAACGCACCGGTAATGCTGGCGTTGGTAGGTCTCTGGAATCGCAACTTCCTCGGCTACCCAGCCCAAGCATTGCTGCCGTATGACCAATGCTTGCACCGCTTCCCTGCATATATGCAGCAGGCGGAGATGGAGAGTAACGGCAAGTCAGTAAACTGGGCCGGTGAACAGATCAGCTATGGCAGTGTTCCGCTGGTGTGGGGTGAGGTGGGTATCAATGGTCAGCACGCTTTTTACCAAATGCTGCATCAAGGCACTGACATCATTCCGGCGGACTTTATTGGCTCTATTGCACCAACTGTTGCAGTCGATGGCCACCATGACGCATTGATGGCGAACTTTTTCGCCCAGACCCAGGCTTTAATGGCTGGTATAGATGCAGATCAAGTGCGCCGCGAGTTGAGTGCAAAAGGCGTGAGCGCCGCGCGTATCGAGGAAATCGTTGAGCACAAGGTGCATCGTGGCAATCGCCCCACCAATACTTTGCTATTGAATAAGGTTGATGCTCGTTCGCTCGGCGCCTTGATCGCGCTTTATGAGCACAAAATTTTTGTTCAAGGTATCATCTGGCGTATACATTCCTTCGATCAATGGGGTGTTGAGTTGGGCAAAGTATTGGCCGCTGGTATTCAGCCGGAGCTTGATTTGGCTAAGCCAACCAATGCCAAACACGATGCGTCAACCCGCAATTTGATTGACTTCTACAAGCGATCCAAGGCGAGTAGATAAGAGATGCAAGAAGCACAATAGAATAGTTAGCTGAGAGATTTGCAAATTAAAGCGCCGGGCAACGTATCTGGCGCGATTATGCGCAGCCACTATTGGGCTGCGATAGATACAGCCTCAAGAGCAATGGTATTCCCATGACTGACGTAAAAAGCATAGATCCACGACTTGTTGAAATTACCGAGCGCATTGTCAATCGCAGCCGCGATACCCGCTCCGCCTATCTGGCGCGCGTCAATAAATTCCGCAGCAAAGGACCTGCTCGTCACCATTTGGGATGCGCCAACTTGGCTCATGGTTTTGCTGCCTGTAATAGCGCGGATAAAGAAGCTTTGGCGGAGGGTCAAGCGGCTAACCTTGGTGTTGTCAGCGCCTACAACGAAATGCTGTCTGCCCATGTTCCCTACGGCGAATATCTGGAGCCTATAAAAGCAGCCGCAAAAGAGATGGGCATGACCGCGCAGATGGCTGGTGGTGTACCTGCTATGTGCGATGGCGTAACCCAAGGTTTCCCAGGCATGGAGTTGTCGCTCTTCAGCCGCGATGTGATCGCAATGAGTACTGCCATTGCCTTGTCTCATGACATGTTTGACGGCGCAATTTGCCTCGGCGTGTGCGACAAAATTGTTCCAGGGCTAATGATGGGGGCGCTGTCTTTTGGCCAGTTGCCGATTATTTTTATCCCCGCCGGCCCCATGACGCCTGGACTTCCCAATGCAGAAAAAGCCAAAGCGCGCCAATTATTTGCCGAAGGTAAAGTAGGCCGTAAAGAGTTGTTGGCCGCCGAGAGCGCCTCCTATCACAGCGCGGGCACCTGTACTTTCTACGGTACTGCCAACACCAATCAAATGTTGATGGAGATTATGGGTGTTCATTTGCCCGGTAGTACTTTCATCAATCCTTATACCCCGTTGCGTGAAGCGTTGACCCGTGCATCTGTACATCAGTTGGCGCGCATCACTCGGGATGACCCAGTTACTTTGGCAGATATAGTTACCGAGAAATCGATTATTAACGGTATCGTCGGCTTGATGGCAACTGGTGGCTCCACCAATCACGCCATGCACATAGTTGCCATAGCCCGTGCCGCCGGTGTGCAGATCAATTGGCAGGATTTGTCTGATATTTCAGATATAATTCCGCTTATGTGTCGTATCTATCCCAATGGTTTGGCAGATGTGAACCGCTTTCAGGCTGTAGGCGGTATGGGCTTCCTAATGCGCGAGTTGCGCAATGCAGGTCTGTTGCACGACGACGTAAAAACCGTAATGGGTGGTACTGGCCTGTCCGCCTACACCAAAGAGCCCTTCCTGGAAAATGGTGAAGTGGTGTGGCGTGAGTCGGTGTCGGAGAGTCTTGACGATGCGGTCTTGCGCCCGGTTGCCAAGCCTTTCGCGCCCGAAGGCGGGATGAAGTTGCTGAAAGGCAACATCGGTCGCTCGGTGATCAAGATTTCAGCGGTTAAACCGGATCACCGCAAAGTGGTTGCACCCGCCATAGTCTTCCATAGTCAGGAAGAATTGCAGGCGGCCTTCAAACGTGGCGATTTGGAAAAAGATTTTATTGCGGTAGTGCGCTTCCAGGGACCTAAGGCTTGTGGTATGCCGGAGTTGCATAAGTTGACCCCACCGCTGGGTGTTTTACAAGATCGCGGATTCAAAGTGGCATTGTTGACTGATGGGCGTATGTCAGGGGCCTCTGGTAAGATTCCGGCAGCAATCCACATGACTCCTGAAGCACTAGATAATGGTCCTATTGGATTGATCCGCGATGGAGACATGATTGAATTGGATGCGGAATCAGGCACGTTACAACTGTTAGTCAGTGACGAGGAGTTAAGTTCTCGCCAACCTGCCCAATGTGATTTGTCAGCCGTTCATTATGGTATGGGGCGCGAATTATTTGCGCCCTTACGTGCCACCGTGGGCTTGGCTGAAGAAGGAGCTACTGTATTTAACTGGTGATGCACAGTTAAATCCTGGACCCCGAACCTGTGTTCGGGGTCTTCGTTTTTAAAAAGTAAATCCACTTTCAAGATTCACAGACAGGATTACCCCTCATGCTTGAAGCATTTGATATTGTCATCTTTGGTGGCGCTGGCGATTTGGCTCTGCGCAAGTTGATTCCCGGTCTTTACCGCGCCCATCGCGAAGGCTCTCTACCTGTAGGCTCGCGCATAATTCCGACCTGTCGCAATACCCAGATGGTCGCGGAATATAAAGATAAGGTGCGTGATGCAGCTGAAAAGCATTTGAATGCTGATGAGTTTGTTGCTGCTGATTGGGATGATTTTGCCAAACGCTTGTTCCCCGTATTTGTGGATATAGGCACCAAAAATGAACATTGGGATGCCCTTGCAGAACTGCTCAACAGCGGCGGAAATAGCCAGCGCGTGTTTTACCTCTCTACACCACCATCGGTTTTCAGCATCTGCTGTAAACACCTGCATGAATGTAATTTGATTACTCCAACCGCCCGCGTTGTGGTCGAAAAACCTTTGGGCTACGACGCCAAGACTGCGGAAGAAATCAACAGCCAGATCGCGGAATACTTTAACGAAGAAGCTATCTTCCGCATCGACCACTATTTGGGTAAAGAGACCGTGCAAAATCTGCTCGCGCTGCGTTTTGCCAATGGTATGTTTGAGCATTTGTGGGATGCAAAATCCATCGATCACGTGCAGATCAGTATTTCTGAAACTGTTGGGCTTGAAGGTCGTGCAAGCTTCTACGATGGAGCTGGTGCGCTGCGTGACATGGTGCAAAACCACATTCTGCAATTGCTTTGCCTGGTGGCGATGGAGTCACCAAACAAGATGACAGCAGAGCGTATCCGCGCTGAAAAACTTAAAGTGTTGGAAAATCTGCGCCCCCTCAATGGCAACACAGTTAAATACAACACAGTGCGTGGCCAATACGTTGCGGGTGAAATGGATGGCAAGCATGTTCCCGGTTATCTGGAAGAGTTGGGGCAGGGCAGTAACACCGAAACCTTCGTGGCGATTCGCGCCTACATCGACAATTCCCGCTGGGCGAATGTGCCTTTCTACTTGCGTACCGGCAAGCGGATGAAGCAGCGGTTTGCTGAAATCGTTATTCAGTACAAAGATGTTGCTCACCGTGTGTATCCCGAATCAGCCGGGGTGGCGACACCCAATCGTTTGATTATTCGTCTGCAGCCGGAAGAAAGCATCAAAATCATTATGGTCTCCAAAGATCTTGAGAAACATGAGACGCACCTGCGTCCGGTAGTGCTTAACCTGAATTTTGCAGATACTTATAAAGACTTTTACTCAGATGCTTATAAGCGCCTGATGCTGGATGCCGCCGCTAACGATCCGAGCTTGTTTATCCACCGCGCTGAAGTTGATGCGGCCTGGGCCTGGATCGATCCGATTATCGAAGCTTGGCAGCGCCCTGAAAATAAACCACACGGTTATATGGCTGGTAGTTGGGGTCCGCAAGCCTCGGCACAGTTAATGGCGAGTGATCGCCGTCGCTGGTTCTCGATCGACGAAGTCTTGTCAGGAGCGGATCAGGAATGGTAAGCGAGCGTTTATTCGATAGTCGTGCGGAAATGATTGCCGCGCTGCAAGCAGAATGTGAATCAGCGTTACGTGAGGCGATTGAAGATCGCGGTGAGGCTACTTTTATGGTTTCCGGTGGCAGCACACCGGAGCCGCTTTACCAGGCATTAAGCAATTCTGACCTGGATTGGGAATTAATTTATGTCGCCCTTGTTGATGAGCGCTGGGTTGATTTCGCGCACGATAAAAGTAACGAAGCATTTATCGTAAAACACCTTATTCAAAATAAAGCGGCGGTTGCCAATCTGGTGGGTATGAAAAACTCAGCGGAAACCGCTGCTGAAGGTGTTGATGATTGTGAAAGCGCTTATCAACAACTGGCGCAACCCTTTGATATGACTATCCTTGGCATGGGTTCCGATGGGCATACAGCCTCATTGTTCCCTCATGCACAAGGGCTAGAAAGTGCGTTAGTGGAAGATTCTGATCAACTTTGTGCAGCGATTATTGCCAAACAAAGTGAGGTGACGGGTGCGATTACCGAACGTTTGACGTTGACCTTGGCAGGCTTGCTTCGCTCCAAGACACTTATTTTGCTGATAACAGGTGATGAGAAATTGGCCGTGTTGCGTGCCGCGCAAGCCGGCAGTGATGTAAACGACATGCCGATTCGCGCGGTGTTACAGCAACAAAAAGTGCCTGTGGTGGTTTACTGGGCACCGTAATTTTTACCGAATTCCGAACTGATCTGCGGTAATTTATTTTTTTGCAGGTTATTTTCTCGAACTTTTTGAACAACGAGGGACATACAGTGGCTTTAACTATCGATCAAATTGTCAGAGTGGCGCCAGTCGTACCCGTTATGGTGGTAGAGCGCATTGAAGATGCTGTGCCCTTGGCCAGAGCGCTGTACAACGGCGGCTTGAAGGTATTGGAAATTACTCTGCGCACTCCGTGTGCGCTCGATGCTATCAGCGCAATGGTAGAAGATCTTCCGGATGATGCTGTTATTGGTGCCGGGACTATTATTACTCCCGCCGATTTGGAAAAAGCAGTGAAAGCCGGTTCAACTTTTTTGGTAAGCCCGGGTACTACACCTGCATTGATCGAAGCAGCTAAAGCCTGTCCTGTTCCTTTGCTGGCTGGTGTTGCTACACCGACCGAAGCTATGAATTTGTACGTACAAGGTTTTACCCACCAAAAGTTCTTCCCAGCTGAAGCCGCTGGTGGTGTACCTATGCTGAAATCGATTGCTGGACCTCTGCCACAAATTACCTTCTGCCCAACTGGCGGTATTGATTTGGCAAAAGCGCCTAGCTATTTGGCGCTGCCGAACGTGCACTGCGTTGGTGGCACCTGGATGGCGCCGAAAGAATTGATGAAAGCCGGGCGCTGGGATGAAATTGAACGTTTGGCTCGTGAAGCAGCCAGCTTGCCGCGCTAGTTGGTGTAGATAAGAAGCAAAGAACTGATTTTACTTTTAGTGCCTGCTTACACCGGGCAAAGCGATTAACTTAGGAGAATGTAATGACTATTAGAGTGGCAATTAACGGTTATGGTCGTATCGGTCGCAATGTATTGCGTGCATTGTATGAATCTGGCAAGCGCAGCCAAATCCAGATCGTGGGTATCAATGATTTGGGTGACGCTCATCTCAATGCTCACCTAACGAAATACGACTCAGTCCACGGCCAATTTAACGGCACCGTTAAGTTTGAAGGCGACACTATGTTCGTTAACGGCGATGCTATCCGCATTACCTCCGAGCGCGATCCTGCCAAATTGCCATGGGGCGAGTTAAACGTAGATGTAGTTTATGAATGTACCGGCATTTTCACCAACAAAGAAAAAGCAGGTTTGCATTTGGCAGCTGGTGCCAAGAAAGTCATCATTTCTGCTCCGGGTACCGATGTTGATGCAACCGTAGTGTTCGGTGTAAACGACAAAGTGTTGAAAGCATCTGACACCATTATTTCTAACGCTTCTTGCACCACTAACTGCCTGGCTCCGATTGCAAAAGTGTTGAACGATAGTTTCGGCATTGTGCAAGGTTCCATGACCACGATTCACTCATACACTAATGATCAAGTGTTGTCTGACGTGTTCCACAAAGATATTTATCGCGCGCGCTCAGCTACCCAGTCAATGATCCCAACTACCACGGGTGCTGCTAAAGCAGTAGGTCTGGTATTGCCGGAATTGAAAGGCAAGATGGACGGTATTTCTGTTCGTGTTCCTACTATCAACGTTTCTCTGGTTGACCTGAATGTGTTGGTAGAAAAAGACGTGAGTGTTGAAGCTGTCAACGCTGCGATGAAAAAAGCCGCTGAAACTGAAATGCCAGGTGTGTTGGCATTCGTTGATGAGCCGTTGGTTTCAATCGATTTTAATCACAATCCACATTCTTCAAACTACGATTCACTGCAAACCAAAGTGTACGGCAAGTGGGTGAAAGTGTTGGCTTGGTATGACAACGAGTGGGGCTTCTCCAACCGTATGTTGGATAACACCCTTGCACTTATGTCAGCTAAATAAGAGAGCCCATCATGTTAAGACGTACAAAAATCGTCAGTACTTTGGGCCCAGCTTCTGAATCTGCGGAAGTGTTGGAAAGATTGATCCTTGCGGGCGTCGATGTAGTTCGTTTGAACTTCTCGCACGGCTCGCCAGAAGATCACAAGCGCCGCGCACAAATGGTTCGTGAATTGGCTGCCAAGCACAACCGTTTTGTTGCGGTGCTCGGTGATCTTCAAGGTCCGAAAATCCGCGTAGCGCGTTTTGCCGAAGGCAAAATTCATTTAAAAGTGGGCGACAAATTTATTTTGGATGCGTCATTGGAGCGCGATGCTGGAAATCAGCATCAAGTGGGCATCGACTATAAAGAATTGCCGAATGACTGCAAGCCTGGCGATGTGCTCTTGCTTGATGACGGCCGTGTTGTATTGACGGTTGATAAAATCGAAGGCACGCGCATCTACACAACTACCAAAGTGGCTGGTCCTTTGTCCAACAACAAAGGTATCAACCGTCAAGGCGGTGGCCTGACCGCGCCGGCGTTAACCGATAAAGATATCGCTGATATCAAAACGGCAGCGGAAATCGATGTAGATTACCTCGCGGTATCTTTCCCTCGCTCAGCGGAAGATATGAATTTCGCGCGCAAATTGATGGTAGCTGCAGGCGGCCGTGCTGGATTGGTCTCTAAAGTTGAGCGCGCAGAAGCAGTAGCTGACGACGAAACCCTGGACGGCATTATTCTCGCCAGCGACGCGGTAATGGTTGCACGCGGTGACTTGGGTGTTGAGATTGGTGATGCAGCCTTGATCGGCGTACAGAAACGCATCATCGCGCGTTCACGTGCACTGAATAAAGCTGTTATCACCGCGACCCAGATGATGGAGTCGATGATTAACAGCCCGTTACCAACTCGCGCAGAAGTGTTCGACGTTGCTAACGCCGTGCTTGATGGTACTGATGCCGTAATGCTTTCTGCAGAAACTGCTGCTGGTAGCTTCCCCGTGGAAACTGTTGAAGCAATGGTGCGTATCATTCTCGGTGCTGAAAAACATCCAACGGCCAGTTTTGATAACTACCGTATGGATCAGGCATTCAGCAGCGTTGATGAATCGATTGCATTGGCTTCTATGTTCACTGCCAACCATCTCGATGGTGTTAAAGCGATCATCTGCTTCACCGAATCAGGTAGCACTCCGCGTTTGATGTCACGTGTTGGATCGCAATTGCCAATTTTTGCATTCTCCCGTCATTTGAGCACGCAGCGTAAAGCGGCGATGTATCGCGGTGTACAACCTGTTGCATTTGATACTAACAGCGCTCCTTGTGCGGAGGATTTTGTTCGCGCCATTGAGATGTTGAAATCGCAAGGTACTTTGGTAAATGGTGATCTAGTAATTGTGTCCAGTGGAGACACAACCCTTTTGGGTGGTACTAACACCATGAAGATTTTGCGTGTTGACGATAAAATCATCTAAATGTAATGAGTGCGAAAAAACGGCAGCTAGTCTGCCGTTTTTTTTGTCTAAAATTTACCTATTGCTACGGGAGTCCAACGTGAAACTGCATCAATGCTTCATAGTTATTGTATTTGTGTTGATGAGTATGACAGTTGCTGCGCTGGAGTTGAACGGCGAATGGCAGCAGGGTGGCTTGATTATTGGCAAGGTTCCGCAGGGTACCCAAGTCGAATATCGCGGTAAAAAATTACATATTTCTTCTGCGGGCGAATTTGTTATTGGATTGGGCCGCGATGCGGATAAGCAGGCAGTGTTTTTCACTATTGATAGCGCAGGCGTGCGTCAGGAGCATAAATTTGCGGTCAAGACCCGCACCTATAACATCCAAAAAATAACGGGTGTACCTCAACAAACGGTTGAGCCAGACCCGGCGCAAGTAGAGCGTGCAAAACGCGAAGCGCAAATGGCAGCTGACGCGCGCAAAGGCGATTTACCGCTGACTTTCTTTGCGCAGCCCTTTGAGTGGCCATTGATTGGTCCGGTGACTGGTGTTTATGGAAGCCAGCGTTTTTACAATGGTGTCCCTAATTCACCACATTACGGTGTGGATATTGCCAAGCCGGTTGGCACTATAGTGCATGCACCTGCTGGTGGAGTGGTGACACTTGTGCATCCGGATATGTTTTTTTCAGGTGGGACATTAATTATCGATCACGGTCATGGTCTTTCATCCACATTTATTCATTTGAGCAAAATACTGGTACAGAAAGGTGATGCGATAACCCAAGGGCAAGCGATCGCAAAAGTAGGTAAGACGGGGCGGGCAACAGGGCCGCATCTCGACTGGCGAATGAACTGGTTTGAAGAACGTATTGATCCGCAACTTTTGGTTAAGCCTATGCCAAAACAATAAACGTTCCCTATTTTATTTATCGGCTCTCATAATGGATTTTGTATGAAGCGTATTCTTCTGACAGGTTTTTCTTTTGGTGCTGGCGTCATTTTTACCTTGATCGCTGTGCAAGGCACATTTCGCGATTTGAGATTTGCATTTTCCCCGTCGCTGAGTTTTGCAGACGGTGCAACTTATGTTGGCGAGCTCAACGCGCAAGGGCTACTGGAAGGTCAGGGGCGTATGAGTTGGACTAATGGCGATAAATACGACGGCAGCTTTTTAGCCGGATTATTTCACGGAAAAGGAAAGTTTGTATCCGGCGACGCCGGCACCTATGAAGGAGATTACATGGGCGGCTATATGGCGGGGCGGGGCGTCCTGACTTATCCAGATGGGAACCGTTACGAGGGCGAATTTGTTGCTAACCAATTCCAGGGAAAAGGGCGATTGCTTTTCGCCAGTGGTGATATCTATGAAGGTGACTTTGCCAGCAATGAAATGAATGGTGTTGGTCAGTGGAGTTACGCGGATAAATCTATCTACATCGGACAAGTAGTTAATGGTGTAATTCAAGGTAAGGGTGAACTGAGGCGTGCATCAGGTGAAAAGTATGTGGGTGATTTTGTTGCCGGGAAAATGCATGGAAAAGGCGTTTTCATCGATGGCGAAGGAAATCATTTCAGTGGTGATTTTGATTCAGACAACTTCAATGGTTCGGGCGTTTTTACCAGTGACAAGGGTTATACCTACGTCGGTGAATTCAAGCGCTGGCGGTACCACGGTAAAGGTATCCAAACCGACAAGGAAGGTAATCAGTGGGAGGGAAGCTATGAGAACGGCCAGTTGGAAGGTGAGGGAAGCTACCTTGAAAAAGGCGGTGAGCAATACACGGGAGAATTTAAATTTGGTAAGTACCATGGCAAGGGTAAATTAATTTCTGGCGACGGAGATATCTACGAAGGCGAATTTTCTTATGGGGCAAAGCACGGCAAAGGAATATTGACTTACAAAATCCCCCTAGATGGCATCGATCGCATCGACGGTCGCTGGGAATACAACCGCCTGGTGGATGGTGGTAGTGCGCTGAAAATATTTACACCGGAAGAGGTGGCTGAGCATGCGCTCTATAAAGAATCGAGTGAACTGCAGCGAGCGCTGGATTCATTGCAAAACTCCGACCCTGAAAAAATTGAATTATATAGTTTGGTAGTTGCCGGTTACGGTACAGAAGAGGTTTTTCACCGCGAAAGTAAATTCATAGAAAATCTTTTTAGCACCCAATACGGCAATCGTGGGACGGCGATTTATCTGGCAAATAGTCAGCGCTCGCTCTCTGAATACCCGCTAGCTACCCGGACGAGTATTAGTGCCGCCATCGCCCGTATCGCAGAGCGTATGGACAGGGAGCAGGATATTTTCTTTCTATATATCACCAGTCACGGCTCCAAGGACAAAAAAATCTCGCTCAACCACAACGGTTTGGCGTTGACGGATATAGATTCAAAATGGCTTGGCGATTTGCTCAAGGCTACGGGCATCAAACATCGGGTTTTAGTCTTGTCTGCCTGTTATTCCGGTGCGTTTATGGATGATTTAAAAGATCCGCAGAGTTTGGTTATGACAGCAGCAGCGGCCGATAAAACCTCGTTCGGTTGCGCCGATGACAGCTTATTCACTTACTTTGGTAAGGCCTATTTTAAGGAGTCTCTCAAGCAGGGCGTCGATTTCGAACAGGCTTTTTACAAAGCGAAAGAATTGGTTGGTTTATGGGAGTTGGAGCAAAAAATCACCGCATCCGAGCCACAAATCTATCCGAATCAGCAGGTTGCTGAGCAGGTCAAACGCTGGCAAGTCGGGCTTTTGCCACCGCTTTCTGCAAATTAGATCTTTAATTGTCCTTCAGTCCCGTGGCTCTAGAGACAGGGCTGTAACAGGCAGTGTAAGATACCGCCCCCGGCTGATCTAACCGCGACCTAAGACTATGATAGATAAAAAATTACTCAGTATTTTGGTGTGCCCTGTCAGCAAGGGCGAGCTTGAATATCGCTCCGCGCAGCAGGAGTTGGTCTGTTGGGAAAGTGGCTTGGCCTATCCCATCCGCGACGGCATTCCGGTAATGCTGGAGCATGAGGCGCGCAAATTAAGCGCCGAAGAAATTGAAGAACATCACGCCTGATCTTATTCACCAGATCGAATAAATTCGAAAATTTAGTGGACGCATTATGAAGAGCGCTGAAATTCGCGACGCCTTTTTGAAATATTTTGAGAGCAAGGGGCACACAATCGTTGCCAGTAGTTCGCTGGTTCCTGAAAACGACCCCACCCTGCTGTTTACCAACGCGGGCATGAACCAGTTCAAAGATGTATTCCTCGGCGGCGACAAGCGCGCCTACAATCGCGCGACCAGCTCTCAACGTTGCGTCCGCGCTGGCGGCAAGCATAATGACCTGGAAAACGTTGGTTATACCGCGCGCCATCACACCTTCTTTGAAATGCTGGGTAACTTCAGCTTCGGTGATTATTTCAAACATGATGCCATCCGATTTGCCTGGGAATTTCTGACTGCAAAAGATTGGCTGAATATCCCTGCGGAAAAACTCTGGGTGACCGTTTACGCGTCCGATGACGAAGCATATGACATCTGGAATAAGGAAGTGGGCGTGCCTTCCGAGCGCATTGTCCGTATCGGCGATAACAAAGGTGCTCCTTATGCATCAGATAATTTCTGGGCAATGGGCGATACCGGCCCTTGCGGCCCCTGCACCGAAATTTTCTATGATCACGGCGCCGATATTTGGGGCGGCCCCCCAGGTTCGCCGGAAGAGGATGGTGACCGATACATCGAAATCTGGAATAACGTATTTATGCAATTCAACCGCACCCCGGACGGTGTATTGCATCCTTTGCCTGCACCTTCAGTTGATACCGGAATGGGGCTTGAGCGTATTTCTGCTGTTATGCAGCATGTCCATTCAAATTATGAAATAGATTTATTTCAGCATCTGTTAAAAGCGGCAGCCGAAGTTACTGGCACTACCGATCTGGAAAATAAATCATTGCGCGTAATTGCCGATCACATTCGCTCTTGTTCTTTCCTGATCAGTGATGGTGTTACCCCATCCAATGAGGGACGTGGTTACGTTTTGCGTCGCATCATCCGCCGTGCGATACGCCATGGTAATCAGCTGGGCCAAAAACATGCCTTCTTCCATAAGCTTGTGAAAGCACTTGCCGAAGTTATGGGCGATGCTTATCCAGAATTGCATAGAAACCAGGCTCAAATTGAGCGCGTATTGCTTCAGGAAGAGGAGCAGTTTGAGAAGACCCTCGATAAGGGGATTGCGGTTCTTGAGGATGCATTAGGCAAGCTCACTGGTACTGAAGTGCCAGGCAAAGTGGTATTTACCCTTTATGACACATATGGATTTCCCGTTGATCTTACCGCAGATATAGCTCGCGAGCGCGGCCTGAGTATCGATCAGGATGGGTATGAAGCCGCCATGGCTGAACAGCGGGCGCGTGCGCGCGCTGCCGGCAGCTTCAAGGTTGATTACACGGCAGCCGGCCTTGATTTGCCGGCAAGTGAGTTCCTTGGTTATCGCTCTTTGGCTGAGCAAGGCAAGGTTCTAGCTTTGGTTAAGGATGGTAAGCAAGTTGATCGCCTTGTTGAGGGTGATGAGGGTGTGGTTGTGCTCGATCGCACGCCTTTTTACGCCGAATCTGGTGGTCAGGCGGGTGATTGTGGCTATCTCGAATTGGGGGGTAATCGCCTTGAAGTTCGCGATTGTCATAAACAGGGCGCTTCCCACCTTCATGTGGTTCGCGTCCTGCAAGGAGCTATTTCTGTCGGCGATACAGTCGCAGCCAAGGTTGATTCCAACGTCCGCCAGGCGACTGCGTTGAATCATTCGGCTACACATCTAATGCATGCAGCATTACGTAAAATTCTAGGTGAACACGTTACACAAAAAGGTTCGCTGGTGGACTCCGAGCGTTTACGTTTCGACTTTGCCCACTTCGAGGCAGTTTCAGCGGAGCAATTAAAAACGATTGAAGTGTTGGTAAACGATCAGATCCGCGCAAACTCACCAGTTGCTACAGAGTTGTGCGACATGGCCACCGCTAAGGCAAAAGGAGCAATGGCGCTGTTCGGAGAAAAGTATGGCGATCGCGTACGAGTACTTACCATGGGAGATGGTTTTTCAGTTGAGCTTTGTGGTGGCACCCATGTGAATCGTACCGGCGATATCGGTCTGTTTCGAATTACCTCTGAATCTGGTGTGGCTGCAGGTATTCGTCGGATTGAGGCTGTGACCGGCTCGAAGGCGCTGGCTCTGTTTGATCAAGTCGAGTCGCTAGTTGATAGCGCCAGCCGCAGCCTTAAGGCCAATCGCGATTCGTTAATCGAAAAGCTTGATGCTTTGGTGGCGCAAAACCGCAAATTGGAAAAAGATTTGGCTGCACTCAAAACTAAACTCGCTACTGCTGGAAGTGGAGATGTTCTCTCCCATGCGGTCGAGATTGGTGGAATTAAAGTGCTCGCCTTGAATCTTGAAGGCGCTGACGCCAAGTCCTTACGTGAGACGGCAGATCAGTTTAAGAATAAGCTCGGTTCAGCAGTCGTTTTATTGGCCGCAATCGAAGGCGACAAAGTAGCTCTGATTGCTGGTGCAACACAGGATGTTACCAGCAAGATCAAAGCGGGAGATTTAATTGGCTACGTGGCAGGCCAACTGGGTGGTAAAGGCGGCGGTCGCGCTGATATGGCGCAGGGCGGTGGTACTAATGTTGCGGGGCTTGATGCAGCCTTGGCATCAGTTGTGCCTTGGGTAAAATCCCAACTCGGTCAATAGCTGTACAGAATGGTGAAAGAAGCGTGATGAATGCGCTTTAAATCATCTGCTTGGGTTAACTTTTGTCGCAATCTGGTGTTTAATTGGCGCCTTTTTGCGATCTGGTTAGTAAGTATTAGCAATCGTCATTTGATAAAGGATAGGCTGTAATGAGCTTATTAGTTCAGAAATACGGTGGTACCTCGGTAGGCTCCATCGAACGTATTGAGCAAGTCGCTGAAAAAGTGGCTGGGTTTCGTGCGCAAGGGCACGAGATGGTTGTCGTGCTCTCTGCTATGAGCGGGGAGACTAACCGCTTGATTGGATTGGCTCAGCAAATCCAGGATACCCCTGATCCGCGTGAGTTGGATGTATTGGTATCGACCGGCGAGCAAGTGACTATTGCGCTCTTGTGCATGGCCTTGAAAAAGCGGGGTGTTGATGCCCGTTCTTACACTGGCGGCCAGGTGCGAATTCTCACTGACAACGCCCACACCAAAGCACGTATCCAGTCTATCGACGAAGAAAATATGCGCGCTGACTTAAAAGCTGGCCGTGTAGTTGTTGTTGCCGGCTTCCAAGGTGTAGACGAGCAGGGCAATATCACCACACTGGGGCGCGGCGGCTCAGATACCACCGGAGTAGCGCTTGCGGCTGCATTAAAAGCCGATGAATGCCAAATCTATACCGACGTGGATGGTGTGTACACTACGGATCCGCGTGTTTGTGAGCGCGCGCGTCGTTTGGAAAAAATAACCTTTGAAGAAATGCTGGAAATGGCCAGCCAAGGTTCCAAGGTGCTACAAATTCGCTCTGTAGAATTTGCTGGTAAATACAAGGTGCCTCTGCGTGTTTTGCACAGTTTCAAAGAAGGTCCAGGAACTCTTATTACCCTCGATGAGGAAGACTCAACTATGGAACAACCGATTGTTTCCGGTATCGCGTTCAACCGTGATGAAGCCAAAGTGACTGTTGCCGGTGTGCCTGATACCCCTGGTGTTGCAGCAAAAATTCTTGCACCTATCGGTGCGGCAAATATTGAAGTCGATGTTATCGTTCAAAATGTTTCTGCTGATGGCACCACTGACCTGACTTTTACTGTTCATAAAAATGATATGAGTAAAGCAGTTGCGGTATTGGAGTCGGTTGCCAAAGAAATTGGTGCGCGTGAAGTGCATAGTGATGATAAGGTGGCCAAGGTGTCAATTGTCGGTGTAGGTATGCGTTCTCACGCAGGCGTTGCATCTAAGATGTTTACTGCGTTGGCAGAAGACCGTATTAATATTCAAATGATCACTACATCAGAAATTAAGATTTCGGTGATCATTGATGAGCGTTACTTGGAGTTGGCTGTGCGCAGTTTGCACACCGCTTTTGGTTTGGATGCCGAACCGTCAGAAGGCCGTGTGAGGGGCTAGGTCTTCTAGCAAGGTGGTTTAGTTAAGGTGTTTGTTGCATTGCTGTTTACTTACAATAGACAGAAAAATGTTGGGGGTTTCTTCCCTTTCGCAAAAAGTAGACGATACTTAATCCGGGCATTCGGTTGTCAGGAAGCGACAGGGGGTATTCGGGGGTCGATGGTGGCAAGGGGTGTCTAAGTCGTACTCTTACAGGATGAGTGAAGGAGATTAAAGATGTTAATTTTAACTCGCCGTATTGGCGAAACCTTGATGGTTGGTGACGAGGTTACCGTTACCGTATTAGGTGTTAAGGGCAACCAGGTTCGTATTGGTGTCAACGCTCCTAAGGATATTGCTGTACATCGCGAAGAAATTTATCAGCGTATTCAGCGTGAAAAGCAAAATCAGGAAGAACAGGACAATTAAGTTTAGCTTAGTTGATTTTGTTTGGTGCTTTTCAACTACGCGGCGGTATGAGAAATCATTCGCCGCGTAGGCGTTTATGGAGATTATAATTTTTATAATTTGCTAATTGAGTAAAAATTATTCAACACGAAAATAATCGTTATTTTGTTTAGTAAATTTATCTTCAAGACTTTGATTTTTAGCGAATTATGGTATTATGCCGCACCTGCTGAAACGGAGCTTATCCCGCTTCGGTAGACGTGGAGAAGTGGCCGAGTGGCCGAAGGCACTCCCCTGCTAAGGGAGCATACCTCAAAAGGGTATCGGGGGTTCGACTCCCCCCTTCTCCGCCATTGAATTCAAATAAAAGCCCAATCGAAAGATTGGGCTTTTGTTTTTCTGGTATTAAAAAGTTATTTTGTAGGTTGGTGCTGAGCGCAGCGATGCCCGACACAATTTTTGACAACGCAAAACATCCCAATAAAAAAGCCGATGTTGTAGCATCGGCTTTTTATGAATGGCAAAGAATTAAGATTACAGCGCGCTTATCTTTTGAATCTGTTCGCGTAATTTTTCCACAGCAATTTTATTTTCTGCAACACGATTTCGCTCATTCGCAACAACTTCTGTCGGTGCTTTTTCCACAAACGCAGCGTTGGCCAGTTTTGCTTCAGTGCGCTCAATATCCTGAACTAATTTATTGCTCTCTTTGGTAAGGCGAGCGATCTCGGCATCTTTGTCAATCAGGCCGGCCATAGGGACTAAAATTTCCATTTGACCTACCAGTGCAGTAGCAGACATAGGCTCTGCATCGCCTGCATTCAACCAGGTAACGCTTTCAAGCGATGCTAATTTTTTCAGGAATTGTTGATTGTTCGTCAATCGCTGCTGATCGTCATCGGTGCCGTTTTTAAAGAGCACTGGTAAATCTTTGGCGGGGGAAATATTCATCTCACCACGAATATTACGCACACCCAAAACAACAGCTTGCAACCACTCAACATCATTTAATGCCTGTTGATCGATCTTGCTGTCATCAGCTTGCGGATATTGTGCATGCATAATCGTTTCGCCAGCCGCACCTGAAAGCGGCTTAATAATTTGCCAGATTTCCTCGGTGATAAAAGGCATTAGTGGATGTACCAAGCGCAAGATGGTTTCTAGTACTCGCACCAGTGTGCGGCGAGTGCCTTTCTTTTGTGCTGCTGTTGCATCGGCATTAAACAAAACGGCTTTGGTCGCTTCCAAATACCAGCTGCAGTATTCATCCCACACGAATGAGTAGATTGCTTGCGATGCTAAATCCAGGCGATAGTTGTCCAAATTTTCTGTCACGGTTTTTTCAGCGATTTGCAATTTGCTGATGATCCAGCGATCGCCCAGCGACAATTCATAATCACTTGAACCATCCTGCGCGCAGTCTTGATTTTCACATTGCATCAAAGTGAAGCGCATTGCATTCCAGATTTTGTTGCAGAAGTTGCGGTAGCCTTCTACGCGGCCCATATCGAATTTAATATCGCGGCCGGTTGATGCAAGCGAGCAGAAAGTAAAGCGCAATGCATCAGTACCGTAGGCCTGGATTCCTTCCGGAAATTCTTTGCGAGTTTGCTTTTCAATTTTTGGTGCATCTTTTGGATTCATTAAACCGGTGGTGCGTTTTTGCACGAGGGTTTCCAGATCAATACCGTCGATAATATCGAGTGGGTCGAGCACATTGCCCTTGGACTTCGACATTTTCTGGCCTTGGCCATCGCGCACCAAACCATGTACATATACCGTTTTGAACGGAATTTGCGGTGTGCCATCTTCATGTTTCACCAAATGCATGGTGAGCATAATCATGCGCGCAACCCAGAAGAAAATAATATCGAAACCGGTCACCAACAAATCAGTCGGATGGAATTTTTTCAGGAATTCCGTTTGCTCTGGCCAGCCGAGAGTCGAGAAGGTCCACAAACCTGAGCTGAACCAGGTATCCAATACATCTTCGTCCTGATTCAGTTTTACATCAGTGCCAAGATTATATTTGCTGCGTACTTCGGCTTCATTGCGACCAACATAAACCTTGCCGCTTGCGTCATACCACGCAGGAATACGATGCCCCCACCACAATTGACGACTGATGCACCAGTCCTGAATGTCGCGCATCCAGGAGAAGTACATATTCTCATATTGCTTCGGTACGAATTGGATGCGCCCATCTTCAACCGCTGCGATTGCCGGTTCTGCTAATGGTTTGGTGCTTACATACCATTGGTCAGTCAACCAAGGTTCGATCACCACGCCTGAGCGATCACCGCGAGGCACTTTCAATCCGTGATCATCAATTTTTTCCAGCAATCCAGCCGCTTCAAATGCAGTGACAATTTGCTTGCGTGCTTCGTAGCGATCAAGTCCGGCATATTGAGCGGGCAGGGTGCCGTCGATTTGCGTATTGAGGCTGCCATCCAAATTAAAAATTTGTGCAACACCTAAAATCGCCGCGTTTTTATCGAGCACATTAATCAATGGCAAATTGTGGCGTTTGCCTACTTCATAGTCGTTGAAATCGTGTGCGGGAGTAATTTTCACGCAGCCGGTACCAAACTCGCGGTCAACGTAATCGTCGGCAACGATTGGAATCAAACGATTAACCAATGGCAGCAGAACAAATTTACCAATCAGCGATTTGTAGCGCTCATCTTCAGGATGAA
>DATIDX010000104.1:0-7985 GCA_035456025.1 Cellvibrio sp. | reverse complement strand
GCAATTCTGTGGCGGAATCGGCGACCAGCCCAGCACTTGTGGTGGTGGGCGCGCTATTAAAGGCATCGACCGCTGCACTCAATTGCACGTCCAGCTCATCGTCGGCGGCGTCAACGGCGCTCTCGGTAGCCTCGGACACTTGCACAATGATGCTCGGGAGATAGACCCGCCCGTCGCGCCCGGCTTCCTCTTCTTCCTCGTGAAACGCGAGCAGGGCAGGATTGTAAAACGCCGCTTGCGCATGGTTGCCCACGGCGGTGGCCGCGCCGCCCATGGCGAGCGCGCGGGAGTCGTAAACCCCGTAGCTAATTGCAAGTCCGGGCATACTCAGCAGCGCCATAAAGGTCGCCGCCAGTGATTTGTGGATAAAAGGTTGGTGCGTAACGCGGAGATAGCTTTTTGCGGGCATAACAGGAATACCGGTGAATGTTGGGGCGCGTTAGCGCACTGACTGGAGCTGAGTATAGCTGTGTATCCTGTGCTGGACGGCGAGTGGGTATGGGCTGAATCAGTGACCGGATTGGCAATTTTGCTAGAGCGAAAACGGGGTTTTGCGTTAGAGTGCGAGCCTGTGCGGCGCCATTTATCTCGTTAAACTGGCCACCAAACCATAATTACAATCAAGTTTGTGTTGATGTTATTGAGATTGCCTATGTCCTTTTCTCGCTGGCTGAGTGCTATTGGTTGCTTGGGTATGGTGTTACTGGCCCAGGTTGCGCAGTCGGCGACCGTCAATGGTGTGCGTGTCTGGCGCGCACCTGACCACACGCGCATAGTGCTTGACCTGGATGCTCCTGTGCAGCACAACCTGACCCTCGCGGATAATCCCGACCGCATTATTATCGATGTTCCTAACAGCAAACTTAACGCCGATCTGACCAAGCTGCCCCTGGCCAGCACCCCGGTGCTGGTGATCCGCAGCTATCTGCACAACAAGACTGACCTGCGTCTGGTGCTGGATATCAAAGCCAAGGTGGCACCCAACAGTTTCCTGCTCAAGGCCAGTGCCGGTATGCACGATCGGTTGGTAATCGACCTTTACGATGAGCTTCCCGCCGCTACAGCCGCCGCGCCCGTAGCAGGACCGACAACAACAGCACCTGTGGCGACCACAACCGCCCCGGCGGCGACCAAACCGGCGCCTGCAGCCTCAACCAGTTTGCCGCCTACGCAGGTAGTGGCTGGCGCGCAGCCGGCACCGGGGGCGACAACACCGGCCGCCGCGATCGAGCGCACAGTGGTTCCGCCGCCCGCGCCCGCCAACCCGGTGGTCGCCAACACGGACCTCAAGGGCAAGCGCACCATAGTTATTGCGGTCGATGCTGGCCATGGGGGTGAAGACCCGGGCGCCATGGGCCCCAACCGTATCCGTGAAAAAGAAGTCACTCTCGCGATCGCCAAAGAGTTGGTAGCGGCGATCAATGCCCAGCCCGGTTTTTCGGGCAAGTTGACCCGCAGCGGCGACTACTTTATCCCGCTCAAAAAACGCCGCGATATTGCGCGCACCATGAAGGCGGATTTGTTTGTCTCCATCCACGCCGACGCCTTTACCAAGGCCAGTGCCCGCGGCGCCTCGGTATTTGCCTTGTCGCGCAATGGCGCTACGTCTGAAACCGCGCGCTTTTTGGCGCAGCGCGAGAACGAATCGGATTTGATCGGCGGTGTAGGCGACATCAGCCTCGACGACAAAGACCAGGTGCTGGCCGGCGTACTGGTGGATTTGTCCATGACCGCCACGCTCAACTCCAGCTTGCAAGTGGGCAACCACGTATTGAATTCCATGGGCGGCGTAGCCCATTTGCATAAGCGGCATGTAGAGCAGGCCGGTTTTATGGTGCTCAAATCGCCCGATGTACCCTCGATTTTGGTCGAGACCGGGTTTATCTCCAACCCCGAAGAGTCGCGCAAGTTGGCGACGGTTGCCTATCGCAAGCAGATGGCCAACTCGGTGTTTAAAGGTATCCGTCAGTATTTCTACCAGCATCCGCCGGCCGGCACCTATGTGGCTGCGCAACTGGAATCCGGCGGCCTGAAAGACGTCGAGCGGCAGCACACGGTGGGCGCTGGTGATAGTTTGTCGGCCATAGCCGCACGCTACGGTGTGAGTTCACAGCGGTTAATGCAGTACAACAACCTGCGCGATACCAACGTTAAACTGGGCCAGACCTTGAAGATCCCGGCCGGTACCAGCGCTGCGCGCGCCGGTGCGCAAAATCGGCCGGCGCCTGAACCCATGCGCCCGATTGTGGTGGCTAAGCCGCGCCAGCACCGGGTAGTCGCAGGCGACACCTTATCGCGCATTGCCACCCAATACGGTGTGAGCGTGAGCGAGTTGCAGCGCCACAATAAGATGAAAAGCGCCACGGTAAAAATTGGCCAGACAATTAAAATTCCTACCACCTGATACCCTTGCGCCGTTAATTCCCATGCGAAAAATCAAATTGCTCAGCCCGCGCCTCGCCAACCAGATTGCTGCCGGTGAGGTGGTGGAACGTCCCTCTTCGGTCATCAAGGAGTTGCTGGAGAACTCACTCGACGCCGGCGCAACGCGCCTCGAAATCGATATTGAAGAGGGCGGGATAAAATTAATGCGCGTGCGCGACAACGGCGGCGGTATCGATAAAGACGATTTGCCGCTTGCGCTCAGTCGCCATGCCACCAGCAAAATTTATGAACTGGATGATCTTGAGGCGGTTGCGACCTTAGGTTTTCGCGGTGAAGCCCTGGCGAGTATCAGCTCGGTGGCGCGCCTGGCGTTGATCAGCAGCACCAACGATGACAGCGCCGGCTGGCAAGTGGTCGCCGAAGGGCGCGATATGGAGACGCAACTATCGCCCGCGCCCCATCCGCGCGGCACCACGGTTGAAGTGCGCGATTTGTTTTTTAACACGCCCGCACGCCGTAAATTTTTGCGCACCGACAAAACCGAATACACCCATCTTGAAGATGTCGTAAAACGCCTGGCCTTATCGCGCTTTGATGTCGCGTTTAATTTGCGCCACAACAATCGCGCGATTTATTCCTGGCGCGCGGGCGATTCGCAGTTGGAACAGGAGCGCCGTGTTGCGCAGGTCTGCGGCCCGGCGTTTATGGAAAATGCGGTGCATATCGACATGGAGCGCAGCGGTTTGCGCTTGTGGGGCTGGGTGGCGCAGCCGACGTTTTCGCGCAGCCAGGCCGATTTGCAACATTTTTATGTCAATGGTCGCGCGATTCGCGACAAGCTGGTTAGCCACGCCGTGCGCCAGGCGTATCAGGATGTGCTCTACCACGGCCGTCATCCCGCGTTTGTGCTTTACCTCGAACTCGACCCGTCAACGGTCGATGTCAATGTCCATCCCACCAAACACGAAGTGCGCTTCCGCGATAATCGCAGCGTGCACGATTTTATTTACTCCAGCTTGCATCACGCGCTCGCCAAAGTGCGCCCGGAAGACACCCTGGCAAAACGCGATCTTGGCGCGGGCGCCGATGCAGCTGCCGGTATAAATCCATTTGCGCTGTCATCTGCAAGGCCAATACAAGGTATCGCCGCCGGTGAATTCAAAGGGCAGGAGAGCATCGGCTTTCGCGCTGCGCCAGCCAGCAACAATTATTCATCGGGCTATTCATCACCTTATCAGCCGTCCGCGATTGATCCCGGCGCGGTGCGCGAGCAAATGGCGAGTTATGGCGAGTTGCATCGGCCCGCGAACCCGACCGCAACTTATGCGCTGCCTGAATCCGGTAGCGAGGATATTCCGCCGCTGGGTTATGCCATCGCGCAGCTTAAAGGAATTTATATCCTCGCTGAAAATGCGCAGGGATTGATTGTGGTGGATATGCACGCGGCGCATGAGCGCATCACCTACGAGCGCATGAAAGAATCCTTTGCCTGCGGCGGTATCCAGACGCAACCGCTGCTGGTGCCTGAAAGTATTGCCGTCAGTGAAAAAGAGGCGGATTGCGCGGAAAATTTCTACGATATTTTTAAATCACTCGGTTTTGAATTGCAGCGCGCCGGACCAGAGACATTATTGATCCGCCAATTGCCGGTGATTTTAAATCGCGCAAAAGTAGAGCAATTGGTGCGCGATGTGTTGTCGGATTTGATCGAGCACGGCAGCAGCGAGCGCATCCAGCATCACATCAACGAAATTCTTGGCACCATGGCCTGTCACGGCTCAGTGCGTGCCAATCGCAAATTGACCATTCCGGAAATGAATGCGCTCCTGCGCGATATGGAAGCCACTGAGCGCAGCGGGCAGTGCAACCACGGCCGCCCGACCTGGCTGCTGCAGTCGCTCGATGACCTCGACAAATTATTTATGCGTGGGCAGTAAATCTAAAAATCTTTACGGCGGATTTACCTGCCCGACCACCGGTGTGTCCAGCGCCTGCCAGGCGATGTTGTTGGGGAACTGCAACAATAAATAACCCGAGCCGCTACCCAATCCGGTTCCCTTCACCGAGTGTTTCCAATAGCCGCCGATCTCCCCGCGCTCCAGGTTGATGAAATCGACCGCAAAACTGAATTTCGCACTCATCGCGCCCACCGCCATCCAACTGCAAAAATGCGGTTTCAATTCCAGCCTGATGTCATTTGCTGAGCGAATGCTCAAACTGCTTTCCGCTGTGGTACAGGCTAGGGGTGTTTTGATAAACGTCAGCGGCATATCCGCTTTCATGCTGATCTCGGCGGTCTGCAAATTCACCTCGGGGGCGTGGAAACTGATCCCGTTAGCGCAGCCGCTACCGGGGATAATGCCACCCATCACAAAATGGCAAACTTTTTTCTTCTTGCACTCGCGCGTAGTTTTATCGGCTTTGCAAAATCCGATTTGCCCGCCCTCGTTGGCTTTGAATAGTTGGTGCAATTGCGTGAGCAAAGCCTCGGTGCTGTAGGCTTTATCCGCGCGCATGCAGCGTTCGCCAGCACAGATATTGATCTGCTCGACTTTGAGCGGGTCGGGCTTCTGTTTGGTTTTCTTATCCGCAGTGTGTGGGGCGGCGCTACCTAACTGGCTAGCCAACAGCAAGCAGGTAGTGGTGAGGGAAATAAAAAAGGCGCGGGCGTTCATGTCATCAATTCCTTGCTGTCGGGATTTACCCTAATGGAAGCGCCAGCTTGCCGGGAATGGGTGAGGAAATCGTCCGTTATTCTAATTCTGGACGTGCAATTTGCTGGGACTGCACCTGTTTGCGGTATTCAGAGGGGGTTTGGCCAGTGTGTTTTTTGAAAATCGCATTAAAACTGGATTTGGATGAGAATCCGCACGCAAGCGCAACATCGAGCAAGTTTTGATCGCCCGCTGTAACCAATTGTGCGCAGACATCCTTCACGCGATATTGGTTTAAATAATCGTTGAACGACAAACCGAGATGATCGTTCAGCACTTGTGAAATATGGTGGCTGGCGATGCCCGTGTGTTCAGTCAGCTGTGCCAGATTAAGGTTGCTGGCGCGCCAGAGTTTTTTGTTGTCGATGTATTTCTCCAGCTCGATCCGGATGGCTTCGCGCAGTTCATCGGGCAAACGATTGTCGCCGTATTTAAGGCCGATCTGTGCGCTGCTATCGGTGATGGGTGTAATTTTTTCAGCCGGAGTTATCTCCGGCTGGCGCAGACTGAAATAGCCCATCAAATAAATCACCAGGCTCACCAGCGCATAAATAATGATGTTATCGAGCCGGTGCAGGTCGTGGGGAATAAAAATCAGCAGCCACACCAGCGCCCATATCACCATGTTCAGGAGCAGCATCAGCCGCAGCCATCCAAGGCTGGTATTGCCGGCGCGTTTATGGCGCAGCATTAACCGGTAAGCAAGCCAGGCATAGACACTGGCGACCAGTGGCATGACAAGCGAAAAAATCGCCAGGCTGCGCGGTGATTGGTCTTCCATCATCCGGGTGACCAGTTCCAGTTTTTCGTCGCCGGATTGCAACATAAACGGAATGCTCGCCAGCAGGCCGATAAAGAAAAATGTGAAGTGCAATAAATCCCTGCGCGATAGTGGTGTTGTTTGGGTCAGGCTGCGCACGTATAAAAACAGGAAGCCACCGTAAGTGAGTGGCAGTAGGTTGATCAGGTTAATGAATTGGGGCAGGGCAAGGTAGAGCGCTTCTATGTAGTAAATTTGTTGGAGCAGATCGAGCGACAGTAACCCAATCCAGAGCGACAAAATATGGTTAGCCTGTGAGTTGCGGCGCTGTAGTCCCAATATTGTCGCGAGAAAAAAGCCCTGCATAGCGGCCGCAAAAAACAACAGGGAGATAGTGTGTGAAAGCACGATTGTTCCTTTTTGCTGCACGGACAAACATTCTGCAAACCGGGGGCGGATGGTATCATTTGCCCTTTGCAACCTTAAAGGCGATCCACAATGAGCCAACCCCGGCCAATGGTTATTTTTTTGATGGGGCCAACTGCCTCAGGCAAAACCGATCTCGCCATTGCCCTGCGCCAACAGCTGCCAGTTGAATTGATCAGCGTGGATTCCGCTTTAGTCTATCGCGGTATGGACATAGGTTCTGCCAAACCTTCCGCACAGGAACAGATGCTGGCGCCGCATCGCCTGATTGATATCCGCGATCCTGCCGAGCCTTATTCGGTGGCGGATTTTCTGGCCGACACCGAGCGCGAAATTGCCGCTATTCACGCGCAGGGAAAAATCCCGCTCTTGGTGGGTGGCACCATGCTCTACTTTCGCGCGCTGCTCGATGGCTTGGCGGAAATGCCGGCGGCAGATGCTGAAGTGCGTGCGCAGATTGAGCGTGAGGCAGAGCAATTTGGTTGGCCATATATTCACGCGCAGCTTGCAGAAGTCGATCCGGAAACCGCAGCGGAAATTCACCCCAATCATTCACAGCGTGTCAGCCGCGCGCTGGAGGTATATCGTGTCAGCGGTAAAACCATGGCACAGCTGCGTCAATTGCAACATCAACCTTCAGTGCAACGAGCATTTACCGAGCGTTACAAAGTTTGCCAATTAGCAATTGCGCCGCGCGACCGCTCCATTCTCCATCAACGTATTGCTGCGCGTTTTGAAAAAATGCTTGCCAGCAATTTCGTCGATGAAGTGCGGCATCTTTATCAACGCGGGGATTTGCATCCGGACCTGCCCGCGATTCGCGCTGTAGGTTATCGCCAAGTGTGGGATTATCTCGATGGACGCTTGGATTACAGCGAGATGACAGAGCGTGGAATTATCGCTACGCGTCAATTGGCTAAGCGCCAACTCACCTGGTTGCGGGGCTGGTCGACAACCCCCGATAGTGAACTACACTGGATATACACTGAGACTGAGCAAGGGAAATCACTTGCAAAAGAAGAAATTGTGCGTTGCGCCTTGAATTTTATAGCATCCGCAGCCATATAATGCCTACGTGAGAACCCTAGTCAGATTTTCATGCTTTCTTCCACCCCCTCCTTACTGGATGTATTAGGTGTTTTGGGTGGGTAATTACTATAAATTATTGTCCCTATAGGAGATAAACATGTCAAAAGGGCATAGCTTACAAGACCCTTACCTGAACGTTCTGCGCAAAGAGCGTGTGCCTGTGTCCATTTATTTGGTAAATGGAATCAAGTTACAAGGCCAGGTCGAGTCATTTGATCAGTTTGTCGTGTTGTTAAAAAATACCGTAAGCCAGATGGTATATAAGCACGCAATTTCAACTGTAGTCCCATCACGCGCAGTACGCGTACCACTGCTGAACGAAGCAGGTGGTATCGAAGGCGAAGAAGACGAGCAAACCGAGTAATTTATCAAATCATTGATACAACCTCGAGGTCGCTAATTGTTTTTTGATCGCCCCGAATCGGGTGAACTGGCGGTGCTGGTTCACCTGAATTTATCTCACGGCCAAGATGCCGAAGACCCCCGCGAATTTGAAGAGCTGGTATTGTCTGCAGGTGGTGATCCTGTTGCCTTTCTTACCAGCGGCTCACGTATTACTCCCACCGCCAAATTTTTGATCAGTACCGGCAAGCTGCAAGAGCTGGCTGACT
>DATIDX010000103.1:0-8084 GCA_035456025.1 Cellvibrio sp. | reverse complement strand
GCGCCGTAGTTAACTTTGGATTTACTGCGGTCAGAATAATTAAGGCCGAACTCCACACCGTTTACGATGGAAAATTCAATCTCGCCTTCGGCTTGCAAACGGATTGCATCCAATTCTTCTTCAAAGTAAGGATTGTTTACGAAACCGTCCTGCGCATTGTTTTGTCCACCCACTAAAGGTGCGATTGCTCCACCCCAAGCTTGCGGACCGGCCAAGCGAATAATCGACGCATCAGAATAATCCGGCATACCAATGGTTGAATGCGGACCAAATTTTGCGCCTTTGGAGGTTAATTCGTAAGCGCGGGCAGCGGGTGCACCCTGGGTTGCAGTGCCTGCACGGCCAACACCGGAATAACTTTCCACGTTCAATAAATCTTTGGAGGATTCGCCGTGGGACAAATCGAATTTCAATTCCCACTCATCATTGAGTAAGTAAGCTGCATTGAAACCAAATGTGGTGAGTTCGCCGTCTTTCACTTCACCATCGTTGCGGATAACGCTGTGGAAACCGTTCCACTGACCCGAGGTAACCAGGTTGTCTTCAACGGTTGAGTGGACGTTGGTTACACCGCCGCCCCACACAGTACCCTCTTCCACGCCGCGAAATACTTTGGAGTCGGTGAAATCGATGTAAAGTGCATCAACCGTCAAGGTCAGCTGATCATTGGGCGCGTATTGAAATACACCTGAATAGGTATCGCGCTCCATCAGCGACGAACGCACAAATGAATCGTGCCCACCAAGGGCTACAACTTCACCCGGGCCTTCGTTATCGAGATCGGCATAACCCCAACTGCGGAATTGTTCTTCCTGGCTGGGTGATTCCATAGTGGCGAAAGAAAATGCGAGACCAACGGTGTCATCGGCAAATTTGTCGGAATAAATAAAGGCAGCGCGGTGGCCGGTATCATCAAAGTCAGGGTTGGCAGATTCGAGTTCGTTGGCTTCGTAATGTGCGTTGACGGTGAGTATGCGGTCGTGCTCAAGCGGGCGAATAGTTTGCAGGTCAACGATACCACCGAGCCCTTGATACACCTTGCTCGCATCAGGCGTTTTGTAAACAACAGCACCGGATAAAATTTCGGACGGATACAAATCGTATTCAACACCACGGTTATCGCCGATACCTAAAACTTCGCGGCCGTTCATGGTGGTCGCGACATAGTTTTCGTTAAAGCCGCGCACCGAAATACCACTGGTGCGGCCATCGCGGCGCTCACCTGCCAAGCCGGGCAGACGGGCGAGAGATTCAGCGATACTGGTATCGGGAAGTTTACCTATATCCTCAGCAGTCAAGGCTTCGATAACGGTGTCGGAATCCTGTTTAGTCGCAATAGAGTTTTGCAAACTGGCGCGAAAGCCAGTCACGGTTACTTCTTCAACAGCATCACTGGAATTTTGTGCGTAAACCGTTTGTGAGCCCGACACCAGCGCCATGGTGGCTGCCAATGCGAGCATATGGTTGAACGTGTGTTTTTTCATAATTATTGCTCTCCGCGGGGTGTAGCTTTTATTTTTAACATATGCGTAAACGACCAGAGCCTACGCATATGCGTAAAAACAGAGTGGTTCTGTCGTTGAAATGATAGTAGGCCTTAGTGCGCCACCCTCACAATAGAATGCATACGTATTCAACGTGTCGCATACGTATGCAATCACAAAATTTGCGGAACCACTACCGATCCTTTTTGCACAAGGTTTGCAGGCTTAAGCCTAGTTGATTAATTTTTTCAATCCAGCGATTTAAAAACGTAAACTAAATAAACATTTTTATTGAAAGTACGGATGGGAATAATAATTAGCGCGCAAATAAAAAAAGAGGGCATAAAGCCCTCTAACAAAGGAGACCAACGAGGCCATGACAAAAACTAAATCAAGCGCGAAATAGACGCCGTATACGCCGGAATATTCAGTTCGCTACCGCTAGCAGTGACCGAATGGCAACCATGCCCTGCGACTGCCGCCAATTCATAATTGGAATCCAGCACAATTTTTTGCGCCGACGTTGCAAAATTAAATGCACACAATAACGCTTCATCTCCGTGGCGACGGATAAACACCAGTGAATCTTCGTTATCGGCGACAAATTTTATCTCGCCCAAGCGCAGCGCCGGTTGCTGTTTGCGCCAGTGCATAAAAGTGCGATACGCATTGAGTATCGATGCACTGTCACCATCCTGCAAACTAACGGCTTGTTCTTTGTGCGACGACGGAATTGGCAACCAGGTTTTCGCCTGCGAAAACCCGGCGTAGGTTTCTGTGTGGCTCCAAGGCATTGGCGTACGGCAGCCATCGCGCCCTTTAAAACGCGGCCAAAAAGTAATGCCATAGGGATCTTGCAATTCATGCTGCTGGATTTCCGCTTCGGTTAAGCCCAGCTCCTCGCCTTGGTAGCTGCACACACTGCCGCGCAAGGATAATAAAAGTGCGTTGAGTGTTTTTGCCAATTGTGGCGACTGTTGTTTGCCGCCCCAACGCGACATAAAGCGCCGCACATCGTGGTTGCCAATTGCCCAACAGGGCCAGCCTTCCGATAAATTTTTCTCCAACGTCTCGACAGTTTCGCGGATATAGGTGCCAGACAATTTTTCAACCAACAATTCGAAACTATATGCCATGTGCAAGCGCGAATTGCCTTCGGTGTATTCGGCCATTGTTTTAAGCGAATCGTCGGCGGAAATTTCACCCAATGTCACTGTGCCTGGGTAGCGATCCATCAACGCGCGCAAACTTTCCAGAAACGCAATATTTTCCGGACGCGTGTTGTCGTAAATATGTTTTTGGAAAGCGTAGGGATTGTCCAACGAGAAGCCGCGACCTTTGCGCTCCTCTTCCGGTTTCACTGGATTGGAGCGCAATTCTTTATCGTGGAAGCAGAAATTAATCGCATCCAAGCGCAAGCCGTCAACGCCGCGCTTTAACCAGAATTCCACTTCCTGCAAGATTTGCGCGCGCACTTGCGGGCAGTGGTAATTCAAATCCGGCTGGGACTTTAAAAAATTGTGCAAATAATACTGGCAGCGGCGCGGCTCCCACTCCCAGGCTGAGCCACCAAAAATTGCGAGCCAATTATTCGGCGGGTTGCCATCCGGCAGCGGGTCGGCCCACACATACCAATCGGCGTGTGGGTTGTCGCGCGATTCACGGCTCGCGGTGAACCAGGCGTGCTGGTCAGAGGTATGGCTCAATACCTGGTCAATAATAATTTTGATTCCGCGCCCGTGCGCCTTGGCAATCAATTCATCAAAGTCAGCGAGGGAGCCAAAGATAGGATCTATATCGCGGTAGTCACTGATGTCATAACCAAAATCTTTCATCGGCGATTTAAAAAAAGGCGAAACCCAAATCGCATCCACACCCAGGCTCGCAATGTAGTCGAGCTTGCTGATGATGCCGGGAATATCACCAATGCCATCATTGTTGGCGTCCATCAAGCTGCGCGGGTACACCTGATAAATCACCGCGCCACGCCACCAGGGAGTTGTTGTCATTTACTCGAATCTCTTGTTATTAAATTCACGGGCACGCACAGCTGTGCCCAAACTACGTAATACCAACATACGCGAGCAATTTTTTTTCGCCAAGTGACTACATACGTATGCAACTCTTGCAGTGCGGTTTTCGCATCAAAAAATCCTAAGAATACGTATTCATTACCATCCGCAATTTGCCCGGCCGCGGAATAATTATGCGCTAGGCTTTCATGCATACGTATGCAGCTTGAATACGTATGCAGTTACTTGAGTTGATTCTAGCCAAAGCCTAAGGTGGCGAAATAGTCATTTCTGCTATGACGGGAAACGCTTATACCCAAGCGCTACATGTGGTCAAAAGCAAATTGACAGATAACTACACAACACCAATAAAAGCAATTTCGAGGGGTCTTGCTATGAAAAAAAATCTTTTAGCTTTGCTTATCAGCAGCAGCCTGGTGCTTTCTGCTTGTTCTGATCGCAACGCAGCAGGCCCCGATACTGACGCCGCCGCACCAGGCGCTCCCGGCAATACTTCTGTGTGGGCCTATGCCGGAAAAACCGGGATTGGCACATCCTTCGAGCAATACACCAATGGCACCTACAGCGATGCCGGTGCAAGCGGCGCCATTTCCAAAGTCTGGTTTTCAGTTGCGCAGGGCGTGCTCACCGAAACCATGTACGGTTTGATTCATGAAGCGCAATTGCAAGAGCTGCAATTTTTTATCAAAGGCGAGGGTTTTCTCGATGAAGAAAAGAAGGACACCATTTCCACCATTGAGTATCTCGCAACCGATGCACAGGGCCGCCCACAATCACTCGCCTATAAAATAGTGAATAAAGACAAGGACGGAAAATATGAAATCGAAAAACATATTTTTACTGATCCCGATTCGCAAAGTTTGTTTATGCGCGTGCAATTCCGCGCATTGGCTGATGGCATTACCGCTTATGCCTACGTAAACCCAGCCATTGCTAATACCGGCAGCAACGACAGCGCCAGTTTCAGCAATGGTGTTTGGACAGCAACCGATGGCACTAGTAGCATGACCTTAAAAACCAACGCGGCAGTGGTGCAAAGCACAGTGGGTTTTGAAGGTGTTTCAGACGGCATTAGCGAATTAAAACAAAGTGGAAAACTCACACAAATTTATTCCACCACCGGCGCCAATAAAGGCAATGTCGCTTTCACATTGCAAATGCCTGAGGTTAACAATGGCGCGAGTGCGCAGTGGGATTTAGTGCTCGGCTTTGGTAAAAGTAGCGCAGCAAGTAGCGCCGCAGCAGAAAAAACATTGGCCACTGGTTATGACAAAGTGCTCGCCCATTACAACGGCGATGGCGATACCATCGGCTGGCAAGATTTTTTACAATCGTTGCCCGCACTGGAAAAATTATCCGCCACGGCAACTGACGGCGGCAAATTACTTTATACCAGCGCCATGGTGTTAAAAGCGCAAGAAGATAAAACCCATGCGGGCGCCTTTATCGCATCGCTTTCCAATCCTTGGGGCGACCGCAAATCTGCGGAAAAATCCGCGACCGGTTACAAAGCGGTATGGCCGCGCGATTTTTACCAGGTCGCTATGGCGATGCTGGCATTGGGCGATACGCAATCACCGCGCGTTGCATTTGAATATCTCGAAAAAATACAAGCTAGCGAAAAAATTGCCGGATACAGCGGCACGCCCGGTTGGTTTTTGCAAAAAACCCACGTGGATGGCGAACCTGAATGGGTCGGTGTGCAGCTCGACCAAACCGGCATGCCAATTATGCTCGGCTGGCGCCTGTGGAAAGAAGGTGTCTTGAGCGATGCGGACATCACCAGTTGGTACAACAAAATGCTCAAACCCGCTGCCAATTTTTTGGTGGATGGCGGCGCTGTAAAAATCCTGTGGAATGACAACAGCATCAAACCGCCTTACACGCAGCAAGAGCGCTGGGAAGAGCAGCAGGGTTATTCGCCGTCGAGTATCGCTGCGGTTATTGCCGGCCTGGTTTCTGCCGCCGATATCGCAACCCACGCAGGCGATAGCGCAGGTGCAGAACGTTATTTGGCCGCCGCCGATAAATATTCGCGCGAACTCGAAGCGCACACCTACACCACAAAAGGTTCACTGACCGGGGAACTCGGCAACGGCAATTATTATTTGCGCATCAACGCCAATGAAGATCCAAACGATCACTCGCCGCTGGGCACCAGCAATGCGCAAATCATTAGCGATGAATCACAAGTGATCGACGGCGGTTTTCTGGAGTTGGTGCGCTACGGGGTGCGTGCGGCTGACGATAAAAAAATCCTCGAAACCCTGCCTGAATACGACAACCCAACATTGCCCGACTTGTTGCGCACCAAATACGAATTCACCTTCCCCGGTGTTGAAGGCAGCTTTCCCGGTTGGCGCCGCTACGGAATTGATGGCTACGGTGAAGACGCAAGCAACGGCGCGGCCTACGTAGAGGCAAACAATTCTGCACAAGGGCGCGGACGTGTGTGGCCATTCTTTACCGGCGAGCGCGGCCATTTTGAATTGCAATTGGCCCAGGTTAATAACACCCTCGATATTGAAAAATTGCGCGGCACCTATGTTAAGGCGATGGAATTATTTGCCAATGACGGCATGATGTTGCCTGAACAGGTTTGGGATGGCGTGGGCGATAATTCCACCTACAATTATCCTTTGGGTGAAGGCACTAACTCCGCCACACCACTGGCATGGACACATGCTGAGTACATCAAATTATTGCGCAGCTACAGCGATGGCAAAGTGTGGGACAGAAATGCAAGCACCGAAGCGCGCTACGTAAAATAATTTTTTAAATTATCCTGGCTCCCCAGCTCTGCTGGGGAGCCTATGCATCACATGGGAATCGTCATGCTCGCGAACGCGGGGCTCCATGCTTTTAAATTAAAAAATAATTCGATAACAAAGGCAGCGACACAATGAAACAACCCACACTCCCCTTCTGGCAAGTCTGGAATGTCAGTTTCGGTTTTCTAGGGGTACAGCTTGGCTTCGCATTGCAAAATGCCAATGTCAGCCGTGTGCTTTCTGATTTGGGTGCGGACTTGCATTCACTTTCACTTTTCTGGCTCGCCGCGCCGATTATGGGATTGTTGGTGCAGCCGATTGTTGGTGCCGCTTCTGACCGCACCTGGAACCGCATTGGCCGCCGCCGTCCTTATATTCTTGGCGGTGCAATTGCGGCAGCAGCGGGAATGTTATTAATGCCCAACGCATCGCTGTTTGTTGCGTTTATCACGCCCATGTTATTTGGTGGATTGATGCTGGCATTAATGGACGGCGCATTTAATGTGACCATGCAACCCTTTCGCGCGCTGGTTGCGGATATGGTGCCCAACGAGCAGCGCACGCTCGGTTATTCAATCCAGGCGTTGCTGATTAATATCGGCGCGGTGATCGGCTCTATATTGCCGTTTGTACTCACCAATGTCATCGGTCTGGAAAATACCGCACCGAAAGGCGAAGTCGCCCCCACAGTAACCTGGGCGTTTTATATCGGCGCCAGCGCATTGTTCCTCACCGTGCTCTGGACAGTGGTGCGCACCAAAGAATATGCACCGACCGATTACAATCGTTACAAAGGTTTAACTGCAGCACCCGTTGAAGAAAAAAAATCTGTTGCGCAGCGTTTGGGGAATTTCTGGCAATTATTTATCAACATGCCCAAAACCATGCGCCAACTTGCAGTGGTGCAATTTTTCTCCTGGTTTTCATTATTTATTATGTGGGTCTACACCACACCGGCCATCACCCAATATATTTGGGGCATAGAAGCCAAATGGTTTGATGCCGATTATTTACATTCGCTCGATGTGATTCCCGCAGAAATCGCCGCAGCAAAAGGCGCTGCGGGCGATTGGGTCGGCATTATTTTTGCCGCCTACTCATTATTTGCCGCACTCTTTTCGATTGTGCTTACACGCATCGCCAATCGTTTTGGCCGCAAGCTGACTTATTCACTCTCGCTACTCTCAGGCGGATTGGGCTACATGAGTTTTTTATTATTTCAAAATGTAGAAGTGGTGCATGTGAATTTGTGGTTAACACAAGTGGATGTCCCGCAGGGCGCGCTGGATTTATTAATCCCCATGATCGGTATCGGCATCGCTTGGGCCGCGATCCTCGCCATGCCCTACGCGATTCTTGCCGGTTCTTTGCCTGCCGATAAAACCGGCGTCTATATGGGGATATTTAATTTCACCATCGCCGCACCACAAATTGTGTCGGGCTTAGTGGCCGGGCAAATTTTGAAATATGTCTTTAATAACGAGGCAATTTATATTCTGGTGCTCGCCGGCGTGAGTATGATTCTCGGCGCAATTGCAGTGTATTTTGTGCAGGATGCTGGGGAGGAAGGGAAATTGGTGGCGCAAGGGCACTGATACCCTATAAGCAATAGATAAGCGTGAGGCAAAAAAAACCTACAGGATATTTATCTTGCAGGTTTTTTTATGTTGAAAATTTATTTATTTTTTAACCGGCTTGGCTCCGCAAGAACCGCGCACCATTAATTTTGCAGGTAATAACATCGACTCTGGTCTTTCGCCATCGACCAACAACAATAAATTTTCTACCAATAATTC
>DATIDX010000102.1:0-6507 GCA_035456025.1 Cellvibrio sp. | reverse complement strand
TTCTACCAATTCCATCACCAGCGCGAGTTGATCGGGCGCTTCGATAAAATCGTAAATCTGCACTATGTTCGGGTGATTCAGTTTTGCCAGCAACAGGGCTTCGCGTTTAAAGCGCTCTATGTAGTGCGACTCAAATAATTCGGTGCGCAAACATTTGATCGCGACCAGTCGATCAAGGCGGGTGTCGCGTGCGCGATACACCAACCCCATTCCACCGCGCCCGATGCAATCGAGCAGCTCATAGTGCGCGAGACGGATAGGTTGGGTTAACCCTGCGTCGGCGGAGGGATGGGGGGTAGTGTTCATTCTGGTTTCAACAGGCGCAAAGCGGTGAGGCGAGGGTCAGTTTTTCGCCTTTGTAGATTTTAAATTTTTCGCAGCCGAAGCGGATTTTTCCTCCGCGCCTTTCCAGCAAACATTGTTGGCCTATAGCGTCGGGCAGGACATCGACCAGCTGTTTGCGCGCGCGAAAAATCTGGATGTTCATGTGAGTGTTGTCCAGCCCCAACTCCGCCGCCAATTGGTCGGCATAAACCCAGCCTTGGCTTTTGTTGTCCAGGCCGCGACCGGCGTCTTCAGCGCGGTGGCGCGCGAGCTGCAACAGCAGGTAGTGATGGCTGCGCACAGCCAGGTCGAGAGTTTGCTGGTGGTGTAATTCCAGTTGGGTGGTTTCCTCATCCAGGCTGGTGTTAAAAATAAATTCGTAATCGTTGATATGGCGTGAGGATTTTGTCTCAGTCGGGCCATAAATTTGCGCGCGTACAAATTGCCAATGGCTGTTATTGAATTGCACCAGGTCGCCGTCGTTTAATTCCGGCTGTTGGTGTTCGCTCTGCTGGTTTAATGCTTCCTGATGCCACTGCTGGGTTTGCTCGTCGTAAAACAGTGCGAGCTCTGGCTGGTTGGCGTCGGGCAAGAGGTGGTAGCGCGCGAGGTAAATAGGTTCAACACCGGCGGGATTTTTTTCCAGTGGCCAGAGCATGTCAGCGGGGGGCGCCAGGTCGATAACGGTGAAACCCGGGTCGGCCTGCTCTGCGAGCTGGAGATGGTCTTTCAATATCAGGTTGCGCACCTCGCCTTGGCCGAGAGGCACACCATTTACCCAGGTGCCATTAAGGCCGAGGTTTTTTATCCGCCAGGCGCTGCCATTCCATTCAATGGCGGCGTGTAATTTGGAGACATAGGGTTTATCTATGTGGGTGTCCACGCTCGCGGCGAGTCTGCCAAAAGTGTGGTGGCACGCGAGGGGGAAATAATTCCCGGCGGCGACATCCAGCAAATAAGCCATAGTATTCCTGCTAAAAAAGTGACGTTTTCCATATGGCGATGGCGCTAATTTCCAACTCCCTTTTTAACTGCGTCCTGTCGCCAATACCTTCTGTAATTACCTGTAATAGGTAAGTTTTTATAAAGCCTATAGATTGCCACAAGATCCCTTGGCTTTCCCATCTATGTCTGCATGTGTAACGAGACTGTCGCTATGATTGCCCTGTTCCAGGTTGTTACTGGTAAGCCGGTGGCCCGCGCCATCCACAAGTTTAATCAATCCGCGACTGCCAAGTGGGTGCCGGTCAATAAAAGCTTTATCACTCTGACGAAAATTATCCTGCGCGCCGCGGTGGAGCGGCTCAATCTTGCGCAGGCTGCCATCACTCTCCATTGCGTCACTCACCAGGGTTATCGCCACCTGGTATTGGTCAATGACTGGAGCGAGCTGCAAGTTACCGCAGGCCAGGCAGAGGAATTTATTATTTCCACGCAGGAGGCGAATTCCCCGCCGTTTGAGGATTTCGTGGCCGCAACGGCCATGAGTCTGCCGCTGGACTTTAAACAGTCCCAAGGGCAGTTGCAGCGCTTGGGTTATATGGTAGTTCAAGAGGCTGCGGGTGTCGCCCGGTCGGGCGTTGCGAGCCAGCGCGAGCAGCTGCTGAAAGAGCTGCAGCTGGTGGCTGACGAAATCGTGCGCACCATTGGCCGCTATCAAACCCGCTATCGCGCGATCCATATTTATGGTGACCAGGGTTATTGGATTGGCAATAGCAAAGCCCTGCGTCAGTTGGATCAACACTTGGATCACTTGGCCAAAGCCACCCTGCCGGTTTTGATCCGCGCCGACAAAGGTACGGGTAAGGTAATCGCGGCGCGCAGCCTGCACTGCCTGGCGCGCGTGGATACAGCCCCTTTTATCGAGTCGGACTGCACTGAATGGGAGGAGGGTGCGGCGACCAATATTTTGCAATCGCTGCACACTTATGCCAACGGCGGATCTCTGTTTTTACGCAATGTGGATGCGCTCTCGCCGACCGGTTTTCAGGCCTTGCGCAATTTCTGGCTGCGCGCTGCTACTGCCCGGTTTGATGGCAGCTACAGTCTGCGCTTGGTCATGAGTTTGAGCCGGCAGAATCTTGTGTTGCCATCGCCCCAAGCGCAGTGGCTGACGCAATATGCCGGCGAATTATGCTTGCCCAGCCTGGCGGAGCGCCGCGATGACATCCGCGATCTCGCCCAGTTCTATATCCGCGAATTCGCCCTGGGTGAAGAGTTTGATTTGACCGAGGAGGCTTGGCGCTTGCTGGAAACTGCCGACTGGCCGGGCAATGTCGAACAATTAAAAGCCGTGATCCAGAAGCTGGCGCTAGGCGCCGATGGTGCGCTGGTATCAGCAGCGGAGCTACAAGCGTTACTGCCTTGACTCAACGAGTGATAATCCGCCTTCCTCTTTCCCGCTCGGGATCTCATCAGCTGCATCCCTTTCCCGCATGCGGGTGCAGGGTTATACTGCCCCGTCTTTAATCCCGACCCTGACACTCAGGGTGCCTTCGGATGCCTGGTTATGAAAACTGCTGTTGCATTGATGTTGCTTTGTCTTGGTCTGGGCGCGTGCGGCCAAAAAGGCCCACTCTTTATCCCCCAGCCTGCCAAACCGCAACCTGAGGTAAAAGCACCGCCAGCCGCGCCGCCCGCACCTGAACAGCCGCAGGAAGCCGCATCCAAGTAAGCTTGCCCGCTACCCACAATCATCCGCCCCACCGCTTTTTGATCGAGATTTTTTATGCAGCATTTCATTGAACGCAATGGTGAACTCTACGTTGAAGATACCCCGCTGAGCGCTGTTGCCGAACGCTTCGGCACCCCCTGTTATGTCTACAGCCGCGCGGCTTTTACGCAGCAATATTTATCCTACGCGCAAGCCTTGGGTTCCCATCCCGGCATGATTTGTTACGCCATCAAAGCCAACTCCAACCTTGCAATTTTAAATATGCTCGCCAAGCTGGGCGCCGGTTTCGATATCGTTTCCGGTGGTGAATTGGAGCGGGTGCTACTCGCCGGCGGCCAGCCATCGCGCATTGTATTTTCCGGTGTGGGCAAGAGTGCTGATGAAATTGCGCGCGCGTTGGATGTGGGTATTTTCTGTTTCAATGTTGAGTCAGAAGCGGAGTTGGAACTGCTTGCACAAATCGCGGCGCAGAAGGGCAAAGTCGCCAGCGTGTCCCTGCGGGTCAATCCCGACGTGGATGCTAACACCCATCCCTATATTTCAACCGGGTTGAAAGAAAACAAATTCGGCATCGCGATTGAACGCGCGCCGGCGGTGTACGCGCGCGCAGCACAATTGCCCAGCCTTGCGATTAAAGGGTTGGATTGTCATATCGGCTCACAGCTGACCCAGCTCACACCGTTTTTGGATGCGCTTGATCGCCTGTTAATTCTGGTTGATGAATTGGCAAGCACTGGCATTTATATTTCGCACCTGGATTTGGGTGGTGGTCTGGGCGTGACCTATCGCAATGAAACCCCGCCGCCAGTCGCCGACTACATGGCCGCGATTAAGGCGAAGTTGGGTGATCGCAAATTGGCACTGATGTTTGAACCTGGCCGTTCGATTTCGGCCAACTCCGGTGTGCTGCTCACCAAGGTTATGTTTTTGAAACCGACTGAACACAAAAATTTTGCGGTGATCGATGCTGCTATGAATGACAATATTCGCCCCTCTTTATATCAGGCGTGGCAAGACATTCGTGCAGTAAAACCGCGCGCAGGTGATACCAAGAAATGGGATCTGGTCGGCCCGATTTGTGAAACTGGTGACTTCCTCGGCAAGGATCGCGCGCTCGCCATTGAGCCGGGCGACTTACTTGCCGTAATGTCGGCGGGCGCCTACGGTTTCAGCATGAGCTCCAACTACAACACCCGCGGCCGTGCGGCCGAGGTTGTCGTCGATGGCGACCAAATGCATTTGGCGCGCGCGCGCGAAACTTTTGAAGATATGATTCGCGGCGAAGTGTTTTTGCCGGAATAAATTACCGGTCAATCAGCACCGGAATCTTAAGCGACTCTGGCCAGTGATATCGACAGCGCCAGGCTTACAACGGATATGATCATGCGTTTACGTTTTAGCAAAATGCACGGCTTGGGTAACGATTTTGTCGTGATCGATGGCGTCAGTCAAAGCGTGCGGTTGACTCCGGAAAAAATTCGCTTCATTGCCGATCGTAATTTTGGGGTTGGTTGCGACCAAATTTTATTGGTGGAAACCCCCGAAGCTCCCGATGTGGATTTTCGTTACCGCATTTTTAATTGCGATGGCAGCGAAGTAGAAAATTGCGGCAACGGCGCGCGTTGTTTTGCGGTATTTGTGCGCGAGCGCAAACTCACTGGCAAAAGTGTGATTAAAGTGGAAACCGCTGGCGGTTTGATTGAGTTGCGCGTGCAGGAAGACGAACAAGTCAGTGTTGATATGGGGGCGCCGCGTTTGCAGCCCGCGCAGATTCCTTTTATAGCTGATGCACAAGCGATTACTTATCCATTCGATGTCGCCGGTAAAACATACGATATTTCTGCTGTTTCCATGGGCAATCCCCACGGTGTGTTGGTGGTAGACAATGTGAAGACTGCGCCAGTCACCGAGCTGGGCCCGTTGATTGAAAGCCATCCGCGGTTTCCTGCGCGTGTAAATGCTGGATTTATGCAAATTGTGTCGCGCAATGAAATTAATTTGCGTGTGTTCGAGCGCGGCGTGGGTGAAACTCTCGCCTGCGGCACTGGTGCCTGCGGCGCCGTTGTAGCTGGTCGCTTGCGCGGGTTACTCGACGAAAAAGTAAAAGTCAATTTACCCGGCGGCAGCTTGCATATCGAGTGGCCGGGGGAAGGTCAGCCGGTAATTATGACGGGGCCAGCGGTCACCGTATTTCATGGGCAAATAAAAATCTAATAACTGCGAATTGATGGCTATGAACGAAAAAATCGCGACCCTTGCAGATCCTCTGGAACCGGAACATATCGAAGCTTACCTGCGTGAGCATCCCGATTTTTTTGAACAGCATCAGGATCTCCTGGCGGAGATCACCCTGCCGCATGAATCCGGCTCGGCGGTATCCCTTGTTGAGCGGCAAGTCGCGATTCTGCGCGAGCGCAATATGGATATGCGCCATCGCTTGAGTAAATTGCTCGACAATGCGCGCGACAACGATAAATTATTCGATAAGACCAAGCGTCTCGTACTGAGCCTGTTAGAAGGCCAGGACATGGGCGATATTATTGATGCTCTGCATTACAGTTTTGATAAAGATTTTAATATCCATTTCACCAGCGTGATTCTGTTTGGCAATACGGAGAAAATTCCTAGCAGCCAGGCGCGTGTGGTGACTATTGCGCAAGCGCGCGAATGCGTTGGGCCTCTGCTAAAAAATAGTCGCGCCGTATGCGGTACTCTCGGCGCCAAAGAAATGGAATTTATTTTTGGCCAGCATGCTGGGGAGATAGGCTCGGTCGCCACTGTGCCACTCGTACACGGCAGTGTGTTTGGTTTACTCTCTATCGGTAATCGCGATCCACAGTACTATCGTTCCAGCATGGGCACCTTGTTTTTGAGTTATATTGCGGAAGTGCTCAACCGTCTGTTGCCGAAATATTTGCCGCGTTAATTCCTTTTGCCCATCGGAGATTTATGAACGACCATTCTCCACCGGCTACTTCTCTGCCTTTCGCCGAACAACTCGCTGCGTTTTATACCTATATTCGCAGCGAGCGCCAGCTGTCCCTCCACACTCAAACCAATTACGCGCGCGACCTCGAAAAATTCCAGATTTTTTGCGCTTCAAAATCCCTGCGTGAATTACATCTGCTGGCAGTCAGCCATGTACGCATGGCGGTGGCGCAACTGCATCGCGAAGGTCTGAGTGGCAAAAGTTTGCAGCGCTGGCTTTCATCACTGCGTAGTTTCTTTCAATTTTGTGTCAGGCGCGGCTGGCTTAAAAATAACATTGCCGATGGCATAGCCGCACCCAAATCGCCCAAGGCCTTACCCAAGGTGTTGGACGCCGATCAGGCCGCCCAATTTGTGCAAGTGGAAGGCGATGATTTTATTAACAAGCGTGACCGCGCCTTAGTGGAGTTAATTTATTCATCCGGCCTGCGTTTAGCGGAAGCGGTGAGCTTGAATCTCACCGATATCGATTGGGGTGATGCCATGCTCACCGTCACTGGTAAAGGCAGAAAAACCCGCAC
>DATIDX010000101.1:0-12676 GCA_035456025.1 Cellvibrio sp. | reverse complement strand
CCGGTGCGAGCTGAACCAAATCAAGCGCCATTTTTTAAGCCCTCACATGTTTTTTGATGCTCACCCTTGTCTTTCATCGCATCCGCAACTTCAGGCGGGACGTAATTTTCATCGTGCTTGGCGAGCACTTCACTCGCATTTAGCTCACCGGATTCGGTAACAATTCCGTTAATCACAGCAGCTTCACCTTCGGCAAATAAGTCCGGCAGTATGCCGTTGAAGTTAACCTTTACGTCGGAAGTCCCATCAGTAATTAAAAAATGGATTTCAAGCGAATCGTTCGCTCGCTGAACACTGCCAGGTTTTACACAGCCGCCAGCACGTATACGGGTATTGTGCGGAACATCGCCCGCAGCAATCTTACTCGGCGGATAAAATAAATTGATGTTTTCACGTAGTGCATAGGCCATTAAGCCTACAGCAACACTGGAAAAAACCACGATAAAAACGACGATCATTAAACGTTGTTTACGAAGCGGATGCATAGTTGACGCGCTCTGTTTAGCTAATATGGGATATTAATTAGTTGACTCATCAGCACTGTCATTCGCCTGTGCCAATTTTTGTTGTTTTTGCTGCTGCTTTACAAAGGCCTTTTTCTGCAACAGTGGGCTGACCAGTAAAAAAATCAGCACAGCAAAGGTGATTCCATAAGAAGCCCACACGTAAGGGCCGTGGCCATTCATGGCAATAAAATCGGCAATCGACTCAAACTGAAATTTCATTGTCCTACCCTCTTGTTTGTAGTGCCCAGTAAATCGTTAACCCATTGCGTGCGGTTTTCACGGCGCAATATTTCGACGCGGGTATTCAGCAGCAACACCAAGGCGTAAAAACAATAGAAACCGATCACCATAGTCAGCAAGGGATACAGCATGGATGGGTCAATACTGGATTTGCTGGTGAATTTAATCGTTGCGGGTTGATGAAGGGTATTCCACCAATCGACGGATTTATAAATGATCGGAATATTAACCATACCCACCAAAGCCAGAACAGCGCTGGCTTTATCGGCGGTATCACGGTGCTGGAATGCTTGCTGAAGGGCGATCATGCCAAGGTATAGAAAGAACAGGATCAACATGGAGGTAATTCGCGCATCCCACTCCCACCAAGTTCCCCAAGTAGGCTTACCCCAGATGGAGCCGGTGACGAGCGATACGAAGGTCAGTAAAGCGCCAATCGGTGCGGCGGATTTCATCACCATGTAGGGCAATTTCATTTTCCAGATCAGGCCAACCGCTCCGGAAATCGCCATGATGTAATAGCCTGCCAAGGCAAGGAATGCGGCAGGCACGTGAATATAAATGATGCGATAGCTATTGCCCTGTTTAAAATCGGCCGGCGCAAATGCCAGCCCCCACACAGCCGCAGTTACAATAAGGGAGATGCTGATAATCGCCAACCATGGCAGCCAGGAAGTTGTTTTTTCATAGAACCAGCGCGGAGAACCTAACCGGTGAAACCATTGCCATGCCATAGTTGTGAGACCTTATCGCTGTAACTGTTCTGAGCTAATGTTTAGCTGATCATTATTATGAGTTAACCATTTGTGCTGATGCGCAAAGCACCCAGTGCTGCAAATGGAGCAAGAACTAACGCCAATGCCAGAAAAGCGCCTAGTACTGCCAGTTGCATGCCAATCGCACCGCCCTGCACTGCAGTCTGAACTGCGCTCGCACCGAAAATCAGTACAGGAATATACAGGGGCATGACGATCAGGGACAACAACAAACCACCCTTGCGCAGTGAAACTGTTAACGCGGCACCAACCGCACCAATCAGACTCATAGATGCGGTACCCAAGGCTAATGATGCCAATAACGGAAAATAGCCATCAGCGGGCAAACTCAACATCAAACCCAGTAAGGGCGCCAGTAATGTCACCGGTAGGCCTGACACCAACCAGTGCACTAACACTTTCGCCATTACCGTAAAGTACAGCGACTGAGGACTAATCAACATCTGCTCAAGCGAACCATCATCATAATCGCTGCGGAACAGACCATCGAGCGACAAGAGCGTAGCGAGGAGCGCCATCACCCATACGATTCCCGGAGCCAGGAGTGCCAGAACTGTTTTCTCCGGGCTAACACCCAGAGGGATCAGTGTCACGGCAATGAGGAAAAACACCAGTGGATTGGTTAATTCAGCCTTGTGACGCGCTGCAATAAGTAAATCGCGCCTAAAACTAGCCAAGAACCCGCCAAACAGGCTTGCCGCCGGAGTGCTATCGCGCATGATCCGCACCTCCGTCCCTCAGACTGTCGGATCGATTATTAGTTTTATCAGCACCCTGCTTTTTTGGCCGGTAATCCTGAAGATTGACCAAACGCAGCTGTGGAAGAGATAGATCCTGGTGGGAGGTGAGAATCACTAGCCCCCCGTTTGCGCACTGACAAGCGATTAGCTCCTCTAACTGACCTACTCCGGCTTTGTCGATTGCAGTAAAAGGCTCATCGAGAATCCATATCCGGGCCCGACTGAGATGCAACCTTGCCAAGGCAACCCGACGTAACTGCCCCGCCGAAAGCTGGTAACAGGGTGTGTCTTCATAACCATAGAGGCCGACTGCTGCCAAGGCGTCATTGATAGCAACCGAAGCACCGCTTTGGGCTTTGTACCAGTCCAGATTTTCGGCAGGTGTTAATGCCTTTTTGATTCCGGGTAGGTGGCCTAGGTAAAGACTATCGCCGGCAAATTCCCAAGCTGCGCCAGGTAAAGTTTGTCCAGAATAAAGAAGCTGGCCATGATAATCGGAGCTGATCCCGGCAAGGGCCCGCAATAAAGTAGTTTTACCAGCGCCATTAGGGCCACCGATTTGCACTACGTCACCCGGAAAAAGTCGCAAATCCAGACCGGTAAACAGCAAGCGCTCGTCCCGCTCACAACCGAGGCCTCTAAGTTCAAACAGTGGAGTTGCTGCGTCAATTGCCGAATCGGTCATGCTTATTATTTGCCTTGGCGTGCATCGTATCTACAGGAAACTTCTGGTGAGCCGCTATACTCTGCAGATTAGTTTTCAAACTGGAGCAGTCGATAGCGAGCAGAGTAAAGTCTGCGATTATAGCGATCTGCGCACCGCCATAGCACCCCAATTTACGTTTTTGAGCACTTTAATGTCTTTTCGAGATAAGCCATGGAGCTGAGTTCAGTCACTAACAAGCTGGTACAAAAAGTCCGCCAAGCGCAGGTCGAGCAAATAGTGGCAGTAGCCAAAGTGCTAGGCTTGAAAACTGGCAGCCAGTTCCTGGCCGAAGTCCAAAAAGTAACCCAAGCAACACCGGAAGAACGTGCCGAACTGATTAAATCGATTGAAGCCAATATGGCGCAGCTGAATAAAAACTCAGCTGCACCCGCGATCAAAACACTGGTCAGTCAGTTGGAGGCACAAAAAAATATCGCAGAAATGCCCGGCGTTAAATTAGCTACACTTTCAGTTAACACGACGACCAACCCTCAAGTTCCACCAACAACATTCCTTACTTACACCAACCAGCCTGTACAAGTTGGTCAAACCCTGCTGATGCAATTGGGTGAAAACCAGCGATTGCAATTATTGCAGCCGCTGACAAAAGCAGAAATAACTTCTTTTAATGCGCTGTTGCAAACAGGCAATCCGTTAACCACCAACACATCAGCAACTGCGCAGCCGGCGAATGCAAACAGTGAAGTTTTATCAACCCTGATTGAGCAACACAAATTAGCGGCGATAAAAGCAGCCGATGCTATCGGAGAAGCCCTACGTCGTTTGTTACCGCAAAAAGATAGAGGCCAAGACCTCTTAACAAGCCTGCCCAAAATCACCAATTTTATCCAACAGCTTCCGTTAACCGAGCGCACGGAATGGTTATCCAGCCAAGTGCAACAATCATTAAAAACTTTGGCCAATCACATCCGCATGGCAGATCAACTCAGCAATCCGAAATTGCTTGAAATGACACTTAAAAACAATGGTCAAAGTTTTGAAAACAAACTAGCTCAACTTATCAACGGCCAGAAAAACAACGAATTAGCGATTGCGCCCGCACCGTCTGCACAAGCACAAAAAAATGCACCTATCCCGGTAAATATTCCAACTAATCCGGCACAGATATCGCCGCTATTAAAAGCAAGCACTCAGCCGATTCAAGCCAACAATCCGCTCGTGATGCCGCAAGTGTCTATCGAAAAAATGGCCTCCCAAGATTTAAAAGGCGCCCTTTTAGGGCTATTACATCATCTGAACGCAGAGTTAGAAACAACTACACCCGTGCCGGGCACGACACTTGCCAACGACTTTACTAAAAATCTGGCAACAATCGCACTGCCCCAATTTTTAGGTTTGCTCATCAGCAGGCAGCAAGGTGAACTAAGCCAAAAACAATTGCGTACGCAATTGGTAATGCTGATGCATCAATACACATTAGGCAGCCTTGCAAAAATACAATTGCAACAAGCGCATACGCTCAACCATCAATTGAGCCAAGCAGACCAGCCGCAACCCACCCAGTCGTGGCAATTTGAAGTCCCTGTGCGCCAGGGGCATGAGGTGCATCCGCTCCATATCCACATGGAGCAGCAGTGGTTAGAGGAACAGGATAAAGATAATGGGCAAAACACCACTCGTATGCGCCAATGGAACGTCATGCTGAGTTTTAATTTACCGGTAATCGGTCAGTTTCACGCGCAACTTATTTTATCGGGCGACAATCTCGTCGCAAAATTCTGGGCTGAACACGAAAACACCTTACGAGAAGCAAAAAAGAAAATAGAAGGATTAAAAACACAATTGGAAAATGAAGGCATTCTGGTTTCACAAATACAATGTTTTCCAGGCCTGCCCCCCAAACCCAAAATGTCCGTCAGTTATTCGCTGGTAGATATAAAAACCTGAGTCCGATTTTTATGGCTTCGAATTATCCGCCCCAAGAACTGCAAAAGGCCGTTGCACTTTATTACGACGGAAAAAACGCCCCCCACGTCAGTGCGAAAGGCACAGGTGAAGTTGCAGAACAAATTATTGCAATCGCACAAGAGCACGGCGTGCCTTTATGCGATAACGCAGCGCTCGTCGATCTATTAGTTACCTTGGAATTGGGTGATGAAATTCCAGAAGCGCTCTACATTGCAGTGGCTTATATCATCGCTTTCGCTTATCAGTTGGAGGGCAAATTACCAGACGCCTGGCAGAATCGCTGATTGGATTGCGACGCCATTACTAAAAACACATAAAGCGCTCAGTTTTCACCCTTCCCAACACGTTCACATAGTGAGATTATGGCGTCACTTTTTTGACATAACCTCATATCCATTGCGTCGAATACTAATGAATCACTTTATCACCAGCGAACAACTCAAAAAGCAATTGGGCAAAGTTGTAATCTTCGATTGTCGTTTTAACTTGATGAATAAAACCCTCGGCAGCGAACAGTATCGCACTGGTCACATCCCGGGAGCCTACTATCTGGACTTGGAACAGGACCTCTCAAGCCCGGTAGATACCCACGGCGGACGCCATCCCCTGCCTGATGTTGAAAAATTAAGCCAAAAACTGCGCTCGGCTGGGGTAAACCAATCTACCACTATCGTGGTTTACGACGATTCGCGCATGGCCTACGCAGCCCGCGCTTGGTGGTTACTCCACTACTACGGGCACCAGGAAATTTTGATTCTCGATGGTGGGTTTGCAGCTTGGGTCAACAGTGGCGGAGCCATTGATAGACGCGAACCCACCCTTAAAAGTGGCAATTTCAAACCGGCAGTACAAACAGATTGGACGGTCGGCCGGGAAGACATTTTAGCGGCTGGGTCAGCCTTTACGTTGATCGATTCGCGCGAAGCCAAACGCTATCGCGGTGAAGAAGAACCTATAGATCCAATTGCGGGTCACGTTCCTGGCGCACTTAATTATTTATGGCAGGATGCAACTACCGAGCAGGGGTTTATAAAGCCAGATGATGTGCAAACGCAACGTTGGGAAACCTTGCCTAATCGCGACAATTTAGTCGTTTACTGTGGTTCGGGAGTTACAGCTTGCGTGAATTTACTATCCCTGGAACTCAGCGGTGTGAAAGCAAAACTTTATCCCGGTAGCTGGAGCGATTGGTGCTCCTATTTACCAAAACCATCAAAGCCTGCAGACAAATAATTCCACTCTTAAATCCTAATTACGCGAGCAACAATGCTGTTGCTCGCGCCATTGCGTAGATCAATACATATTCAATCAATTAGCATATTCATATTCGATACGCACATCTTGCGGATCTCCGTTGTCGTCATCGATATTGGAGCGCCCGTAAAAGCGCATTAAATATTTTCCATTTGGATCATAGGCAAGATAAATTGGGTCAGCAAACATAGATGTAATTTTCTTAGCCGGTGTTATCCGGAAATAAATCCACTCACGTCCGTAATTCGCTTCATACACTGGGGACTCAGAACCCTTGATTTGCCGCACTTCGAGTTGCTCAGTGGTTAGCCGATCTGGCAACGCAAAATCAAATTTCAGGCGCTTGCCTGCAGTCAATTTATCCCAGTTCAATTGAATATAGGCATCAAACCCGGCATCTATAACCAGACGCGCGTTATCCAAAATGGTTTTTTCGTTTTGGTTGCCATTCCTCCCCTCGGTTAACACCAAGCGTGCACCCTGAAACTGCGCGGAGGTATATTCATTATCGCGCTTGTCTTCAAAACTAAACGATGGTTGGAACGGCTCACCTTGGTAGACCAGTGTCTTGGACGCAAAAACATCGCCATCAGGTTTCGCATAATCCACCCGCACCGATTTGTTTTCATCCAACCCGGTATATAGTTCACGATAAACCAACTGATTGTTTTCCAGATTGTAGGCGCTACCGGCGATAGTGTAATTCTCTTCAGCAATAACCGGGGCACCAGAGCACAAGAGAACCGCGCATAACGCCAGGCTGCGAGAGAAGAAGCAGTGAAAATCATTTTGTCGCGCTGTGTTAGACATAAGAAGAAACCTCAAACCAGGAATAAGGTGCAATCAAAATTATTAACCCAAAAATGTCATTAACACCATTGCCATAGAACCACCATTACAAAGAAAAGTTCCAGGGTCGGATAGCGATAATTTAACGCCGCCGAACGCAATTTAAAATACTGATATCCCGCTACAAATGTATCATCCATTAATACGCGGAAGCTGGGCAAACAGCGCTATCGTTTCTTTTCGGCTCGCAGCTAAATCAACAATTGGCCGCGGATAATTCGGCAAATTTGGCGGTTGGTGAATTTGCTTGTTCGACAGATGCGCAAGCTCTGGTACCCACTTACGGATAAACTCCCCCTGTGGATCAAAACGTTGCGACTGGCTGATTGGATTAAATATGCGAAAGTAAGGGGCGGCATCAGTACCAGTTGAAGCACTCCACTGCCAGCCCCCGTTATTGGCTGCAAAGTCACCATCAATCAATTGCGACATAAAATAGTCTTCACCCCAACGCCAATCAATCTGGCAATTCTTGGTGAGAAACATAGCCACCACCATGCGCAGCCGATTGTGCATCCAACCGGTAGTGTTTAGTTGGCGCATGGCAGCATCGACAATAGGAATGCCCGTCTCACCCTGACACCACGCGTTAAAAACTGTCTTATCGTAGCGCCACGGAAATGCTTCCGTGTGCGCCTGCATGGCTTTACGCTTGCAGACCTGCGGATAATCCACCACCAAGTGTTGATAAAACTCGCGCCAAATTAACTCACCGATCCAGCAACTCACGCCAGCGCCACCATCGTTCCATTCGCCGTGAGTGTGGGCCAGGACAGCAGCTATGGCCTGCCGTGGTGAAAGCGAACCCACTGCAAAATAAGGTGATAAACAAGACGTACCATCAAGTGCGGGAAAGTCACGCTGATGGTCATAACGCGAAACGGATTTTTCAATAAACATATCCAGGCGGCGATAGGCCTCCTGTTCGCCGGCGGGCCAAAGCAAAGACAAGTCAGTCAGCGAATGTGCTGAAAACAAGTGATCAATTTCCTGCGCAGATGGCGAGTTAAAATGCGCGCGCGCGGCCTGTCGCTGAGGTAAAGCGAGCGGCTTGATCGTTACCGGCATTATGGTCTGCAACCATTTATTTTTATATGCAGTAAATACTTTGTAGGGCTCCCCTTGACCGTTGCGAATCATACCGGGCGGCACCAGGCAGCGATCATGACAGCGCTTTACCAAAATGCCCTGCTCTTTTAGCAAATGATTAACAGCCACATCGCGATTCAATTCAGTGAGCGGATATTCAGCATTAAAGTAGCAGTGAGTCGCCCCCACTTTCTGTGCAATGCGCAACAATTGCTCTGCTATTTCCGTCGGCGCTTTCACCCGAACCAAAATTAGTGGGATATTGAGCTCGGCCAAGTCATTTGCGATTAATAACAAATGCCGGCGCACAAAATCCAGTTGTGATGCGGCGATAGTATGTAAGTCGACGTAAGCTTCACAGTGCACATAAACCGCCACCACCCCCTCGCCCAACTCCGCTGCCTTATACAATGCGGGATTATCATGTAACCGTAAATCGTGGCGCAGCCATACTAATGCAGTCATTCCGCACCTACTTTTTTCTTCACCCGACGAATTGCAAAACCCATCAGTGGAATATGCTCATAAAGCATGGAACCCGCGTCAAAATAGTCGCGGTGATAATAAACTTTTTCGTTGAACAGCAGGTGCGAATTCCCAGTTAGTTCAAGCGTTTTGCCTCCTGCCAACTTTTTATGCCGGTAATGCATAGTCCAAAAAAGGACGGCTTCTCCGCGCTCCGACATTTCCATTGAGTGATGAAACTCGTATCGGCATTCGAGCAGTTCAATCAACCTGCCAGAATAATAATCGGAAAGATTTTTTAGTCCGTTAATCGCATGGAGCGGATCGCGAAACTGGATGTCCTCACTGTAAACATCCGCCAATGAGCCGATGAATTTTTTATCAAAATGCAGATATAAATTGCGTACTTTTTGCGGAACCGTAAGCAGCATATGATTGATTCAATCCTTTACCAATTGATTTATGATCGCCAACATGTCGTGCAGATTATCGCAGGCATAAATCCCCGGAGGGGATTCCGCGCTCAACGCACGAAAAATACGCGCTACGCTTCCGGCCAGTACAACCGGGGTAGTAGAACGTTCCCGCCACAGATTCAAGTGTAGCTGTAGCTCGTTACCACCCAAAGTTTCGCATCCGACAATCACCACTATTTTTGCGTCTAACGCTTGCGCGCCAAGTAATGATTCTTTAACACTTAAATACCCCAAAAAAATGGCTCGGTGCTGATTCACCAACAATCCATAACTCAAAATTTGTGCCAGCAAAGGCTCATCGTCTGCCGAGGCTGACACCAGCAGAATTTTTTCTCCCTGCGCGGCTTGTCGCTGCCGGCTTTGTGCAGCCTGAATGTATTCCTGCAAAACTGAATCGAAAAAAGCACGCCGAACAGGTTTACCTGGCTCCTCCCCTTGCAGCTCCAGCAACAGCGGTGCGAGCAAATAATCGGCGATCATTGCAACGGGATAAAGCGCAAAAGTCTCTTCAATAAGATGCTCAAGCTGACTGCGATTAAATGCCGTTATCGCCACCCTCACTTGTTGCATCAACTGAAGCCAAATCGAATCTATCTCTGGCCGATTTTTCTCGCGCTGTTCATCAGCAAGTAGTGCCTTCACTTTGCTAATCGCTAATCCGCGCCCCAGCCACAACTGAATTTCTTTGACTCGTTCTATATCTGACCGGTTATACAACCTATGCCCCTTGCTGGTCCGCTGCGGAACTATCAAACCGTAACGCCGCTCCCACGCGCGTAAGGTTACCGTGTTAACACCAGTGACACGGGAAATTTCGCGAATAGGCACGGCTCCTTCAACCGAGGACTCGTCCGCTTCAATATCTACACTAATTGCCATTAGCCATTCTCAACAATATGGTTACGCAAACCCAGCCGCTCGGGATGAGGAGACCAAAAGGTTTGTGATTTTAAATAGGGGTTATCCAGTTTCAGCAGGTGATGCTTGAGTAAAGTAAGCGGTACAACCAATGGCACATTGCCCGCTTTATATGCATCAATCAGTTGTGATAATTCGCGCTTATCTTGGGAGTTCAAATGTTGTTTCAAATAGCCGCGCAAATGCATGATTGCGTTGGTGTTACCTTTACGTGTTGCATGGTGAGCGAGCGCCTCCATTAGCATGCGGAAAAACTCGTCGCTACTGTCTTTTATATCGCGACCAGCAAGGTTTGAGAGGTAGCGACCAATTGAAAAATAGCTCGGCACATGATGCGCCATCACCTGGTATTTGTAGCGAGAATAAAATTCGATCAATTTTTTGGCGGAAGGCGCGGGCTCAACCTGACTTTTAAAATCGTGATACGCAAAAACTCGCGTTAGAAAGTTGTCACGCAAACCGGCATCATTCAGACGTCCAGCTTCCTCTACTGGCAGTAAGGGCATTAACTCCATCACCCGCTTGGCATAGGCGCCACGCCCCTTGCTGTCTGCAGAAAAACCATTGGGATGATAACGCTTCATTCCAAAGGCACCACAGCTGGGCGACTTTTGCATAAAAATGTAGCCGCAAATATCAGGCATCGTCTGTATGGCTAACTCAGCCTGATGTACGAGCGCATCAGTTACGTCGAGGGAAGGATTCTCTATACCAAGAACGCGGGTTTCATCACCCCTCACAACTAACCTGATAGGTTTACGTGGAATGCCAAGCCCAATGGCTACTTCAGGACATACCGGGCGAAACTCGAAATATTCGCTCAGGACGTCGGTCAAATAACGATTGTGTTTATGCCCGCCGTCAAAACGGACCTGCTCGCCTAACAAACACTGGCTGACGCCTAAGGGAATTTTGTTCATATCAACCTATACAGTTAAATAATCTTGTATAAGTTTTAACCCACAAAGCTGTACAAAATCAATATATTTGTACAATTATTTAAAGTTACCGGTAGCGAAAAGACAGAGGAGATAATACCGAGCATGCAAAAAAGTGCTTTAAGTTTTGGTTAAGCAACTGAAATATAAAGAAAAAAGCCGAACTTAAGTTCGGCTTCCAGGGAATTGCAATTAATGGGTGGGTATTTCTATGTCTTCAAACAAATCATCCAACTCGGCGCGGGAATGACGGTTGAAAGCTTCATTGATGATGTCTTTCGTAAGATGTGGAGCAAATTTCTCGATAAAGTCGTACATGAATCCACGCAGGAAAGTACCGCGACGGAAGCCAATTTTGGTCACGCTGGACTCAAATAAGTGACTAGCATCCAAGGCAACCAGGTCATTATCGGTGGTCTCGTTGTAGGCCATGCTGGCGATAATCCCGACACCGAGCCCCAAACGAACATAGGTTTTGATAACTTCGGCATCAGCAGCAGTAAAGACGACTTTCGGCGCAAGACCGCGATTGATAAACGCTTCGTCGAGCTTCGAGCGACCGGTAAAGCCAAACACATAGGTCACAATCGGGTACTTGGCGACCTCTTCCAATGTCAGGTTGGAAACCTGCGCCAGTGGATGGTTCTTCGGCACGACAATACTGCGATTCCAACGATAGCAAGGCATCATGATGAGATCGCTAAAGAGTTCCATCGCCTCGGTTGCGATTGCAAAATCCACTGTACCGTCGGCTGCCATTTCGGAAATTTGCATGGGCGTGCCCTGATGCATATGCAGCGCGACTTCAGGATATTGCTTAATAAATGAACCGATTACCGGAGGCAAGGCGTAACGCGCCTGGGTATGGGTAGTCGCCAGCGTCAGAGTCCCTTTACGCTCATTACTGAACTCTTGGGCAACCTGTTTGATACTTTCGACTTTACGCAGGATCTCGCCTGCGGTTTTAAGAATTGCCTCACCTGCCGGGGTGATCCGGGTGAGGTGCTTGCCGCTCCGTGAAAAAATCTCTACTCCCAGCTCATCTTCCAGTAAGCGTATTTGCTTACTGATGCCTGGCTGTGAAGTGTAAAGACTCTGCGCCGTGGCAGACACATTCAAATCATGATGTGCCACTTCCCAGATGTAACGTAATTGTTGCAGCTTCATAAGCCCTCCGATTGGCTCACTCACTGAAAGGTATTGCCTGAGTAACTATCCCAACACTCGGATACAACCCAGCGTTATAAAATACGTAAAAGTTATTCGTTTGTAGAATAAATCAACTGGAGGCCTTATGCCTAACAATTATTAATGGTGCTACGCACCGGCCTTGTTACAACTTTAGACTATATCCTACAAATTCAAAGTTTTTGCTCAAGGAATATTACAAAAATAACAAAAACCGGGGGCATCACACTCTATATTAGCTATATGTACGCTGGGAGCAGATCAAATTTTAAGCTTATTCGCGATTCCGTGCGGCACATGTCCGGTAGCGACATGCTCCCGCGCCGACTCACAATGCATCTGTTGGTCATCAAAAAAGACATCTGCACCATAGGCTTTGAGGAAGGTACCTTTGGAAAGCCCCCCCAAAAAGAGCGACTCATCAATGCGGATATTCCATGCTCGCAAAGTGCGGATTACCCGTTCGTGGGCAGGCGCGGAGCGCGCAGTAACAAGTGCTGTGCGAATGGGGCAACTTTCCCCAAACTCAGCCTGCAATTTGTGTAGGGCCGCTAAAAATTGTTTGAAGGGGCCGCCACTCAAGGGCTCCTTTGCCGCTGCTT
>DATIDX010000100.1:0-2960 GCA_035456025.1 Cellvibrio sp. | reverse complement strand
AAGCGCATTGGCCAGATTAGCGCCGAGCGCATCGCCTGTTACGTCGCCAAGCCCATGCAGTTGCTGGCTATTATTACCAAGCCCTTTGTTTATTTTTTATCTGGCTCGACGCGCACCCTGATGCGCTTGCTGGGTTTTCATCAGACGCAAAATTCGCAAGTGACCCAGGAAGATATACACGCAATCCTCGATGAGGGCTCCAGCTCGGGCGTGATCGAGCAGCAGGAGCACGCGATGGTGAAGAATGTGCTGCGCCTGGAAGGGCGCAGCATAGTGTCGCTGATGGTGCCGCGCTCGGATATTGTCTACCTGGATACCGCCCTGTCGCTTGAGGAAAACTACCAGCGCGTTATGAAATCTCCGCATTCGCGGTTTCCTGTGTGTACCAAACAGAGCGACAACCTGGTCGGAGTCATCAATGCCAAAGAGCTATTAGCTGAAGCCATTCGCGGCAGCAAGGTTGATCTTCAGTCGATGGCGCAGCCTTGCCATGTAGTCCCCGAATCCCTGACTGGTATGGAATTGCTGGAGTTTTTCCGTTCCTCTCACAGCCAGATGGTGTTTGTTGTGGATGAATACGGTGACCTGAAGGGCATAGTTACATTGCAAGACTTGCTGGAAGCACTCACCGGGGAATTCATCATGGGGGAAGGCGAGGACGCCTATATTATCCGCCGCGATGACGGCTCACTCTTGCTCGATGGCATGCTGGCGATCGTGGATTTAAAGGATTGCCTGCAAATTGATGACTTGCCGGAAGAGGGCGACTACCAGACTCTCAACGGCTTGATCATGCTGCTTATGGGGCGCATACCTGCCACTGGCGATAAAGTAGTTGTGCAAGATTGGCTGCTGGAAATTGTCGATATGGATGGCCGCCGTATCGATAAAGTGCTCGCGTATAAACGTGGCGATTAACTCGCCGCTGACTCCTATTGGCCCAATCTCTGGCGCCGAAATCGTTAAATAATGCAGCTTGCGTAAAAATGCAATCTGCCTATCACACTATTAATAAACAGAATCGAAATAACAAATTCAAATATAGTTTATTTGACCATATGCTTATGGTTTAATTGACAATATTAAGCCCGAAATGTATACAAGTATACGTAGAGTGGCGCGCCGTTTTAAACCGATTTAACAATAACAGGCAAGCTGTACGCCCCTCGAAACACCTATTCGCAATGAATAGGATCAACCTTGCAACAGTCCTTCCTCCTCTATAGGCGGTATTGGTTGAGAGGCTAAAATCGAGAGACTAATAATGAAATCAATCAACACTGGCAAAACCCTTGTTAACACATTGATTGGCGCCGCAGCTGTATGTGCAACCGCTGTTAGTGCCCAAACCACGCTGACTTCAAACCTGACCGGTACTAACAATGGCTTTTATTACAGCTTTTGGAAAGACTCGGGCAGTGCGTCCATGACCTTGCAGTCCGGCGGCCGCTATACCTCTCAATGGACCAGCAATACCAACAACTGGGTCGGTGGTAAAGGTTGGAAGCCGGGCACCAGTTCACGCGTGGTTAGCTATTCCGGCAATTATGGTGTCACCAGCTCCCAGAACTCCTACCTGGCGTTTTACGGATGGACCAGAAGCCCGCTGATCGAGTACTACATCATTGAAAGCTACGGCTCTTACAATCCGGCGTCCTGTTCCGGCGGTACCGACTACGGCAGTTTCACCAGCGATGGCGCGACCTATAACGTGCGCCGCTGCCTGCGTACCCAGCAGCCATCCATCGACGGCACCCAGACCTTCTATCAATATTTCAGCGTGCGTAATCCGAAGAAAGGCTTTGGCAATATTTCCGGCACCATCACTTTTGCCAATCACGCCAACTTCTGGGCGAGCAAAGGGTTGAACCTGGGCACCCACGATTATCAAGTCCTGGCGACCGAGGGATACCAAAGTACGGGCAATTCCGATATCACCGTGAGCGAAGGCACCAGCGGTGGCGGCAGCTCCAGCTCGGCGCCATCGGGTGGCAGTAAAACCCTGGTGGTGCGCGCACGGGGCGTTGCCGGCGGTGAGACTATCACTCTCAAAGTGAACAATACGGTGGTGCAAAGCTGGAACCTGACCACCACCATGACCAACTACACCGCGACTACCAGCCTCTCCGGCGGAACTTTGGTGGAATACGCCAATGACTCAGGTAGCCGCGATGTGCAGGTGGATTACATCAGCGTCAACGGCAGCGTTCGCCAGTCGGAAGCCCAGAGCTACAACACCGGTGTCTACCAAAGCGGCGCCTGCGGTGGGGGCAATGGCATGAGTGAATGGCTGCATTGCAACGGCGCCATTGGTTACGGCAATTTGTAACGTCCAATCAATAACGAGTGGAAATAAAAGAAGGGGCGAGTGATTTGCCCCTTTTTCCATGGATTGTCGTACTCACAAATAACTGCATGAGGAGGGATTTAATCGATGAGCACTAAATACTTTTTGTTATCCGCTGCCATAGGCGCAGCGGTCAGTTACGGCGCCTTGGAGTTTGCGGCGGATGACTCCGACCAGCGCGATCAAATCGCCACCTTGGAAAACCGCATTCTTGACCTGGAGCAGTTGCTTGCCGAAAAAGAAGAAGATCTGGCTGATGCACGCTTTTTTTCCGCCGGTGCCTTCGCGATGGATAACAGTCATGCTCCCGCGAGGAGTACTACTAAAGCTGCGTCAGCCAGTGCTGGCCAAAACGATGTACCACATGCCGATGGTGGTGGCGCAACTGCCGCAGCTGTGCCCGATATCCAGCAGCGGGTAAAAGACCTGGCCACGATTTCAGATCGCGACCCGCGCTCCTTTTCTGAAAAAGCTAATGCTTTGCTGGCTGCCGACGCTAGCCGGGAGAGCGTAGCAATCGTCAGTCGGGGCCTGGTGGATATGGCGGAGAACCGCGAAATCCTGCCCGACCACGAACTGGAATCCCTCTACCAACAGCAACAGAATCCAGACC
>DATIDX010000099.1:0-7346 GCA_035456025.1 Cellvibrio sp. | reverse complement strand
AGCCCTGTTGCACCCATTGTGCGGCCATCGCGACGGGATCGTCGGAGAAAACGGTGGAATCATCCATTAAACCCTGGCGCAAACGTACGCATTGGCCATCTTTTAAATCAATCGCGGGGATAATCAGCATTTCAAACATCTCATATAAATCGGAAATTTAACCCCCACCCAAGCTCCCCCTTAAACAGCGGGGAGGAGCTAAATTCACTCCGCTCAAGTTACGAAGTAGAATCCAGTCCCCTCCCGCTTTTTAAGGGGGAGGGTTAGGGTGGGGTTTTATGGGGCGGCGTTTACGCCTTGCCATCCCAGTGTAAAAAATTCTTCAGCAGTTGCAGGCCAGCCGTATGGCTCTTCTCCGGATGGAATTGCACGGCAAACAGGTTGTCGCGCGCCAAGGCCGCATGAAATGGCAAGCCGTAGTCGCAAGTTGCGGCGATATGACGGGCATCTTCGGCAAAAATATAAAAACTATGCACGAAATAGAAACGGCTGTCCTGCGCGATGCCGGCCCAAAGCGGATGGTCGTTATGACGCACCTGATTCCAGCCCATATGCGGGACTTTCAGGTGATTTCCCGCTGCGTCTTGATGGTTTTTGCCGAAGAAGCGCACTTTTCCCGGCAAAATGCCGATGCAATCCACGCCCTGGTTTTCTTCACTGCTATCCATTAACGCCTGCATGCCCACGCAAATCCCCAGCACCGGTTTACCGGTGGCGATTTGTTCGCGCAGCAACTTATCAAAACCGAGGCGTTTGATTTCTGCCATGCAGTCGCGCATGGCGCCCACGCCCGGGAAGACCACGCGGTTAGCGCTGGCCACCAGGGCGGGATCGGCGGTCACAATCACATTTTGCTCAGGTGCAACATGGCTCAGGGCGCTCGCCACTGAGTGCAGGTTACCCATGCCGTAATCGATAACGGCGACTGTCTGGTGCTTTACTGCTGTCATAACTCAGAGGCTACCTTTGGTGGAGGGCATAATGCCTTCCATGCGCGGGTCAAGTTCGAGCGCCATACGCAGGGCACGGCCGAAGGCTTTAAACACCGTTTCTATCTGGTGATGGGCGTTGTGGCCGCGCAGGTTGTCTACGTGCAAGGTGACGCCGGCGTGGTTGACGAAGCCCTGAAAAAACTCCCAGAACAATTCCACATCAAATTGGCCGACGCGCTTTTGGGTAAAGGGGATTTGCATCACCAGACCGGGGCGGCCGGAGAAATCGATCACCACGCGCGACAGGGCTTCATCGAGCGGCACATAGGCGTGGCCGTAGCGGCGAATGCCTTTTTTATCGCCGATCGCTTTGGCGATCGCCTGGCCGATGGTGATGCCGATATCTTCCACTGAGTGGTGATCATCGATGTGGGTGTCGCCATCACAGGTCACGTCCAGATCGATCATGCCGTGGCGGGCGATCTGGTCCATCATATGTTCTAAAAAGGGTACGCCGGTGTTGAATACCCCCTTGCCGGCGCCGTCAAGATTGAGGCTGACGCTGATCTTGGTTTCCAGGGTGTTGCGGGCCACGGTTGCAATGCGTTGTTGGGGCGCAATAGGGTCGGTCATATTTTTTACTCGGGGCAGCAAATTGCCGTGCTATCAAAGATGCGCGAATTATATAGACTTGGGGCGCCGAATTCACGGAAAGCCGCTCTATCAAACGGATTGTTAAGTTGCAGTACAGATTATTTCGACCAGAATCCATTTAACTCGCGCTCCGCTGTGCAGTAACGTCGGGCGCACCCTTTGTCCAACCTGTACCAACCCAATGGATGAATCTATGGCCAGCGCACTTTTTACTAGCATTTTCCTGGGTGCGAGTCTGCTTGCATCAACCGCCTTTGCAGCGCCACCGAGCTACAACAATCCCAACCAACATTCCAACAACAATCCTAACAATTTGGATTACACCGGATGGAGCTGGTCGGGACATGTGGATCACATCAGCATCGATAAACAGGCGGCTGCCGAACAATTTATCGAAGACAGCGCCACCGCCATTGGCGGCGCGGCCGAATACTACTCAAGCAAGACCGACAATACCCTGTCGCTGGGGATCAACTTCTTGTTTTACCGCGATAACGCCGCATTCGCCCAGTACATTCGCGACTACTGGGGTTACCTGGACTACGAGGAATCCGACGCCACCGCGTTTATGGTGTTCGCAGAGTACGGCCCCAAATACCGCTTTGGCCAGGACAACATGAGTTTTTTCACCGTGCGCGGCGGGGTTAGCGGGATGCTTTATTCGGAGCGCGCCATCAGCTATTGCAGCGACTGCTACTCCGAAGATATTGATATCGACGGAGGCGTCTATGGTGTATTGGGCATCGGCCAGACTCTCGGCAACCTGGATATCGCCTTGCAATTCCAGCAGTATTTCAGCGGCGATCTGGATAACAGTATCCGCCTGAAAATCTCCGGTGCTTTTTAATATTGCCCCGCCGGTTAAGTGACAAAATGCGCTCAGGCCGATTTTGTCAGTTACCCCTGTTTTTATAAAAAGTTGGTATTAAGACTCACTTGCGTTTGCTTAGTCATGGTTTACTTTTAAAGCGCGCTCCGGCGTTAATGCGGACCGCATAAAGTTAGCAGTCGTATGCAGGACAGCCAATGTGATTACCTATAACCACTACCCGAGAAATAGATTGACCGACCCCCTTAACCCTATCCGACAATTAATTCGGCAGGCGCAGGAGCAAGATTCTGCGAGCGGAAAACTGTTGGAATTTGTCGAATGCCGCAAAAGTCATTTGCACGCGGCGATTAAATTGCCCGAGCAGCAGGCGGCTAAGGGGCTGGCGGATTTTGTGCTGCGCTACATTAAACATGTGCCCGATTTTATCGATGCTATCCGCAGCATGGCACAGGAGGCGGGTATTTATGAGGATGTGGAACCGCTGTTAAAAATCGCGAGCGATTATTTTTTAACCCCGCCATCGATTATCCATTCGCACAGCCAACTTGAAGCACTGCTTGATGAAGCTTATCTCGCGCATCGGTTGCTTGAAGAGGTCAACGACCGTTTTATGGCCAAGAGCGGCATTCCCCTTGCCCCCATGGATATGACCGTTGCCAATGTGATTGCACACGAACTAATTGGTGAGCCTTTTGCGAATGAGTTAGATCAGGCGGTGCTGTTTTCCGCAGAATTATTATTGAACGAACACGGTTTTGAAGGCGCGAATCTTGCGGATTATGTCAATACCCATCGCGATAAAGGCTGGAGCGAAGAGTTGGAAAAATGGCCCTGCCTGGTTGACGACCTGGCTATCAGTGTCGAATTTGATACGGACACCCCCACCCGCCACTGACCATTTTTACAGCTTTACAACGGATCATTTTCCGCGTTGAGCGACATATCGTTGTAGCGCTCTATGTTCAGCATCTTCTCGCTTTTAGCGACTATCACTGCCACTACCGCATCGCCCGCAACATTCACCCCGGTACGCACCATATCCAGCAGGCGATCCACACCGATAATTAAAGCGATACCCTCCACCGGCAATCCGACTGATTGCAGCACCATAGTCAAAGTCACCAGACCTACACCGGGCACGCCAGCAGTACCGATGGACGCGAGTGTCGCTGTGAGTATCACCATTAAATAACCGGCGATGCCGATATCAATATTGTAGGCCTGCGCGATAAACACAGTCGCAACGCCCTGCATGATGGCAGTGCCATCCATGTTGACGGTTGCACCCAACGGGATCGAAAAACTGGCAACTTTATTATCCACCCCCAGATCGTGTTCCACTGTGCGCAGGGTGATAGGGATAGTCGCGTTGCTTGATGCGGTACTGAATGCAAACAACATAACTTTTTGCATTTTTTTCATCAGCACCCAAGGGTTCAAACCGGAAAGCGTTTTGATCAGCAAACTGTAAAAACCAATGCCGTGCAGAAATAAAACAAACAAAACCGTGAAAAAATATTTGGCCAGATCAATGATCGCAGCCAGCCCCAGCGAGGCAAATAGTTTGGCCAGCAGGCAGAAGACTCCATAGGGCGCCAACTGCATCAACATCATCACCATACGCAGGATGACGTCATTCAAATTGTCGAACAACCGCAGCACGTTTGCGCCTGCTTCACCACCGGTGCGCGACACGGCCAAGCCGAATAAAATCGAAAAGATAATAATCTGCAACATGTTGGCTTCAACCATGGATTGCAGTGGGTTGTCGGGGACTATATCGATCAGGGTTTCTTTAATCGACGGAATTTCCGGCGTGCTAAAACCGCTGCCGGTCGCCAGATCGACATTCGCTCCCGGCTGGATCAGCACTGCGCCGGTAATGGCGAGGGCGACGGCGATGGAAGTGCAGCAGAGATAGAGACCTAGCGTTTTGGTGGCCAGCGCGCCCATGCGGCTTTGGCCCCCGAGCGCCGCTGCGCCGCACACCAGCGAGACAAACACCAGCGGCACTACCAGCATTTTCAGCGAGGCGATAAAAATTTTTCCGATGCTATCGATTACGCCATCGATCACGTAGGTTTGCAGCCATTGACCGGCAGCGGTGGTAGGCGCTGCCTGGGTTTCATCCACCCCCAGAATCAGGTTAAAACCCACACCCACCACAAAGCCCAGCACCATACCGAGCAAGATTTTATTGGTCAGGGTCATAGGATGGCGCCTCGTTAGTTATCGTCGTTATTGTAGTCGTTGTTAGCCTGGGGCGAGGGGTAGTCGGCGCTGCGGCAGTGACCTGCCGCAACTGCAGGAAATGGTGGGTTATTCGTTAACCGCGTCTTTCAGGCCTTTGCCCGCCTTGAAGGTTACCGTCTTGCTGGCGGCGATTTTGATCGCGGCACCTGTTTGCGGATTGCGGCCTTCGCGCGCGGCGCGGGCGCTGACATTAAAGGTGCCAAAGCCGAGCAGGGCGACTGATTCGCCACGGGCCAGGGCATTGGTAATTTGCTCGATAAATGCAGACACCACCAGGTCCGCCTTATTAACTCCCAGGTCTGTGTTATTCGCCAGTGCTACTACTATGTCGGTCTTATGCATGGTTTTTTTCTCCTTGGTTATATCGGTAAGGTTTGGAGTGTACCTTCAATAATGAATTTGCGGCAGACTTGCACCGGCTTTTTCCGCAGCCGACGACGTACCGGAAGAACGCAAACTGCTAAACTGCCGCCCCATTCATCTTCATCACCATCTCCCTTGCATAGGAGCCAGTTTTGCTCAAGGCTGCGAATACCCCATCCCCCGCGCTCAGCTGGCGACCGCTGCGCGCCATAGTCCGCCCGCAACGCCCCCACCCCCAGCTGCAGGATTGGTTGCTCGACAGCGGTTCACTCACCGCTCGCCTGATCGCGAAAAGTGACGGACAATTTCGGGTGCGGGTGCTGCGTCAGTTTATCGGGGTGCCGCGTCTGGATGAGCGCCAAATACTGGGGATGCAGCGCTCAACACTGGCGCTGGTGCGCGAGGTCATACTCTACGGCGAGGATCAGCCCTGGGTTTTCGCGCGCAGCCTGCTGCCGCTCGCCAGCCTGACCGGATCACTGCGCCACCTGCGCAAACAGAACAATCGCCCACTGGGTGCATTTTTGTTCAGTCAGCCACAGTTGACGCGCAGCCCCATTGCCCTGGCCCGGATTAGCCGCGATCATACCTACGTGCCCGGAGAGTTAATGGGCGCTGAGCCGCTCTGGGGTCGGCGCTCGGTATTTTATCTGGAGCAGAAACCGCTGCTGGTAAGCGAAGTGTTTTTACCGGCTTTTGTCGCCCGGCTGGATGCCTAGCCCGGTTCCCATAATTTTAATAAGGCGGCGTTTTGCATGAGCACTCCCGACAATGTCAAACCCGAGGCGGTAGCACCCGAGGCGCAAACGCCCGCGAGCGCAGCTGCGGCCGCACCTAAAAAGCCGGCGGCAAAGAAACCCGCTACCGGGACAGCCGTCGCACCCGCTAAAAAAGCCACAACCACTGCCAAACCGGCGGTGAAAAAGCCAGCCGCACCAGCAGCAGCCACCAAACCTGCGGGCAAGACTACTGCCAAACCGGTCGCCAAAGCTAAACCTGTGGCAACCGATAGCAAAACTGCCGCTCCCAAAACAGCTCCGCAGCCGCCGGCACCTAAGAAATCAGCCCCTAAAAAAGTCGTTCCGCCGCGCGAATCCGCTGTCACCTCAGCTGCAAATGCGCCACCTGTGGCAGCGCCACATCCAACCCCAATCGCGCTGGCCCCCACTCAAGCTGAGGCAGTTGTGGTTAAGGCAGAGGCTGAATCACCTTCTATTAATATCCGCGCCCCCGATCTGGCCTCGACGCCAGTTGCTGCAGCGCTGGAAGATCCCGCCCCCACCGCCGATTGGGCCAAGCTGCACGCCGCAAAAATTCTCCAGCGTGTGGCGGCAAAAGACGTAGAAAAAGGCGGTTTTACGCAAATTCTGCGTCGAAAAGCGGTGAACTATTGGCATTTGATGCGGATGGATCGCCCGATAGGAACACTGCTATTGCTTTGGCCCACGCTCTGGGCGCTGTGGATTGCCGCCAAAGGTGTGCCGAGCAGCAAGAACCTGGTGATTTTTGTGCTGGGTGTCATTGTAATGCGCGCGGCCGGCTGCGTGATCAACGACTTCGCCGACCGCAAGATCGACGGCAACGTTTTGCGCACTAAAAATCGCCCGCTGGCGACCGGCGCTGTCTCCAGTCGCGAAGCTATCGGCCTGTTTGTCGCCCTGTGTTTGATCGCTTTTACTCTGGTGCTGTTTACCGACCCACTGACCATCAAACTTTCGGTTGGCGGCTTGGTGCTGGCCTTCTGCTACCCCTTTATGAAACGCCACACCCACTTACCGCAGGTGGTGCTGGGTGCAGCTTTCGCCTGGGGCATCCCTATGGCCTACGCGGCTGAGGCGGGCGCGCTGAATCAGCCGATGTGGTTGATTTATCTGGCGGTGATTCTGTGGACGGTGGCGTACGATACTTTTTACGCGATGGTCGACCGCGACGACGACTTGAAAATCGGGGTGAAATCCACCGCGATTTTATTTGGCGAGCAGGATCGTGCAATCACCGGAGTCCTGCAATTCCTGACCCTTGCCACCCTGGCGCTGGTGGGCAAGCGCTTTGAGTTGGGCGGCTTTTTCTACCTGGGGCTGGCGGTCGCGGCGGGGCTGTTTATCTACCAACAGTGGCTGATCCGGTTCCGCGTGCGCGAGGCCTGCTTCAAGGCGTTCCTCAATAATAATTGGGTCGGCGGGGCGATTTTTGCCGGCATCGCCCTGGATTTCGCCTTGCGCTAATGGCTTGCGGCAGTGTTGCCGAGCGCAACGCTGCCCTCCACCCGCACCTCGCCAACATCTCAGATAGAACTTTTCGCCTTCATAATG
>DATIDX010000098.1:0-18836 GCA_035456025.1 Cellvibrio sp. | reverse complement strand
CACCCGGTTAAAGCGGCCAAGGACCAGTTGATCGCCCTGAAAGCCATAGCACCCGGACATTATCGTGGTGAGCTGAAAGCAGAGCCTGATTATTCGTGGTATCTGACGCTCTATCCGATAAATGACCTGGCTGATCGTAACCAGGCGCCCTGGACATTGAGTGGCGAGATTGATTTCCGCAAGGCCGAGATAACGGTATTGGCGCCGCGTGTCAAATAGTTGAGCTGGCATGGCGACTTCACTAGTCACAGCTGCTGCATCGGAGCAGACCTGCTATCACTGCGGCCTTCCTGTTCCTCCGGCCAGTAACTACCCGGTTAAAATCCAGGGCGAAGTGCGACGTATGTGCTGCCCGGGTTGTCAGGCAGTGGCCATGGCCATAGTGGACGGGGGATTGGAAAGCTTCTACGAATTCCGTACCTCGAGTAATGAACGCCCGGACTCGGGTGGCGCAGATAGCCGGCGCTGGCATATCTACGACTTGCCGGAAGTCCAGGCGGAATTTGTCATCCCTTTTCCCGGCGACCTCAAACAAGCAAACCTGCTCCTTGAAGGCATTAGTTGTGCTGCATGCAGTTGGCTAATCGAAACCCATCTCAAGAAAAATCCCGCGATCCGTTCTGTAACCGTCAACCTCAGCACGCATCGCTGCGCTATTGTTTGGGATGGCCAATTCCAACTTAGCCAAATTTTCCAGGCGCTTGCAGAAATTGGCTATTTGCCGCGCCCGGCTACCGACGACCAACAGCAGCAACTGATCAAAAAAGAAAACCGGGTCGCCCTGTTCCGTATTGGCGTGGCCGGTTTTGGCACTATGCAGGCGATGATGGTCGCCGTCGGCATGTACACCGGCGCCACCGATTTCTGGTTGGATTTCCTTCGCTGGTTGTCGATGCTGGTGGCCACGCCAGTAGTATTTTTCTCGGCTTGGCCTTTTTTCCAGTCAGCTTGGCGCAGCATTAAAATGCGCCATCTGGTGATGGATGTACCGGTCGCCCTTGCAATTGGCCTGGCGTACAGCGCCAGCGTATGGGCGACTGTCTCCGGTACCGGCGAAGTCTATTTTGAATCCGTCTCCATGTTTACCCTGTTTTTGCTGATTGGCCGCTACGTTGAGCTGCGCGCGCGTCATCGCAACCGCCTTGCATTTGGCAATCTCGCGCAATTGATGCCACTTACCGCCTGCTGCCTGCGCGAAGAGAATGGCTGCGAAGTTGAACAGTCAATGCCAATCAAAACCTTGCAACTGGGTGACCTGGTGTTGGTTAAGGCGGGCGAGACCTTCCCCTGCGATGGCCGGGTTGTAGCGGGCGAGAGCGCCGTGGTTGAAGCCCTGCTTACGGGTGAATCCCAACCTGTTGGCAAACGGCTGGGCGATCTGGTTATCGCCGGCACGCTCAACAATCACAGTCCGCTCAAGATCGAGGTCACCGCGCTTGGAGCTGCGACCCAGCTTTCTGCCATCGAGCGTTTGGCCAGCCAGGCGGCTGATGAAAAGCCTCAGCAGGTATTGGCTGCCGATCGCATAGCTCGCTTTTTTATCGCACGCTTGCTGATTGTATGCAGCGTGGTATTCGGCTTCTGGCTCTGGTATCGCCCCGAACAAGCGCTGTGGGTAACGCTTTCGGTGTTGGTGGTCACCTGTCCTTGCGCCTTGGCACTGGCAATGCCTGCAGCCTTGTCAGCGGCGACGGCCAACCTGCGTAAACGCGGTTTCCTGGTGGCGCGCGGCCATGTGATTGAAACCTTGAACAGCGTAAATCGGGTGATTTTTGATAAAACCGGCACCCTCACCAAAGGCAAATTTGCAATGGCGCAAATCGTGCGCTTACAGGGTGCGAGCCAAACTGACGAGCAGTTGCTGGGGATAGCAGCGGCCTTGGAAGCCGGCTCCAATCACCCTTTGGCCGCCGCGTTCCGGCCTTGGCAGGACACTTTCAAGGCAGATGACATCAAGCAAGTTACCGCTGCCGGGGTCGAGGGGCGGATAGCAGGCCATCTATACCGTTTGGGAACTGCGGAGTTCGCTGCAGAACTGATTAGTCCCCAAGCGCTTGAATTACCGGATGCGCAGCACACTTGGCTGCTGTTGGCAGATAGCCATACTCCGCTGGCGTGGATTGGCTTGATCGATGAGATTCGCCCCGACGCGCTGCAATTGATCCAGCGGCTCAAGGCTCGCGCCATCGCAGTAGAGCTACTCAGCGGCGACCAATCAGGCGCAGTGGCGCAGTTAGCGCATCAGCTTGGTATTGATGAGTATCGCGCGGGTGCTAAACCGGGCGACAAATTGTCGCACTTAAGCCAACGCCAGGCGGCCGGTGATAAAGTACTAATGGTAGGTGATGGGATAAATGATGTGCCGGTGCTTGCCGGTGCCGATGTGTCGGTCGCTATGGCCTCGGCGTCGGATCTGGCGCAAACCCGTGCTGATTCGGTCCTGCTTAATGATCGCCTCGACGTGATAGTGGATGCGCTGGAAATCGCGCGGCGCACCAAAGGGATCATCAACCAGAACCTGCGTTTTTCGCTGATTTATAATCTGCTCGCCTTGCCGCTGGCGGCGGCTGGTATGATTCCGCCTTGGTTGGCGGCTATTGGCATGACCGCCAGCTCCCTGATTGTGATTTTTAACGCCCTGCGTTTAACCCGGTAAGCTTGTGAGCCATTAATGGAAAGTCTGTATTTTCTCGTTCCCTGCGCGCTGATTTTTATCGGTCTGGCAATTAAGGTGCTCTTTTGGGCGATCAACAACGGCCAGTACGACAACCTTGACACCGAGGCCCACCGCATTCTTTTTGATGCTGAAAAAACCAAAAAAGATCTGGCTAAAACCTCCGCTACTCTGGGCGACAGCCCTGCCACTAACACTGATCAAAGTACTAACGACAGCAACCCCGACGACAAGACTTCCCGCCCATGATGATTGAATGGTCAGCCCTTACTGCCGCGTTTTTACTCGGCCTTTTTAGCAGCGCCCATTGCGTGGGTATGTGTGGCGGCATTATGGGCGCGTTAAGCATGGCTGTGCCTGCCAGTGCCAAGGCGCGCCGCTGGTTAATCCTGCTCAGCTATAACCTTGGGCGCATCTTTAGTTATGCCCTTATGGGCGTGATCGTGGGGATATTCGCGCAGCAGATTACGGAATCGGGCGGCGCAATCTGGCTGCGTTGGCTCGCGGGTTTACTGTTGATCGCCATGGGTTTGTACCTGGCTAACTGGTGGCGCGGGCTGACTTACCTGGAGACAGGTGGGCGCTATCTGTGGGCTTACTTGCAACCTCTGGGCAAAGCATTGATGCCAGTCGACAACGCAGCCAAGGCGATCCTGTTAGGCGGGATCTGGGGCTGGTTGCCCTGCGGTTTGGTGTATTCGGCATTGGCCTATGCCATGGCGCAGGGTCAGGCAATCGGCGGCGGATTGGTCATGCTCGCCTTTGGGTTGGGTACGTTGCCTTCGGTGTTGGCTACTGGGTTAGCTGCGCAACAATTGGGCCGCTTGCTCCAGCGCCGCCAGATTCGCTGGAGCCTTGCCGTATTGGTTATTCTCTTCGGTGTCTGGACCATTTGGGGCGGCGGCCATGGCAGCCACCAGCATCACCATGATGCATCCCATGAAATGCCTGAGGGGATGGATCATTCCGCGATGGAGCACACGCAAATGGATCATTCGAAAATGGATCACTCGAAAATGGACCACACAAAGATGGACCCTTCAGCGATGGACCACTCCCAAATGGATCATTCCAACATGGATCACGCCACCATGCATCACGCTCCAGATGATGCAGATTCTGTGCGAGAGCAGACAGACGCATCGCACCAGCCCCCGCTATCGTCCTCATCAGCTGCGCAATAACCCCTTGCAAAAACTCTTAACAGGCTTGCGCTAGGCGAAGGAAATGCACCGTGCTAAGGTGCCGCCTGTTTGTGCGAAACCGGACTGATTCTTTTTTGTCCAGGATCATGTTTTCATTAATTGCCGAGTGTGCGCTAGAGATATACCTATGATGAATGCCCCGCGTAACGGGTTGATAGCTACTTTATTTGTTCTGCTGGCGAACGCATCTGGTTCTATGCTGGTGTACGCGGGCGATGATGATACTGCGGCAGTGGAAACAGATCCCAGCTGCCAACCGGTTGCCAATGACATTGTTAAAGTAGCCAATTCAAAAAAGACCCGTATCGACATGCATTTGTTCGATGGTTTGGAAGGGAAAGAAATCCGCAACATTCAATTCAGTTCGCTCTCAGTATTCGATAAAAACGACCCCGACGAAGATAACGTCGTCTATTTATTTCTCAACAAATTACACATCAACACTCGGCCGCAGGTTATCAAAGCGCAATTACTATTTGATAAAGGCGAGCCAGTGAACGTAAAAATCATTCAGGAGAGCGAGCGTATTTTGCGTACACGCCCCTACTTGACAGGCGCTTATATTGTTCCGGTCACGGTTTGTGCTAACCATGTAGATGTGATGGTGGTTACACGCGATGCATGGACACTGGAGCCGCAATTTTCATTGAGCAAAGAGTCGGAGGGAACCAAATCCGGTTTCGCTATCGCCGATGGAAATATCTTGGGTACCGGTAACAGTTTGACGATTGGCTACGAAGAAAATACTGAGCGCAATTTAATCAGTTACGATTTCAGCAACCCGCATATTTTCAACTCGCAAATCGCCACCAAGCTTAGCTATGCCGATACCAGTGATGGCCAGGATGTTGTTATCGATATTTCGCATCCATTCTATTCGTTGGAAACTCCATGGGCTGCAGGCTTTTATACGCAAGATGTCACGCTCGAAGAACCCATTCGCCACATGGATGAACAAATTAATGAATTTGGTCATCAGACCATGCACAACCGGATGTATTACGGATTGGCAACGGATATCAGTTCTACTCACACCCAACGGTGGTTGATCGGTGTTTCCAATGAAGAAGATAACTTTTTTGTAACAGATGAAACGCTTCAAGCTATCCCCGAGGAACGCAAAGCTGTTTATCCCTGGATCGAATACCAGTTTTTGGAGAACCGTTACGGTGTTTTCAAAAACGTAAACCAAATCCAGCGCGCAGAAGATATAGCGCTTGGCAAGAATTTTAGTTTCCGTTTAGGTTATGCGGGCACCCAATTTGATAACCCCGACGATGTAATTCGCTACATCGGCGAATACAGCCATATCATTGATTTTGACAGCCAGCATATTTTTGAAACGTCGCTCAATCTGGATGGGCGCCGTCATTCAAGTATTGAAGGTAGCGATAGCGCGGTCGCCGGCATCACACTGGCTTACAATTATTTCCAGGATGAAAAGCGCCGCTGGTATGCGGGTGTTCTTTACGAGGCGGGCCAGGATCTAGCGCAATATGAAGAGTTGACCGTAGGCGATATCACCGGCATGCGCGGCTACCCTACGGATTACCAGCGCGGTGACAAACGCTACGTATTTACCCTCGAGCGTCGCTACTTTTCTGACCTCCACATTTATAACCTGTTACGCGTTGGTGCTGTCGCATTTGTTGATGTTGGTAAAGCCTGGGGTGTCGACCAATATGGTTACAGCCCGCTGTTGAGCAACGTCGGCTTTGGTTTGCGTTTTAGTTCAAGTAAAGTGCGTATTGGCAATGTGGTGCACGTTGATGTCGCCGTGCCCACCTCGGCCAGGAACGCACCCGGTGTAGGTAAATACCAGTTAACTGTAGGTGCTCAATCCCGCTTTTGACCTCTGCGTTCTGTTTAGCGCGCAGGGCTATTCCAGAGACGAATTCACCTTCGTTCAGCAATTATGATCACACAGCTCAATCAGCTTCAATTTGATAACCGCCTCGTACGCGAGCTTCCGGCTGACCCAGAGGCAGATAATTATCGTCGCCAGGTTTCCGGTGCAGTCTATTCCCGCGTCGCACCGACACCCGTTAAAAATCCCCAGCTAGTCGCCGGCGCAAAAGAAGTCGCCGTATTGCTGGATTTGGACGAGTCTGTTTTCCAGCAGCCGGAATTTGCTCAGGTATTTGGTGGCAATAGTTTGCTCGATGGAATGGAGCCCCACGCGAGTTGTTATGGCGGCCATCAATTTGGAAATTGGGCTGGGCAATTGGGGGACGGCCGCGCCATTAACCTCGGCGAAGTGCGCAACCACCGTGGCGAACACTGGACACTGCAATTAAAAGGCGCCGGCCCCACACCTTACTCGCGCACGGCGGATGGATTGGCGGTGCTGCGCTCTTCAGTGCGCGAATTTTTATGCAGTGAAGCCATGTTCCATTTGCGCGTACCTACCACGCGCGCGCTCAGCTTGGTAACCACCGGCGAGTGGGTGCGGCGCGATATGTTTTACGATGGCAATCCGCAGTTGGAACCCGGCGCAGTGGTATGCCGGGTCGCGCCCAGTTTTACCCGCTTCGGCAATTTTGAAATTTTTTCTGCGCGCGGTGAAATCGATGTGTTGAAGCAGTTGGCCGACTTCACCATCCGCACCGATTTTGCGTATTTGTTAGCCGATGAATCCTCCGCAATAGATACCGACATTTATTTGCAATGGTTCAATGATATCTGCATCAGTACCGCACAACTAATGGCGCACTGGATGCGCGTTGGTTTTGTGCACGGGGTAATGAACACCGACAATATGTCTATCCTCGGTTTGACCATAGACTATGGCCCCTACGGTTGGCTGGAAGGGTACGAACCCGATTGGACGCCGAACACTACTGACGCACAGGGGCGTCGCTACCGCTACATTAACCAGCCGCGCATTGCGCTCTGGAATCTCGCGCAACTAGCTAATGCCATTTATCCTTTGATCAACGCAGTTGAGCCACTGCAACAGGCATTGGAAAAATATCGCGCGGAATACGAGCGCTGCGCCCAGCGCGATGCCGCTAACAAACTAGGACTCTCCGAATTTGATCCGGCGCAGGATCAAGCGCTCAATGAAAGTTTGTTGCAGGCTCTGCAATCAGCTGAAATCGATATGACAATCTTCTATCGCCTGCTTGCGCAGCTGTCACCCGATGACATTCATCAATTCACCGACCAACAATGTGTTGATATTGTGCGACCAGCCTACTATTCCGCAGCGGATGTGGATACAGAAACGGTGATGGCCAATTGGATGCGCAGCTATGCCCAGCGCCTGCAACAGGATTATGTACTTAACGGCAATGACGACCAGCAGCGTCGCGCGCGGATGAATGCGGTAAATCCAAAATATGTATTGCGTAATTACCTTGCTCAGCAGGCAATAGATAAAGCCGCTCAGGGTGATAACTCGGAAATTGAAAAGTTATTGCATATACTGCGCAACCCCTATGATGAGCAGCCGGAGTACGAAGCGTATTTCGCCCGGCGCCCCGAGTGGGCGCGGCATAAAGCCGGTTGCTCCATGTTGTCATGCAGTTCTTAGCTACCTGGATAAACCTGCTACTCCGTCAATACCCCGCGCACACATTTTAAATATTGGAAAATTACGGAAACATTATGATCGGAAAGGTACTGGGGTTTATCGCAGGTATTTTTGTCGGTGGTCCATTCGGCGCAATCGTTGGTGCCCTGTTGGGACATTTTTTGATTGATCGCAAAAAGCGCGCGCGCCCCACATTGTCTGAGGAACAATTGCATGCGATTCAAGCCAATTTTTTCACCACCGTTTTTTTACTACTCGGCCATTTGGCAAAATCGGATGGGCGTGTCAGCGAAACGGAGATCCAACTTACCGAATCGTTGATGAGCAAAATGGGTTTGACCCCCGACCATCGCCGCGAAGCTATACGCTTGTTTAAAGTGGGCGCAGGCGATGACTTTAATTTTGATGCAGTGATGGCTGAGTTCAAACTGCACTGCGGCTCTAGCCCTAGCCTGATCAATATGTTGCTCGTGAATCTGGTAAACCTCGCCATGGCCGACGGTGTGCTGGATGAGCAGGAGGCGCAAGTACTGCGCCAGGTGGCTGAACGGCTCGGTTTCTCGCGCTTCGCCTTTGAGCAATTACTGCGCATGCTCAACGCGCAAAATAATTTCCGCCAGGAGCAGGGTGGTTATCAAGGTGCCGGGCAATATGTACCGCGCCCCGACGAATTGGCGCTGGCTTACGAAGCATTGGGGGTGGAAAAAACGGCAACTGATGCTGATATCAAAAAAGCCTATCGCAAATTGATGAGCGAATATCACCCGGATAAATTGATCGGGCAAGGTATGCCGGACGATATGATCAAAGCGGCGACTGAGCGCTCGCAAGAAATCCAGGCCGCCTACGATCTGATAAAAAAATCGCGTTGATTTTTTACTGCAAACCCAATCTGGATTTACACCATGGCCTCACTGGAAAATTTTCCCATCAATGAACTGACCATAGGTCAGACTGCCAGTTACAGTAAAACCCTGACACAAAATGATGTGATTCTGTTTGCCGCCTGTTCGGGCGATTTGAATCCGGTGCATTTGGATAAAGCCTATGCCGCGACTACTGCATTCGGTGAACCTATTGGTCACGGTATGTGGACAGGTGCGTTGGTATCGGCCGCTATCGCGATGCATATGCCTGGGCCGGGTTCGGTTTACCGCAGTCAGAGCCTGAATTTTAAACACCCGGTAAAAATTGGCGATACAGTCACTGTCACCTTAACTGTGAGTGCAATTAAAGAGCGCGTTAAGTTAGTGACACTGGAGTGTGAAGCACACAATCAGGACGGCAAATTAATTGCCAAGGGCACTGCCGAGGTAATCGCGCCGGCGGAGAAGTTGGTGATTAGTGCGGGTGAGTTGCCCGCAATAACCGTCGCTTGATATTGAGTCCGTATTTTTAACCGGTTTCTGCTTATTCAGCTTCTTCGTCGCCGTCATCTTCGGCGGCGATCCAGCCACCCAGTTCCTTCCAGCGATTAACAATTACGCAAAATAATTCGGCAGTTTTTTCGGCATCGTAAGCTGCTGAGTGGGCCGCGCTGTTGCTGAATTCCAATCCGGCTACCTGGCAGGCTTTGGCGAGCACTGTCTGGCCGAAAGCGAGGCCGGCGAGGGTCGCGGTATCAAATACTGAGAAAGGATGGAAGGGGCTGCGTTTGATATTGCAGCGCTCAATTACCGCATTCACAAAATTCAAATCGAAATGCGCGTTGTGGCCGACGATCACGGCGCGCGTGCAACCATTTTCTTTTACCGACCTGCGCACAGCATTGAGCAAATCGGTCATGACCATCAGTTCCGGTTCAGCCATGCGCTCGGGGTCGTCCAGGTCGATGCCGGTAAAATCCAGCGCTGCCTGTTCGATATTGGCGCCTTCAAACGGCTCGACATGGAATGAAAAGGTTTCATGGCGATGTAAAAAACCGTCCTGGTCCATGCGGATGGTGACCGCAGCAATTTCCAGCAGGGCATCGCTCTGTGGATTAAAGCCGCCGGTTTCCACATCGACAATTACCGGCAAAAAGCCGCGGAAGCGCTGCGCTAAAGGTGAATCGGGATCGCGGGAATTTTCAGGTGGATTCACAAGTTCGCCTTAAGCCGTTTGCAACTGGCTGTGGTGGGTTTGGCCGTTTTGCAACTGCCAGCGTAGGGTTTCACCAGCGCGCAATGGCACCAGCGGTTGGTCACCCAAACTCAAGGTATCAGGCACTTGCCAGTCTTTTTTGAGCAGGGTGATGGTATCGGTATTGCGCGGAAGATTGTAAAAATCTGGCCCGAAATGGCTGGCGAACGCTTCGAGCCTATCAAGCGCACCGGCGTCTTCAAAGGCTTCGGCATAGAGTTCAATCGCCGCATAAGCAGTGTAACTACCAGCACAGCCACAGGCAGCTTCTTTTTTATCTTTGGCGTGGGGAGCCGAATCAGTACCCAAAAAGAATTTTGGACTGCCGCTGGTCGCCGCTTTGATCAGCGCTTGCTGATGAGTACTGCGCTTGAGAATGGGCAGGCAGTAATAATGCGGACGAATGTTGCCGGCGAGCATATGGTTGCGGTTGTACAGCAGATGATGCGCGGTGATGGTGGCTGCTACATTGTCTGGTGCGGCGGCGACAAACTGGGCGGCATCGGCGGTGGTGATATGTTCCAGCACCATCTTTAATGCCGGGAAATCTTTCACCACTTGTCCGAAGGTCCGGTCGAGGAACACTTTTTCGCGGTCGAAGATATCAATCGAGCTATCAGTCACTTCGCCATGCAACAAAAAATGCATGCCGGCGTTTTGCATAGCATCCAGCACTGGGTAAATTTTCTTCAGGTCAGTCACGCCTGATGCGGAGTTGGTCGTCGCGCCAGCAGGATAGAGTTTGCAGGCGCTCACGCCCGCCGCTTTGGCGATGGCAATTTCGGCTGGGTCCGTATTGTCAGTGAGGTACAGCACCATCAGCGGTTCAAATTGGTTGCCTGCGGGCCGCGCCGCGAGTATGCGCTCTTTGTAGGCAAGGGCTTGGGTGGCGTTCATCACTGGCGGCACCAGATTGGGCATCACAATCGCGCGGGCGAATTGCTGTGCAGCGTCGCCAACCGTGCGTGTGAGGGCGGTGCCATCGCGCAAATGGATATGCCAATCGTCGGGGCGGGTGATGGTCAGCTGTTGGGTCATGGGGCGGGCGATTCCGTAAATAAGGGGCGTAAAAATAAAAAGGATTAACCGTAAGATAAAAGCGGAACGGGCAAAAGTGGCGGCATGCTATCAAAATTGCCCTGTGTCCGCAGCCAAATTCCACGCTCGGCGGACTGCAGCATTCTCCAGTGTGCTGGCTATACTCGGTAAACCATTGTTTTTATTGCATCGGGATTGTTCATGAATTTCGCTCCTTTTTACCGCTTTAAAGCATGGGGTTTATTGATCCTGGCATTTATCCTCTGCGCGCCGCTTTTCGCTCAAACTTACACTGCCAACTTCAGCGATGCCCGATGGACAACCACAGCCGGGCCTTTTGCCTGTAGCTTGGCTCACAATATTCCCGGATTTGGCAGCGCCCGTTTTGTGCGCAACGCAGGCAGCGGCGAATTTTTTGAGCTGAAGGGCAACAAACAAGTATTCCCGTCGGGCGCGGTAAAAATAGAATCTGTTCCTCCTCTATGGCGCGATGATGTTAGCCCGGCTGCACTTGGGCAGGTTCAGGTAGGCGCGCAGCAAGTGCGTCTGACTGCTGCGCAGGCCACCGCAGTCGGTACTTCGTTGGGGCAGGGCACCAACGTGGCTTTCAGTAGTGCGCAGGTTGGAGCTAGTGGCAATAGCTTGCGGGTGGTACTTGAAGCGCGCAATTTTGCGCCAGCTTATAGCAAGTACCAGCGCTGTATCGCGCAACTCATCCCTTATACCTTCGACCAGCTTTCGCGCACGCTGATTAATTACTCAAACGGTGCTGAAGAGTTAAGCCCTGGCGCAAAAGCGCAGCTCGATAAAATCGTGCGCTACACCAAAGCCGATCCCCGGGTGCTGGGGATTATCGTTGACGCCCACAGTGAAAAACTGGCCACAGTAGAGGAGGGTGAGATAGCCGCGCAGCGCCAGGCGGAACTGGTGACCAATTATTTAATTGAGAAAGGCCTGGGGCTCGACAAGATCACCACTCGCTGGCATGGCGATAAATTTCCTATCGCCAATAACCAGAATAAGTCCGGCCAAGCAAAAAATCGCCGTGTGACAATTCGCCTGGAAAACGAGGCGACGCGCAAGGAAATGGAAAAGAAAATAGCGGCGATCAAAGAGGCTGAGCAGAAAGCGGCCGAGGCGCAATTCGCTGCAACAAAAGCAGCAGAAACTTCATCGCAACAACAGTCGTCGGGCGTAAAACCTGAGTTGCCGATTGATTTGCAACAGTTGGAACAAATGGTTGAACAGCAAGACCTCGGCAGCGGTAAACAACCCACGCCAAAACCTGCGCAATAGGCTATTTTTCCGCGTCCCCAGGCTTGCATTTTTTTAGCACAATTCCCAAATCATTCTTAACCCGGAATTTAGCGCCGTCCTGGAATTATTTTCTGGCCGGCCAGTCTGAAGTTGCGAACCGGGGTCAAGCGCAGGCCGAAAGTGCGCTTTGATGACCGTTGAATATTCCTAAGGAGCCTTGTATGTACAAAATGACTGCCAAATGGGCGAGTCTAGTCGCAGTAGTTACTCTGATCGTAATGCCGGTGGTGAGTTTTGCTGCCGATCTTCCGGATTTCACTCAGCTTATCGAGCAGCATTCTCCCGCCGTAGTGAAAATCACCGCTGTGTCCAAAGCCGATCTCGCCCAGGCCCAGCCGCAGCTGCCCCCCGACGTCGAAGGCCTGCCAGATATATTCCGCGAGCTGCTGGAACGCCGCCAGATGCCGCGCGACCGGGGTTCGCTCGGCTCCGGGTTTATCATCTCAAGTGACGGCTACGTGTTAACCAATAATCACGTGATCGATCAAATGGACACCATTACCGTAATCCTCAACGACCAAAATGAGTACAGCGCAAAACTGGTTGGCAGCGATGAACGCTCGGATTTGGCATTGTTAAAAGTGGATGCTAAAAATCTCCCGACCCTTACCCTGGCTAAAAACGAAACCCTGAAAGTGGGTCAATGGGTTGTCGCCATAGGTTCGCCGTTTGGGTTGGACTACTCCGCCAGTGCGGGGATTGTCAGTGCCATCGGCCGCAGCATTCCCTCTCCGCGCGGTGAGAGTACCTATGTTCCATTTATCCAGACTGACGTTGCCATTAATCCCGGCAATTCAGGTGGCCCATTATTCAATATGGAAGGGGAGGTGGTAGGTATTAACTCGCAAATATATTCGCCTAGTGGCGGTTCTGTAGGTCTGTCGTTTGCGATCCCTTCTTCATTGGCGATTGACGTGGTCGCGCAGTTGAAAGACAAGGGGCGCGTTGACCGCGGTTGGCTGGGAGTCATGATCCAGGACGTGGATAAAGACCTCGCTAGCTCACTGGGCATGAGCAAACCTATGGGAGCATTGATTAGCGAAGTAGATGGCGAAGGTCCAGCGGCGAAATCCGGCCTGAAGGCGGGTGACTTGATCATCAAGTTCAACGGCAGCGATGTGCATACCTCTTCCGATTTACCCTATCTTGTAGGGCGTACGGCACCCAAATCGAAAGTGCCAGTCCTCATTATGCGCAAGGGCAAGGAGCAAAGTTTGACGGTGACCGTAGGGATTTTACCTGTGTCGCCGGAAGAGGCAGCGGCTCGCCCGGCATCTGCCCCGGTCGATAACTCCACTGATGCGCTGGGTCTGGTAGTTAGCACCCTGGAACAAACCCAGCGCGGTGGCGCTGATGCCGGCGTGGTGGTGCGGGATGTGAAGCAGGGCAGTCCAGCAGCAGAAGCGGGTATCCAGGTGGGCGATATCATCACCCAGTTGGCATTTACTGACATCAAGTCGCCCGCCGATTACACGAAAATCGTCAAAGGCCTGCCGAAAAATGAACCCCAGGCTATCCGTTTTTATCGCCAGGATCGCCCGGTTTTCAGATCGATTGTCATCAAGTAGTTACCCTTGGCGGACTTCCACAATCAATAACGCCAGCAAAGCGCTGGCGTTTTTTGCGGCTTGTAGCTGGTATTAGGCTGGATTTTCCGCCGGCTTTGGTCTCCATACGGCTCATGGCACCGCCCTACCAAATAGGCTAGAATGCCGCCCACTATTTTCGCCCCCCACTTCCGGGGACTATTCCAACTTCATAAAGTAGTTAAGCGCCTGTGACTGACCTGAGCCATATCCGTAACTTTTCCATTATTGCCCACATTGACCACGGTAAATCCACCATTGCTGACCGCTTCATCCAGATGTGCGGTGGCTTGAGTGATCGTGAAATGGAAGCGCAAGTACTTGATTCCATGGATCTGGAGCGCGAGCGCGGCATCACCATCAAAGCCCACAGCGTGACGCTTTATTACAACGCACGCGATGGCAAAACCTATCAACTCAACTTCATCGATACCCCCGGTCACGTGGACTTCACCTATGAAGTATCCCGCTCGCTGGCGGCCTGTGAAGGTGCGCTGTTGGTTGTCGATGCCGGGCAGGGTGTAGAAGCCCAGTCAGTGGCTAACTGCTACACCGCAATCGAACAAGGCCTGGAGGTAATTCCAGTCTTGAACAAGATGGACTTGCCCCAGGCAGAGCCAGACCGTGTTGCGCAGGAAATTGAAGATATTATCGGTATTGATGCCACTGAAGCGGTACGCTGCTCCGCCAAGTCCGGCCTGGGCATGGAAGATGTATTGGAAGAATTGGTACGGCTGGTTCCGCCACCCATTGGCGATGTGGATGCGCCTTTGCAAGCACTGATTATCGACTCTTGGTTCGACAACTATCTCGGTGTTGTCTCTCTGGTACGGGTAAAGCAAGGTACCCTGCGCCTGAAAGATAAAATCATCACCAAGACCATCGGCAAAGCCCAGCTGGTTGATGGTGTAGGCGTATTCAGCCCGAAGCCAACCCAGTTAAAAGAGCTTAAAGCCGGTGAAGTGGGCTTTGTGGTTGCCGGTATTAAAGACATTCACGGCGCACCTGTGGGCGATACCATCACCCACGCCCAGACCCCGGATGTTGACGCGCTGGCAGGTTTCCAGAAGATCAAACCGCAAGTTTATGCCGGTATGTTCCCGATCAGTTCTGACGACTTCGAAGACTTTCGCGAAGCGCTGGCCAAATTGACCTTGAACGATGCTTCTTTGTTCTACGAACCCGAAAGTTCGGATGCACTGGGTTTTGGTTTCCGCGTTGGCTTCCTCGGCATGCTGCACATGGAAATCATCCAGGAGCGTTTGGAACGTGAATACGACCTCGACCTGATCACTACTGCTCCAACGGTAGTGTTTGAAGTGGTTAAGCGCGGTGGCGAGGTTATCTTTGTTGATAACCCATCCAAACTGCCCGATCCTGGCTCTATTGAAGAGATGCGCGAGCCGATTGTTGAAGCCAATATTCTTGTGCCGCAGGAACATTTGGGTAACGTGATCACGCTCTGCATTGAAAAACGCGGTGTACAAAAAGATTTGCAGTTCACCGGTTCGCAAGTGCGGGTGCGCTATGAATTGCCGATGAATGAAGTAGTTACCGATTTCTTTGATCGGCTAAAGTCGGTTAGCCGTGGCTATGCGTCACTGGATTACAGTTTTGTGCGCTTTCAGGCGGCAAGCCTGGTGCGTCTGGATGTGTTGATCAACAGCGAAAAAGTGGATGCGTTGGCGATCATTGTGCACCGTGACAAAGCACACAGCATGGGGCGCTCCCTCACTGAAAAAATGAAAGAATTGATCCCCCGCCAGATGTACGACGTGGCAATTCAGGCAGCAATTGGTGGCCAAATTGTTGCTCGTTCGACTGTGAAAGCACTGCGTAAAGATGTGACCGCAAAATGTTACGGCGGTGATGCAACCCGTAAGAAAAAACTGCTGGAAAAACAAAAAGCCGGTAAGAAACGTATGAAGCAAGTGGGCAGTGTTGAAATCCCGCAAGCAGCCTTCTTCGCGGTGTTGAAAATAGATAGCTAATCACTTGTTTGATCACAAGCTAAGGACTCTCGATGAGCAGTATTAACTTACCTCTAATTCTTACACTCGCGGTACTGATCACCGGTTTGGTGTGGCTGTTTGATGCGCTGGTTTTGTCGCGCCCGCGCAAAGCCAAAGTGGCAGCGGTCGAGAAACAATTTGCAGGTATGGCGGTGGAAACGGAACAGCAAAAAACCGCCTATGAACAGGCTAAAGAGACGGCAGCAAAAGAGCCGCTGTTGGTGGAATATTCAAAATCATTCTTCCCCGTTTTGTTTATCGTATTTTTCTTGCGTTCATTTTTGGTTGAACCATTCCAGATTCCGTCCGGTTCAATGATCCCAACCTTGGAGGTGGGGGATTTTATTCTGGTAAATAAATTTGCCTACGGCATACGTGCACCAGTATTGAATAACACCATCATCCCCACCGGAAAACCGCAGCATGGCGATGTGATGGTGTTTTTCCCTCCCCACGCGCCTGAAACTTATTACATCAAGCGGGTGATAGGCGTGCCTGGCGATCACATCTCCTACAACAACCATGTGCTCACCCTGAACGGTAAAGTTATTAAGGAAAACCTTGTTGCAGAACTGCCAGCAGGTGCTCCGGTGTTGCGTTTGGTGACCGAGAATATTGACGGTAAGGAATTCACGACCTATAAACATCTGCATCCCAGCCGTCTAAGTATGCAAGGTTCCTGGGTAGTTCCTGACGGACATTATTTTATGATGGGCGACAACCGCGATAACAGTTTGGATAGCCGCGAATGGGGCTTTGTTTCTGAAAGCGCTATAGTCGGGAAAGCTTTTGCAGTATGGATGCATTGGGACAAGTTCCTGAGCATTCCATCTTTTGACCATGTTGGCGTTATCAAATAAATACCCGTGCTAATTTGAACGGCAATATTTCCCTTAACGGAGTCAGTGCAATGAGAATGAACAATCTTAAATTGATCAAGCATCAGCGTGGTTTGGGAATGCTGCAATGGTTGGTGGTGCTTATTGTTGTGGCGCTTTTGGGTAAATTTGCTTTTGCAGTAGTACCTATATACGCAGAGAATATGTATGTACAAACTGCGCTTAAGTCTTTAGATGATGGAGCAGAAGAACTCGAAAACATGACCGATGCTGAAATTAAAAAGAAGCTTAATAACTTTTATATGATCAACAATGTGCGTAGTAAAGGTCCGATAGAAAGTATCAAGATCGAGCGCGAAAGTGAAAGGGTTTTGGTCACTGTGGATTATGAAACTCGAGAAGTATATTTAGCTAATATAGATATTATTGTAAGTTTTCAGAATCATCTGGATAGCACTCGCCCCGGCCAATGTTGTAAACCTGCCGTAACCACCAAGACCAAGTAATTTGTGTTAACACTTAAATATCAGCGCCTTGAACAACGTCTCGGCTATCATTTTGAAGATCAGCGTCAGTTACAGTTGGCGCTAACTCACCGCAGCCATGGCGCTACCAACAATGAACGCCTTGAGTTTTTGGGCGATTCAATTTTAAATTTTATTGTCGGCGAAGAGCTGTTCAAACGTTTTCCGGAAGTGCGTGAAGGCCAACTGAGCCGTTTGCGTTCACAGATGGTAAAAGGCGATACCCTGGCTGAACTTGCGCGCGAATTTGAATTAGGCGAGTGCCTGGTGCTAGGTGAAGGCGAGATGAAATCGGGCGGCAATCAGCGCGATTCCATTTTAGCGGACAGTGTTGAAGCAATTATTGGTGCAATCTATCTTGCCAGTGGTTTGGATGTGTGCCGCGAACGTGTGCTGGTTTGGTTCGCCCCGCGCCTCAATAAACTAGGGCTTAATACCAGCGCCAAAGACTCCAAGTCGCGCTTGCAAGAATATATGCAAGCCCAGCGTCAACCTTTACCTGAATACGTGGTGGTAGAGGTAGGCGGTGAAGGGCATGCGCAAATGTTTACCATCGAGTGCCGTGTTGCTGTCTCAAAACAGCCGACCAGTGCGACCGCTTCAAGCCGCCGCGAAGCAGAAAAGCAAGCTGCTGTATTGATGCTGGCGCAGTTAAAGATCGATTGATTCCAGGTAAGCTAGTACTTTAAGGGCTAGCTCCCAATTCCCATTTTCTCTTCCAGTATTTTATTTATGACTTCTGAATCAGATACAGATCAGCCCGACACTATCGGCAGCCGCTGCGGTTATGTTGCCATTGTGGGGCGCCCTAATGTGGGCAAGTCCACGTTGCTTAATCATATCCTTGGGCAAAAAATCAGTATCACCTCGCGCAAACCGCAAACAACGCGCAATGCTGTTGTTGGTATTAAAACCGAAGGCGATGTACAAATTATTTTTGTAGATACCCCGGGAATGCACCTCGGTCAGCAAAAGGCCATCAACCGCTACATGAATAAAGCAGCCACCAGCGCCATGAAAGATGTGGATGTAGTGGTGTTTGTGATTGATCGCTTTATTTGGACCGAAGAAGATGAAGCCGTTGCAGAAAAACTGCAAAACCTGAAGTGCCCGATTATTTTGGCGGTCAATAAGGTTGACCAAATTGAAGATAAGGAAACATTGTTGCCGCATTTGCAGGCGCTGTCGGAAAAGCTGAATGTTGCTGAAATTGTGCCTATGTCAGCGTTGCGCAATACCAATCTGGATCGATTGGAGCAGCTTGTTACTGAGAGGTTACCGGAAGGCATTCATATGTATCCGGAAGACCAGATTACCGATCGCAGTTCACGCTTTATGGCAGCCGAAATCGTGCGCGAGAAAATCACTCGTCAGTTGGGCGATGAGCTGCCTTACGAAATGGCAGTGGAGATTGAAGAGTTTAAGCAGGAAGGAAATTTGCTGAACATATCGGCGCTGATTTTGGTTGAGCGCGATGGACAGAAAAAAATTCTGATTGGTGATAAGGGCAGCCGTATAAAGCTGATCGGCACTGAAGCGCGCACCGATATGGAAAAACTGTTTGATATGAAAATCATGCTCAAGCTTTGGGTAAAAGTAAAATCCGGTTGGTCTGATGACGAGCGCGCGCTGCGCAGTCTTGGCTATAACGAATTTTAATTTACTCTTATGCGTGTTGACCTCCAGCCCGCCTATATCTTGCATACCCGTCCTTATCGCGATACCAGTTTGTTGATCGATTTCCTCACGCCCGATTTCGGGCGTGTCACCGCTGTTGCGCGCGGTGTGCGCAAAACCAAAACCCCAAAACGCCAGCTATTAAATCCATTTAGTCGTTTGCTGATTTGCTGGCAGGGAAAAACGGATATGAAACTGCTCACCAGTTTTGAATCTGATAATCAATTCCTCTCCTTAACGGCAAACCATTTGTATTCGGGGTTTTATCTTAATGAATTATTGGTGCGCTTGTTGCCGGAGATGGATAG
>DATIDX010000097.1:0-3794 GCA_035456025.1 Cellvibrio sp. | reverse complement strand
ATTCCCTTCAGGTTTTAAACCCAAACCTGTTCTCGCCTGTTTTATCCATTAAGGAGTTACCCATGATCAAAGCCTATGCAGCCATGGCACCCGGCGCCAAATTTGAACCCTTTGAATATGATCCGGGGCCGCTGGGAAGTGATGAGGTGGAGTTGGATGTTGAATCCTGCGGCATCTGCCATAGCGACCTGAGTATGCTCGACAATGAATGGGGTTTTACCCAATATCCGTTCGTGCCCGGGCATGAGGTGATTGGGATTGTAAGCGCTGTGGGCGAGAGCGTTACCAGTGTCAAAGTCGGGCAGCGGGTTGGCCTTGGCTGGCATTCTGCCTACTGTAATAGCTGCCAGACCTGTCTGGCGGGTGACCACAATTTATGCGCGAGCGCGCAACCGACCATCGCCGGGCGCCATGGTGGTTTTGCCGACAAAGTGCGCGCGCAAGCGGTGTCGGTCGTAGCCTTGCCAGAGGGTGTAGATGCAGATTCCGCCGGCCCCCTGTTCTGCGGCGGCGTGACGGTATTTAACCCGCTGGTGCAATTTGATGTAAAACCGACGGCCAAAGTAGGTGTGATCGGCATTGGCGGTTTGGGGCATATTGCGCTGCAGTTTTTGCGCTCATGGGGTTGTGAGGTGACCGCATTCACCTCCAGCGAAAGCAAAAAAGCCGAGGCGCTCACCTTGGGCGCGCACAAGGTGCTGGATAGCAGCAATGCTGCCGCCCTGGCCGCTGCTGCTGGTCGGTTTGATTTTATTATTTCAACCGTCAACGTGAAGCTCGATTGGAACGCCTACATTGCCACTTTGGCGCCGAAAGGGCGTTTGCATTTTGTCGGGGCGACCCTGCAGCCGCTGGATGTGGCCGTGTTTCCCCTGATCATGGCGCAGCGCTCGGTTTCCGGTTCACCGGTGGGCAGCCCTGCGACCATCAAAACCATGCTGGAGTTTGCGGCCTTACACGGCATTAAACCGGTTGCCGAATATTTTGCGTTTGATCAAGTAAATGAAGCTATGGATAAGCTGCGCGAGGGCAAAGCGCACTATCGGATTGTGCTACAGCACAAGTGATGCGGTAGCTGGTAGCAGATTTAAGCGAAAGCCCCGGCGAAATTGCCGGGGCTTTTGTTTATTGGCAGGGGGTATTTATCAGAAAAAACTGAATCCGACCTGGAACAGTTTCTCCAGGTCGCGGATATGTTTTTTCTGCAGCAAAAACACAATCACATGATCGCCGGATTGCACCACCACATCGTCGTGGGCGATCACGACTTCATCGCCATCCGGACCCTGGCGCACAATCGCGCCTATATTCGCGCCTTCCGGCAGGTCTATATCTTCCAGCGTCTTGCCGACTACCTTGGAGGACTTGGCGTCGCCGTGGGCGATAATTTCAATCGCCTCGGCCGCGCCGCGCCGCAAGGAGTGTACGTTGACTATATCGCCGCGCCGCACATGTGTGAGCAGGCTGCCGATGGTGGTGGTCTGCGGGGAGATGGCGATGTCGATATCACCGCCCTGCACCACATCCACATAGGCGGGATTGTTGATCAGTGTCATCACCTTGCGCGCGCCCAGCCGCTTGGCGAGCATGGACGACATGATATTGGCCTCGTCATCATTGGTGAGCGCGAGGAACACATCGGTGTCCTCGATGCTCTCCTCCAGCAGCAGGTTCTTGTCCGAGGCGCTGCCCTGGATAACGATGGTTCGCTCTAACTGGTCGGACAGGTGGATACAGCGCGCTTTGTTGTATTCGATAACGCGCACGTTATAGCGGCCCTCGAGCATGCGCGCCAGGCGCAGGCCGATGTTGCCACCGCCGGCGATGGTGATGCGTTTGTAGGCCACTTCCAAGCGGCGCAACTCACTCATCACCGCGCGGATATCGGCCCGGTCGGCAATAAAGAAAACTTCGTCATCGGCTTCGATCACCGTGGTACCGGTCGGCATTATGGCGCGATTGCGCCGGTAAATAGCCGCTACACGGGTGTCAACCGAAGGCATATGCTCGCGCAAAAAACGCAATTCCTGACCCACCAGCGGGCCGCCGTGATACGCCCTGACTGCGACCAATTGCACTTTGCCATCGGCAAAGTCCAGCACTTGGAGCGCGCCCGGCTGCTCAATCAGGCGGAACACATATTCGGATACCAGCTGTTCGGGGCTGATTAGCACATCAACCGGGATGGCCCCGGACTCAAACAATTGCGGGTGGGTCAGGTAGGAGGTCGAGCGCACCCGTGCAATCTTGGTGGGGGTGCGGAACAGGTTCTCGGCCACGCTGCAGGCGATCATATTGATTTCATCATCGCTGGTAACGGCCACCAGCATATCGGCGTCCTCCATGCCGGCTTGGGCGAGTATGTCCGGATGCGAAGCTTCGCCAGTGACCACACTGATGTCGAGCCGGTCGCGCAGCTCACGCAGGCGCGTCTCGTCGGTGTCAATCACGGTGATGTCGTTCGCCTCACTGGCCAAATGTTCCGCCAGGCTGCCGCCGACTTGTCCTGCGCCGAGGATGATGATTTTCATGGTTCGCCTGTAGTTCCGTGGTTAATAGTTCCGTGGTTAATCGTTCCGTGGTTAATGCCTGCCAAGTTTAGTGCTGATTGGCGCTGTACGCCGCGATCATGCCGCAGTGGGCGGCGGTTTTAGGTCGCCTTGCGCAGCCGCGCATAATAAAAGCCATCGTGACCATCCAGTTGCGGCAGTAGTTGCCGGCCGCAGGTTTGGGGGATGCCCCAGTCTGCCTCCAGGTGATTGCAGCTGGCATCCTTCTGCCGGGCAACAAAGGCCTCAATGACGCGGGTGTTTTCCTTGGGCATTATCGAGCAAGTGGCGTAAACCAAAAGACCGCCCGGCTTGAGCAACGGCCAGAGACTTCTCAGCAACTGCTGTTGCAGTTCGCCCAGTTTGTCCAGTTCCTCGGGGGTACGCAGCACTTTGATGTCCGGATGGCGGCGGATAATGCCAGTCGCCGAGCAGGGCGCATCGAGCAGGATACGGTCGAACTGCGCACCATCCCACCAGTCGGCGGGTTTAGTGCCATCGCCGCAAATGACGTCTGCGCTTACATTCAGGCGCGCCAGATTTTCGCGCACGCGCCCAAGGCGGCGCTCGTCGGCGTCCAGCGCGGTGACCTTCAGGCTCGGTTCCAGTTCCAGCAGGTGCCCGGTTTTACCGCCGGGTGCGCTACAGGCATCCAAGACGCGCAAGTTGGGCGACAATTGGAGCAAATCGCCGCTCAATTGCGCTGCTTCATCCTGCACGCTCAACCAGCCTTCGGCAAAATGCGGCAGCTTACGCGGGTCGGTCGCCTGCTCAAGCGTGATCCCGTAAGGGCTGTATTGGGTCGGTTTGGCATTTGTGCCGGCATCATTTAGCAATGCGAGATAATCATCTCGGCTGATCTTGCTGGTGTTCAGGCGCAGGCTAAAGGGGGGATGCTGGTTGTTGGCGGCGATTACCGCGTCAAACTGCCCTGGCCAGCATTTGCTGATCATCACCTCCATCCATGCCGGATGATTGCTTTGAAAAGCGCGGTTGGTGCTGAGAAATTCATTAATTCTGGCGCTATCGCGCTGGAAGCTACGCAAAACACCATTGACCAGTTTTGTCGCCCAGGGCTTTTTGATGTGGCGCGTCACTTCAACAGTTTCGCCAATCGCGGCGTGGTCGGGAATGCGTGTATGCAGTAGTTGATAGAGCCCGAGTAGCAGCAATGCCTGCACGTCGCCATCTTTGGCGCGCAGGGGTTTATCCAGCAGGCATTCGGTGTAGGCCTGCAGCTGCGGG
>DATIDX010000096.1:0-4773 GCA_035456025.1 Cellvibrio sp. | reverse complement strand
ACGGCGCGGCGTATGTGTTTTTTAGCCATCACCAAGCCCAAACGAGGTTCAGTTTGTTGGTTAAGACGGGCGAGGATCAAAAAATACTGGTGCGAAGCGCGAAACGGGGCGTCGTCAAAAACGGGTTTGAAATCAGCAGCGCAGAGTAAACGCAGGGATTTGGTAAAGCGAAAGGAAGGGGAATTACAAACCGGAGCGAAGTTGCTCCGGTTTTGATTCGAACTAGCAGGCTGTTGAAATTCTATTTTGGCTGGCATAAGTGCGCTAAAAATAGTCTGGGAACGACCGTTATCGACTACTTTGTCTCACGTTTGCCAATAACAAATTTCAACAAACTGCTAGTGAACCAAAAAGCGGTAGCGATTAAACGCGAGTCAGCTCTGCACGGCCTTTGGCGCGACGACGAGCCAATACCAAACGACCACCTTTGGTAGCCATACGAGCACGGAAACCGTGGTTACGAACGCGCTTCAGATTACTGGGTTGGAATGTTCTTTTCATGATAAACCTGTTAAAAATCCTGAGTTAATTCACACGGTGTGCGAAAAGAGGCGGGATTTTAATGAATGCCACCGGCTAAAGCAAATAATTTTGAACAAATAATCTACACAGGTCATGGATTTCAACTTGGGATTTTTATCACCCTAATGTCCCCATTTAATTCATATCTTATACACAGGTTTATCCACAGTATTGGCGTTTAAGTTTTTATTTTCCCTGATTTTTGATTTTCTCCTGGATTGTCCATGCTGTTGTAAATGCTTGAATTGTAATGGCTAAATTTCAGGCATCAAAATTTTTTAGGCTTTTGTTGTGGATAACTTTTAAGGGCGGGAGTAGACTTGGCTCCCTTATTCAGATCAGCAATCCGGCCGTACCATTTTTCTCCTGTGCGTCCTTGATTCGCTATTTCGCGTCTTCAATACCCAATAAACAATAACCGCTTGCGTTCCGGGAGTGCTGGTTTTGCTTCAATCGATTTGGAAATTATGTGCCGCTTCATTGCAGGATGAATTGCCGTCGCAGCAGTTCAACACCTGGATCCGGCCGTTGCAAATTGATGAGTCGGCCGCGCCCCAGGAGTTGCGCCTATTGGCGCCCAACCGGTTTATCTGCGATTGGGTGGCAGAAAAATTCCTTAATCGTATTCGTGAGTTGGCTAATCACTATTATAAAGATAGTGGGTTGCAGGTCGCTGTGGGTGTCGCGCCGCGGCCGGCAGCCGGCTTTCAGGCGGCTCAAATCACTCAGCGTTCGTTACCAAAATATGAAGCTGAAACTGCAGTTACCACACCGGCAAACCGCGAATTCCAGGATCACTTGGTGTTTGTTAAACAGGATGTGGTGGCCGCTAGTACTTTGATAAGTCCGGGTGCGGTAGACGATGTAATTGAAGTTGTTAAAAAGCCAAAGATTGCTCCTAAACTTAGCGAAAGCGAAGTTAAAGTTCGTGATTTTGGAGGAGAAGCTGGCTTTGACAACACCCGCTCTACACCTGAATTAGAAGTTGAAGGTGGGCTTAAGCACAGTAACTATCTGAATTTATCATCTACCTTCGCGACCTTTGTTGAAGGTAAGTCCAACCAGTTGGGTTTGGCAGCGGCGCGCCAGGTTGCTGAAAATCCCGGTGGTGCCTATAACCCTCTCTTTATATATGGAGGGGTGGGATTGGGTAAAACTCACTTAATGCAAGCGGTCGGCAACGCCATGGTAGCGCGCAACCCTAACGCCAAGGTGGTTTACCTGCACTCTGAGCGGTTTGTTGCGGATATGGTTAAGGCATTGCAGTTGAATGCAATCAATGACTTCAAACGCTACTACCGTTCAATGGACGCTCTGCTGATTGACGATATCCAGTTTTTCGCCGGCAAAGAGCGCTCCCAGGAGGAGTTCTTCCACACCTTCAATTCACTCCTTGAAGGCGGCCGCCAAATTATCTTGACCTGCGATAGATTTCCTAAAGAAATCAATGGCTTGGAGGAAAGGTTAAAATCCCGCTTTGGCTGGGGCTTGACGGTGGCGGTGGAACCGCCGGAATTGGAAACCCGGGTTGCGATTCTGATGAAGAAAGCGGAGCAGGTGAATATCGACCTGCCTCACGAAGCGGCGTTTTTCATCGCCCAGCGTATCCGCGCCAATGTGCGCGACCTTGAGGGTGCATTGAAGCGGGTTATCGCCAGCGCTAATTTTACCGGCCGACCAATTGATGTTGAGCTGGTGCGCGAGGCTTTAAAAGATTTGCTGGCGCTGCAGGATAAGCAAGTGGGTATCGACAATATCCAGCGCGTGGTCTGCGAATATTACAAAATCAAAATGAATGACATGATTTCCAAGCGCCGCAGCCGTTCGGTTGCCCGCCCGCGCCAGGTGGCCATGGCATTGGCAAAGGAATTGACCAACCACAGTCTGCCAGAGATAGGTGAAGCTTTTGGTGGCCGTGACCACACCACTGTTTTGCATGCCTGCCGTAAGATTAAGGAATTGCAGGAAGAGACCGCAGATATCCGCGAAGATATGAAAAACTTGCTGCGTTCATTGACGACTTGATTTATAAACGTTGTTGGTTTGTGCTTTGTCCCCAGAGATAAAAACTCAATAAGTCCCGGAAGATTATTTAAGAGACCATCACATGAAATTTGCCGTATCTCGCGAAACCCTGCTTAAACCCTTACAACTGGTAGCTGGTGTGGTGGAGCGTCGTCAAACGCTGCCGGTGTTATCCAATGTGTTAATCCAGCTCCAGGGCGACCAATTGTCTCTGACCGGCACTGATCTTGAGGTTGAGATCGTCGGCCGCATAACCTTGGAGCAGGCTGGGGTCTCGGGCGACATTACAGTTCCTGCACGTAAGCTGCTCGATATCTGCAAATCCCTGCCTGATGGAAGCAATATTGAGTTTTTTCTGGAAGAAGGCCGGATCATGGTCAAATCCGGCCGCAGCCGCTTTACCTTATCTACGTTACCCGCAGCAGATTTCCCTAATGTCGAAGATACACCGGGCAACTTGCGGTTCAGTTGCGCTCAGCAGGAAGTGAAACGCCTTATCGAACGTACGGCGTTTGCAATGGCTCAGCAAGATGTTCGCTATTATTTGAATGGTATGTTGTGGGAAGTGCGTCAGGATCAATTGCGTGTAGTGGCTACCGATGGCCATCGCATGGCTATGTGTACGCGTGCCGTGGCGGTCAACACGAATGATGTTGTGCAGGCTATATTGCCGCGCAAAGGTGTATTGGAATTATCGCGCTTGTTAGATGACTCTACCGCGCAGGTTGAAGTTGTGCTCAGCTCCAACCATATTCGGGTGACCTCAATGGATTACACCTTCACCTCCAAATTGGTCGACGGCAAGTTCCCCGAATATGAGCGCGTATTGCCGCGGGGTGGCAATAAAGTGGTGATAGGTTCGCGCTTGGAATTGAAGCAAGCCTTTGGTCGTACCGCGATTTTGTCTAATGAAAAGTATCGCGGTGTACGTCTGCTGCTCTCAGATGGCACCTTGACTATAGTTGCTAATAACCCGGAGCAGGAAGAGGCAGAAGAGCAGGTAACGGTGGATTACACTGGTGAATCTTTGGAGGTGGGCTTTAATGTCAGCTACTTGCAAGATGTTACCAACGTTATTAGCAATGATAATGTGAAGATTACGCTCTCCGACGCTAATTCCAGTGCACTCTTGGAAGAGCCGGAAAATAGTGATTCCCTTTACGTAGTTATGCCGATGCGCCTTTAAGGGTGCGTTGGTAGAATTCCCGCCTCGCTGGTCGCATGACCCTCAGACGTTTATTTATCCAAAACCTGCGCAACTTGGAAGAAGTCGACTTTTTGCCTTCTTCCCAGGTAAACCTAATTTACGGTGAGAATGGCTCAGGTAAAACCAGTATTTTGGAAGCCATCAATCTGCTTGCGCTAGGTCGTTCGTTCCGTAGCCATAAGCACAAGCCCCTGATAAATCACAACCAGCAATCCTTTACAGTATTTGGTCGAGTGCACACAGATGACGGTTCTGATGTTCCTATTGGAATAAATCGTAATCTTAATGGAGCTGCCAGTTTTAAAGCTAATGGGGTGTTGGTTCCTTCAGCAGCGGATCTCGCTAGTTATTTGCCAGTGCAAGTCATCAATTCGGATACCTTTTTATTGTTGGAAGGCAGCCCTAAAGTCAGGCGGCAGTTTATTGATTGGTTGGTGTTTCACGTGGAACCTAATTTCTTCCCCGCTTGGAAAGGCTTGCAGCGCTGCCTTAAACACCGCAATAGCCTATTGCGGCGTGATAGAATAGATCCCTTTGAATTAACTAGCTGGGATCAGGAACTGATTGGTTTAACCAATAAAATTCACGAATTCCGCAATGAATGTGTGGCGCAATTCCAGGCTACATTTTCCGAGTTGTTAACAGAATTTATCAGCATCGATGGTTTGGAGCTTGTCTATGTTCGGGGGTGGGCTACTGACAAGAACTATGACGATGTTTTGATGGCAGATTTCGAGCGGGATAAACGTCAAGGATATACCCATGCTGGTAGCCATCGCGCCGATTTAAAAATCACAGTTAATGGTGTGGATGCTGCAGAAGTACTATCACGTGGCCAACAAAAGTTGCTCGTATGCGCGCTGAAGATCGCACAGGGTTATGTATTCACTCGGATTACTGGCCGGAAATCCATCTACTTAGTAGATGACTTACCAGCTGAGCTGGATGAAAAGCATCGCAATTTATTGGTCCATTGGCTTGATACCATGGATACACAGGTCTTTATCACGGGTGTTGAG
>DATIDX010000095.1:0-3918 GCA_035456025.1 Cellvibrio sp. | reverse complement strand
GATAACTCACCGCTACCGCAAGCAGATGTATCCGCCTCGCTGTTGGTACCTTCAGGCCACGAAGGTCCAGCGTTTTTGGTATACGACAATTTCAATGTGATCATGCGTTGGAACCGCTCAGAATTTTACGCTATCGCTGTGGGCCAACTCGCCGACCAAATTGCCGGCGGTGGAAAATTATTGCAATCTCCGCCGGAAAACGTGCCGCGCCTGCACCGCGACCAGGTCATCGCCTTGCAACAACAACTTAACAACAAGGGCTTAAATCTGGGCACGCCGGACGGTATTCTCGGCCCGGCAACACGCCGCGCTATCGGTGAATTCCAGCACCAACAAGGCATGATCGCCGATGGTTTTCCCGATGCAAAAACCCTCGGCTTGCTCGGAATAAAAACCGAAACACAAAAATAGTAGCCAGCAGGAATAAACACGATGATTAGCTGCGACCAACACGACTATATCGAAATCGTTTGCATGTACCATTACCCGATCAAACTTACTTTAAAATCAGGCGCGGTACTGCAAGGAACTGCGGTGGATACACAGCGCGACGAAAAACGCGTTGAATGTATCAAGTTGGAATGCGAAGGTGTAGAAAGGTTGGTAGTACTGGATGAAATCAAATTGTTGGAAGCCTGCGAAGACAATCCCCATGTGCATACTGTTGTATTTGAATAGCCATGACATGGATCGCTAAAATAATAAGGCCGACGAAAATGTCGGCCTTATTATTTTTACACGTAGTTTTTAGCTCATGTTTTAGTGACGCATTTACCAACCACACGCCTGCCCTTTATTTTGCTCATCCAACCAGATCTTTAACGGTGCAAAATAATCGAGGATGGCTGAAGCATCCATTTCACGCGTGCCTATAGCTTCCTCTAACACATCCTGCCAGGGCTTACTGGAACCGGCGGCAAGCAATGCCTGTAATTTTTCACCGGCTGCTTTGCTGTTATAAATGGAGCATTCATGCAATGGACCTTTGAAGCCGGCGGCATCGCACAGGGCTTTGTGGAATTGGAATTGCAAAATATGCGCGATGAAATAGCGGGTGTAGGGAACATTAGCGGCGATATGGTATTTTGCGCCCGCATCAAAATCATTTTCAGTGCGCGGCACTGCAGAGCGAATGCCCTGGTATTGGTTTACCAATTGCCACCAGGTTTTGTTGTAGTCTTCCGGCTTTATTTTTCCGGAGAAAACCTGCCAGCGCCATTGATCTATAATTTTTCCGAAAGGTAAAAATGCAACCTTATCCAGCGCCAATTTCATTTGCTGGTTAATAACCGCTTTCTGATTATTTTCTACCTTGTCGATCAACCCAATCGTTTTCAAATAACCCGGCGTCATGGAAAGTACGATGGTATCGCCGATGGCTTCATGGAAACCATCGTTGGCGCCGTTTTGAAATAGATATGGCTTATCTTTATAAGCAAGGTAGTAATAAATGTGGCCCAACTCGTGGTGAATAGTTTCAAATTCAACTTCCGTTGGCTCAATACATTCTTTGATGCGCACATCATCTTTTGAATCCATTGACCAGGCGCTCGCGTGACAAACCACTTCGCGGTCGCGCGGTTTGGTGAGCATGGACTTTTCCCAGAAACTTGGCGGCAACGCCTGCAAACCTAGCGACGTAAAAAAGTTTTCCGCTGTTTTAGCAATCGCAACTGCATCTTTTTTACTTTTCACCAATGCGGCGGTGACATCCAAATCGCCCACCCCCGGATAAGGTGTCACTACATCATAAATACTGCCCCACTGCTGGCTCCACATATTGCCGAACAAATGCGCGGGGATGGGCTGATCGAGCGGCACTTTATCCTTGCCGTATCGCTTGGCAAGGTCAGTGCGCACTTTACAGTGCAACGATTTATACAAAGGTTCTACTTGTGTCCAGAGACGCTCCACTTCCGCCTCAAAATTGGCCGAGGGCATGTCATAACCGGAGCGCCAGGATGCACCGAGGTCCTTAAAACCGTAGGCGCGTGCGCCGGCATTGGCGATTTCTACATAGCGCACATAATCTTTTTTATAGGACGGCGCCACCGTGCGCCAACCAGTCCAGGCATCCAGTAGTTCATCGTAATTACGGCTTTTTACCAACACGTCGGACAGCTGGTTTAAATCGCGGCACTCCTGTTCATTCGCATTGCCTTTTTTAGGTTTGCAATATTTTCCTGCGCCGTACACACCCTCCATTTTTGTGCCTAATTGCGCAAGCTCAGCGCGCTCTGCCGCTGTATCCGGCGGCAGCAACACTTTGCCCAACGTTAAATTAGCGTAGGCCTTGGCAGTGGGTACTGACATAGGTTTGTCTTTGTAATTGCGCGCATCCGCGAGCAATTCTTTTTCGAATGCCATCAACCGCTCATTCGCTTTGGAGGCGAGGAGCGCGGTGTCGTCATTGATGTAAGTAACATAAGCCCACTGCGCGGCATTCACTTCCCGCGCTATGTCAAGGTAGCGCTCATTGGTATCAGCGATAAACGCGTCTGCCGATTTTTTATCAGCGGTATTGTTCGCCTCACTTTTTGCAGATGAAGATTGCTGGCAAGCCGCAAGAAAAATACAGGATGCCAGTATTGCGGTGGAGCGCAGTGCAAAACTGCGGTGTATTTTTTTAATCATCGTAAATATTCCATTTCTATAGTGAATGAATTAGTTAATACCACCCATACCGCGTTTTAGCAGCGGCGAGATCACTAACAGCAATAAACCTGCACCCAGGCCCAACAAGGTCATATTTTCAAACAGGTTGGTATAGGTGGCGAGCATTGCCGTTACATCAGATCTTTCTGAGGTATTAATCGCGGCTAATTTGGATAAGCGGGTTGCCAAGGTTTCCGACAATGCGGTCGCAACAAACCAGGTGCCCATACTTACGCCCACTACGCGCGGGATCGACAATTTGGTCACCGCAGATAACCCGATGGGCGATAAACATAATTCACCTGTGCTGTGAAGCAGGTACGCCAGCACCATCCAGATTGCGGCCACCTTGCCAGCATCATTGGGAAATTGCGCGCCTAACACCAGCGCACCAAAACCAAAACCGGCCAACATAATGCCTATGGAAAATTTAACGGGAGTCGAAGGATTCAAGCCGCGCGAATCAAGCCAGGGCCAGAACAATGCGAACGGAATCGCCAGCAACATAATGAACGCGGGATTAAGTGCGGCAAACTGGCTGGTCACTATAGTGACGCCCAGGAAATCGCGATCCAGTACGCGGTCGGCAAATAAGGTCATGGACGCAGCCGATTGCTCGAACAGCGACCAAAAAACGATGGTGAAAATAATCATCACCATCAGCACCAGCGTGCGCGTAAATTCAACGCTGCGGTGATAGATAAATCCGTAGGCCACGAAAACCAGCAGCGCAGCGAGGGCCGTGTAGAGCCAATATTCGGTGGCATCTGCAGATAAGTGGATAACGTTATTTTGCGTCAGCACACTGCCGATACCAATCAAGATCACAAACGCCGTCAACGCCAGAAACGATTTTTGCGATTGCCAGGGTTTGGCATAAATCATTGAGTAGGCCAGTATTCCAACAATGCCGAGCAGCAGAAAAATATTTTGCGTGATATGCACAACCGGTTCGCTTTGCACCAACCACCAAATTACCGGCAATGCCGCGAGGCTTGCGAGATAAATCCACCATTCGTTTTTAATGCCTGCGCGTTTGCTATTTAACCAGTCCACGCAGGGCGACTCCGCATAACCCTGCAAATATTTCTGACCGTATGAAAAAGTGAACATGCCGATAATCATCCCTACCCCGGCCAAACCAAAACCGTAACGCCAACCATAGGTCTCACCCAACCAGCCACACAACAGGATTGCTGCGAGCGAGCCGACGTTAATGCCCATATAAAATAAAGTGAAACCAGAGTCGCGGCGCGGGTCATT
>DATIDX010000094.1:0-9917 GCA_035456025.1 Cellvibrio sp. | reverse complement strand
TGCATCTCCTCAATATGGTACCGGCCGGCGAGTTGGGAAAAACCTGGGCCTTTTGGTGGATGGGCGATAGCGTTGGCATGCTGATTTGCACCGCACTCTTTGCATGGTCATTTATTCCGCGCGTCCGCCAGAACACCCATGCACAGGCATTTTTATTATTGTGTGCTGGGGTCGGGTTAGTGTTTTTTTTGGTATCGGCATTGGGCTACCTCGAACACAGTGAAGCGCAGCGCTTGGCCAAGGCCGCGCGCGAAATGACCGTTACCAGGCAACTCGATCCGCGTCCCTGGTTTTTGCCAAGTTGGCTGCAAATTTCAGTGCTCGCGATTGGTTTGACCCTCATAGGTTTATTGACGGCCTATATCCGCACCCGTCAACAGCACGACCAACTCCTGCGCGAAAATCAAACCCGGCTCGAAGCGGAAGTGGCATCGCATACCCAGGCACTGCGCAAGGCGAATGATTGGTTGCTCAATGAAGTCGTGCAGCGTCAGCAAGCGCAGGAGCAATTGCAGGCATCGCAAACTGCACTGCGCGCACGCGAGCAACACCTGCGCAGCTTGCTCGACAATATTCCCGACCCTGTATGGTTTAAAAACCTGGAGGGTGTGTACGTCAGCTGCAATAAAGCCTTTGCAAAAATGCTTGCTCAGCCGGAGGAAAATATTATCGGCAAAACCGAAGACCAGTTAGTGGAGCGCGAGCTTGCAGAATTTTTCCGCCACAATGACCAGCAGGCATTAAAAAGTGATGAGTTGCATCGCTACGAACAATCGATAAAAGTCAGCGAAGTTGAAGAGTATTTATTAGATACCTTGAAAGTTGCGGTACGTGATGAGCAGGGGCAGGCAGTGGGCATCCTCGGCATTGGGCGCGATATTTCCGCGCAAAAGCACGCCGAAAAACAATTATCGCTCGCCAAAGAAGTTGCCGAAGAAGCCACGCGCGCAAAAAGCCGTTTTCTCGCCAATATGAGCCATGAAATCCGCACGCCGCTCAATGCAGTGTTGGGCTACACCCAATTATTAATGCGCGACGAAAAAATTGCGGGTAACCAGCGCGAGCGTTTGCAATTGATTTTAACGTCGAGCCAGCGGTTACTAGGGTTGATCAATGATGTGCTGGATCTCTCCAAAATTGAATCGGGTGTGCTTAACTTGCGCAAGGAATATTTTGATTTGCATCAGGAGGTCGCCGATATCCAAACAATTATGGCCGAGCGCGCACAAAATAAAGGCCTGAATCTCATCACCCAGGTCGATTTGCCTGATCCTTATATTGTCAAAGGGGATCGCCAAAAAATCGGCCAGATTTTATTAAACCTGCTGGGCAACGCGATCAAGTTCACGCCCGAGGGCAGTGTCAGTTTGTATGTCGCCCAGCTCGCGGGTGAAGTGGAATTTGTCATTGGCGATACCGGCCCCGGAATTTCCGAACAGGAGTTGGCAGAATTATTTGCGGCGTTCAAACAGGGGCAAGCTGGTGAAGATGCGGGCGGCACCGGCCTCGGCCTCACGCTGTCGCGTCACCTGGCTGAAGGTATGGGTGGCAGCCTGAAACTATCGAGTATTCTCGGCCAGGGCACACTCGCGCATTTGCGTTTGCCGTTGGTGAGCGAGAGTATTGTGTTGGATCAACGCGACGATCAACAGCAAAAGCAGCGCCTGCAACCCGGCACCCAATGCAAAGTATTGGTGGTTGAAGATGACCAGGCGAGCTGCGAAATTCTTGTGGATTTGTTACAACAGATCGGCTGCGAAACCTACGCCGCGCACGATGGCCGCGAAGGCCTTGCAATGTGTCAGGCGCAGCAATTCGATATTATTTTTACCGATATCCGCATGCCCTATCTAAATGGTTTGGATATGTTGCGTCGCCTGCGGGTAATGCCGGCTTATAGCACTACGCCGATGGTGGCGGTGTCCGCTTCCAGTTTAGAGCACGAGCGCACCTATTATCTCGCACAGGGATTTCAAGAATTTATCGGCAAACCCTATGCATTTGATGATGTATTCAAAGCCTTGCAACAATACGCACAAGTAAGTTTCGATGGTGAAAATAAAGTCACGCTTGATACAGAAGTCACCGATGAAGCCAGCGTCGATTTAAGTCCGGTCAAATCGCTATTGCAGGAGTTGGTGGCAGCGGCGGCGAGTGGCGATATGACGACCAGCAAAAAAATAATTGGCGCCTTGAGCATTGAGCAACTTGGCAAGCAGCGACATCAACAATTAATTAATGCGCTGCGACAGTACGACATGGAGCGCGTGGAAGCGCTGGGCAAAGATTGGTTAAAGAATATCGCTGAACAATAGACTATCAATTGGAAAAAATTCCAGATTTAGACAAAGCTATAAAATAATTGAGAAATACTTGGCCTCAAATGTCATCCCCCTGCTTTGATAAAACCGGTGTGCATCCACCCGTTGCACCCCAGAAACTAGGCGCACCTGCACACACTCCTGTTCACGTGCATAGTTTACAACCCAGTCGAAGAGCGCGGCACCGTAGCCTTTGGATCGCTCACCGTCGGCGGTAATCAAATCATCTATTTCTAAATATTTTCCTGAATAAAGCCATTCCGCTATACGAATACCCGCAACAGATTTAACGCCATTGTCATCCACATACGCCAGTTCATAGCCATGGTTTTTATGCATGCGTGCAACCAGGTCTATATATTTTTCAAAGGAAAGTTGCGGGCGCAATTCGGCAATTACGGGAAAGCATGCGGTTATTTCGTCGGTGGTAGATGCCAATTGGATTTTCATAAATCAGTTCCGTGATTGAGATTTTTCGTCGCGCTGGATTCTATTCCATCTCTAACATAAACGTCACGGGCCCGTCGTTAATTAAACTCACTTGCATATCGGCGGCGAAAATGCCGGTGGCGACTTGCGGATGTTTGCGGCGCATTTGCGCTACAAAATAGTCGTAAAGGGCTTCGGCTTGCGCCGGTGGTGCTGCGGACGAGAAGCTGGGACGTAGGCCTTTTTTAGTGTCGGCAGCAAGGGTGAATTGCGATACCACCAACACTCCGCCGTCAATCTGTTGAACGTTGCAATTCATTTTATTGTTGTCGTCGGAGAAAATCCGGTAGGCGAGGATTTTATCGATTAGTTTGTCAGCAGTTTCCTCGGTGTCATTTTTCTGGATGCCGAGCAGCAGCAAAATGCCCTGCTGTATTTCGCCGGCAAGGGTTTCGTCGACAGTGACTGATGCTTTTTTAACGCGCTGGATTAAACCTAACATACGTAGACCATGGAAAATGGGACATTAACTGACCGGCATGACGGATTTGCGGTATTCGCTCGGGGTCATGCCGGCTTTCTTCTTGAACAGGGTATTGAAGGTGGCTTTGCTGTTAAAACCCACATCCAGCATTATGTCGAGCATATTTTTATCTGAGTGCTGCGGGTCGGCCAACATGCGTTTTGCTTCTTCAACGCGATAAGAATTAATAAATTCAAAAAAATTACAATCGAAATGCCGGTTGATGATGTTGGATAACAAACGCGGTTGCAGGCGCAATTGCCCGGCCAATTTCTCCAGTGTCAGTGCCGGCGTTAAGTAAGGCTTTTCTTTTTCCATATGCCGTGTGACCTGCTCGATCATCTCCGGCTTTATCTTATCTTTTTGTCCCTCGGGCTCGGGTTCATCCTTCAGTGCTTCGGGTTCCGGCGGCGGCTTCAGTTCCAGCCCCTCAAATACGCTTGAGTGCCCCAAACCAAAAAATATCAACACGCTCACCAGCAAAAAAGTGATGTAGTTTCCGGCCAAGCCCATAATCTCAAAATTGGTGCTGATACCAAAACTGATGGAGAGGATGATCATCGCCGCAACCAGCACCGCCCAGAAACGGATGGCTAAAAACCCAATCACCAAAATTTTCAGCCAGGTTAAATCGATTTTGTCGATGTCAGAAAAGTTGGTGCGGATATGTTGGGTGTAACGCTTAATTTCAATCAGGCAAATTACGCCCAGTGCCACGCGGAATAATTCGCGGAACAGGGTGACGTAATTCATGATCTGCGGCGCAACGGATAAATCGTAGTCTTCCTGGATATTTATCTTGTCAGTCACGTCGAGGCTGTAATAAAAAATTAATTGATAGCCGGCGTAGGCAATAAACGGCACCAGATAAATAATGTCTTTAAGCCGCAGGTGGTAGTCTTTGTAAATTAGCGAGCGCGTGTACCACAACAGTAGTGGGCCTTCCAGCCAATAGCCAAAACCAAATACATAAAATAAATCCGGTGACCATTCGATGGCGATGTGGCGGAACTCGGCGCCGAAGCTGATCAAAATATCCAGCGGGATTGCAGCTTGCTGGAACAGAAAAAAAGCGAGGAAAACATTGCGGATATAATTGTCGCGCTTGATGGTCAGCAATAAGAGTGCGAACAGAATGCATTGATAGGCTGTCATTAACAGCACAACATCGTGGGTATTAAAAATGACTTGATACATAGGTCACTGCTCCGCTGTGGCTGTACTGCGTGTTATTGGTTTTGTCATCAGCCTGTTAGGTCAGTCTTGGGGCTTATTATCACTGCCGGGGACGGCGGTGGCAGGTCTTGGCCTGCGAACTTGATCATAGCATCGAATTATCAATTACCAGAAGCACCTGTAAAAACCGCGCGCAAATAAAAAACGGAGCCCAGTGGCTCCGTTCTTTTGTTAACCCGGTTGTCGGTGTAGGTGACTCAGGCCAATTGATCGCCGGTTTTCAACAGGTTTTTTGCCATGTCATCGGTGGCGCGGATCAAGGCGTCGACTATACCCGGCTCGCGCGAGGCGTGGCCGGCTTCGCGAATAATTTGCAGCTCGGAACCCGGCCAGGCTTTGTGCAGCGCATAGGCGTTGTCGAGCGGGCAAATGACGTCGTAGCGGCCGTGGACGATGGTGCCGGGAATACCGGCGAGTTTATGGGCATCGCGCAAAATCTGGTTGTGTTCCAGGAATGCATCATTCACAAAATAGTGCGCCTCGATACGGGCGAGCGAGAGTGCGCGATGGGGTTCGGTAAAGGAGTCGACCACATCCTGGCAGGGTTTTAGGGTGGCGGTGCGGCCCTCCCAGCAGGACCAGGTTTTAGCGGCGCTCATCTGTTGGATCTGGTTGTCGCCAATCAGTTGCTGGTAGTAGGCGCCGATCATATCGGTGCGTTCGGCTTCGGGAATCTGTGCGGCAAAATCATCCCAGTAATCGGGGAACAGGCGGTTGGCACCTTCCTGGTAGAACCAGAGCAAGTCTTCGCGGCGGCAGAGGAAAATCCCACGCAGGATCAAGCCCAGCACCCGCTCGGGATAGGTTTGCGCGTACACGAGGCTGAGGGTTGAACCCCAGGAGCCACCGAACAGCACCCATTTATCAATCCCCAGGGTGGTGCGGATGACCTCTATATCCTCGACCAGTTTCTGGGTGGTGTTGTTTTCAAGTTCCGCATGGGGGCGCGAACGGCCGGAGCCGCGTTGGTCGAACAGGACTATGCGATAGACTTCAGGGTCGAAAAAACGGCGGTCGTATTTGCCGCAACCAGCGCCCGGGCCGCCATGTACAAAGAGTACGGGGATGCCATTGGGATTGCCCGATTCATCGACATACAATTCATGGGGTGCTTCTACGGCAATTTGGTGACGCTGGTAGGGTTTTATTTCGGGATAGAAAATCTGCATAAACTGGCCTTGTTCGTATCAATCACTTGGTGGACGCGTGGTATTGCGTTCACTAAAGGTAGCACAGCGGCTCCCTTAAGCGACCAATTTTCGCGCGCAAAACTCGACCTTTGCCATAAATCCAATGCCGACCATGAAGTGCAAATGGTTGGATTGCCTAACATTTAAACGCCTGCTGACATAAACTGTCAGCAGTGCTCATTAGCATGGCGTGTCCATGTTCGATCCAGTACCGAATCCCGAGACCTTTATGCATCGCGCCGAACGTCTATTCCAGCTCACTACTCTGTTGCGCAACCGCCGCACGGTGCTCACCGCCAAGCAAATGAGTGAACACTTGCGCGTATCCGAGCGCACCATCTATCGCGACATCCAGTCGCTCAGCCTCTCGGGTGTGCCTATCGAGGGCGAAGCGGGTGTGGGCTATCGCCTGTCGCATCGCTACCAGTTGCCGCCGTTGATGTTTGATCGCGAAGAGGTGGAGGCGCTCTTGCTCGGCGCGCGAATGGTAAGCGGTTGGGGCGATACGGATATGGCGATTCATGCGAACCAGGCGATCCAGAAAATCCTCGCGGTCCTGCCCGACCATTTGCGCCACAGCGATGAAAACCTGCCGCTTTTGGTGCCCAATATGGAGGAGGTGCAAAAGTATTACACCGCCCACAGCCAGCCGATGCGTGAGGCAATACGTTTGCGCCTGCGGGTTGCTATTGATTATGTACGCGCCGATGAACAGCAGAGCTCGCGCCGGATTGAACCGCTTGGGCTGATTTTTTGGGGCAAGGTGTGGACGCTGGTAGCCTGGTGCCACTTGCGCGATGACTATCGCACCTTCCGCCTGGATCGCATCCAGTCAGTGGTGGTTACCGATGAACAATTTGAAACCAGTGATTGCAAAAGTCTCAAACACTTTTTACAACTGATGAAGGAAAAGCATGCGCAGGAATCGGAGACAATTGTCCCGCAACAGATCATAACGGCTTAACAAAGCTTGAATTGCTCTCCTCTTTTACGCTTGTTACCCTGATAAAAATTATCAGGAGATACGCATGAAAATCCGTTCACTCAGCCTCGCCTTCTACTTTGCGGTATGCGCTCCACTCGCTAGCGCCGACACTATCAAAGTAAAAACCGCTACCGGAAATATTCAGGTAAAAACTATCGCTGAAGGTTTGCAAAACGCCTGGGGTATGGCCTTTTTGCCCAATGGCAGCATGTTGGTTACGGAGCGGCCGGGGCGGATGCGGATTGTCAGCGCCGATGGAAAATTGGGTGAGCCGCTGAGCGGACTGCCAAAAATATTTGCGCAAGGCCAGGGCGGATTGTTGGATGTTGTGCTTGCGCCGGATTTTGCGACCAGCAAAAAAATCTATTTCAGTTATTCCGAGCCGGGCGAGGGTGGACGCAATAGTACCGCAGTGAGTTCTGCAACCCTCAATGGTAATAAATTAGAAAACCTCACCACTGTCTTTAGCCAGAAACCGAAAGTCGATAGCGGCAACCATTTTGGTTCGCGTCTGGTGTGGGCGCCAGATGGGACATTATTCATCACCCTGGGCGATCGCTACAGTGAAAAAGATAAAGCGCAAACCCTCGACAACCATCAGGGCAAAGTTATTCGTATCAATGCCGACGGCAGCGTCCCGCAAGACAACCCCTTCGTGAAAACACCGGGCGCACTGCCCGAGATTTGGTCATATGGTCATCGCAATATGCAAGGTGCTGCACTCAACCCCATCACCAAAGAACTCTGGACAGGCGAGCATGGTCCACAAGGCGGCGACGAATTAAATATTGACCGAGCTGCAAAAAATTACGGCTGGCCGGTGATTACCTACGGTGAAAATTATGGCGGTGGAAAAATTGGCGAGGGCACGCACAAAGCGGGGATGGAGCAGCCTATTTACAAGTGGGTGCCATCGATCGCAACTGCCGGATTTATTTTTTATACCGGCGACAAATTTCCGCAGTGGAAAAATAATATTTTGCTCACCAGCCTGAGGGAGCAAACCCTGGTGCGTCTGGTCGTTGATGGTGAAAAAATTACCAAAGAAGAACGCTTGCTTGGCAAAGAATTGGGCCAGCGGTTGCGCCATGTTGTCCAGGGACCCGATGGTTTGGTATATCTGCTTACGGATGAATCCAAAAGCAAAATATATCAACTGTCACCCGCCCAATAATGGTTTTGATCAATGCTTCGTGTTGCAACAACTCCCGCAGCGGCGGGAGTTTTTATAGGTGAGCCGCTAACCATGGACAGCGAATTTCTGTTTGTATATGGCACCTTGCGCCGCGCTTGTCCAACCGGCGCGCACGCTAAATATTTAACTGGCGCTGAATTTATTGCGACTGCAAAAATTAATGGGAAGCTATTCAAGGTTAGTTATTATCCGGGGCTGGTTATCGATGGCACCGCAGGCTGGGTGCTGGGTGAAATCTATCGCCTGGCGTCGCCGCAACAACTCGCGCAGCTGGATGCCTACGAGGAGTGCAACTACCCTGCACTGCCGGGACAGGAATACCAGCGGCAGCTTGTGAGCGTATTAACTGAGGCGGGCGACTCAATCCCAGCCTGGGTCTACGCCTATCAACATGCCAGTCAGGATTTGCAATACATCGCCAGCGGTGATTTTTTAAATCCGTGCTAACAAGGCCTACATGTAACTGGATTTCCATCCTGCCAGCGGGTATGTTGTGCCCACTTTGATCGCAGGCAATTTGCGGAGCCAGCATGAATAAATTCACTGCCCTTCATTACGATATAGACCCCGTTTTCCACTCAGCCAGCAAACCCTCGCCGAAAGTCGGTGTGCTGCTCACCAATCTCGGAACCCCCGATGCGCCTACCGCCTCTGCTTTGCGGCGTTACCTGCGCGAGTTTTTATCTGATCCGCGCGTAATTGAAATTCCCCGCTTGGTGTGGATGTTTATTCTGCACGGCATTATTTTGCGTGTGCGCCCGAAAAAATCGGCGAAGCTGTATCAAGAGGTGTGGACCAGCGAAGGTTCACCGTTATTGGTGATAAGTAGACAGCAGCAGCAGGCAATCCAGGCGCAACTCGGCGCTGGTTTTAGCGTGAAACTCGGTATGCGTTACGGCAACCCTTCAATTGCAAGTGCGCTGCGCGAGTTGCAAAAAGAAGGTGTGCGCAAAATTATTGTCCTGCCGCTCTATCCGCAATATGCAGCGCCGACAACTGGCTCCAGTTTTGATGCGGTGGCAAAAGAATTATCTGTCTGGCGCTGGATACCGGAATTACATTTCATCAACAACTATTGCGATGAGCCTTTATATGTTGATGCGCTAGCCAATTCGGTGCGCGAGCACATTGAAAAAAATGGAAAGCCGCAAAAAATAATTTTTTCCTATCACGGTACACCCAAACGCAATTTGGAATTGGGCGATCCCTACTATTGTTTCTGTATAAAAACCACACGCTTGGTTGCGGAGAAATTGAATCTTGATAAAGACGATTACATCGCTTGCTTTCAGTCGCGCTTTGGTTATGCAGAATGGCTGAAGCCCTATACCGATGAAACTTTAAAAAACTTGCCTGCGGCCGGCGTAAAAAATGTCGCCATTCTATCGCCTGCATTTAGTGCCGACTGCTTGGAAACATTGGAAGAATTAGCAGTGGAAAATCGCCACACTTTTTTAGCGGCCGGTGGCGATGTTTATCACTATATTGCAGCGTTAAATGATCGCGCTGATCACATTCACGCGCTGGTGCAATTAATTCGTCAACATTGATCGATGCATGTTGTGATATCGATATTTTTTTTGCACAAAAGTCCAGTCGACAAACTTGTAGTGAAGGGCTAGGCTATTGGCGTAATAAAAGGTGGCGCAATATTCAACGTTTGCCTTTATTGCGCACGACCCTGTTTTCGTTTGTATCTTTGGCTCAAAAGGAGTGGTTTATGAAAAAATTAATCGTTGCACCTTTATTTTTGATGTTATCCAGTTTGCCGCTCGTGAGTTGGGCGGGTTCAGAATCCGGCCTCTACATCGGCGCCAGTATTGGCCAAACATCCGCTGAAGCGGATTTTGGTGATGATGGTATAAATAAAGTGAACGACGACGATAACGGCTACAAACTTTTATTCGGCTATAACTTTGGTGTGTTGCCATTGTTGGATCTGGGTATCGAGGCCGATTACCGCGACTACGGCAAGTTTGGTAACAACGGCGTTACCACTGAATTAGTTTCTGCAGAGCTGTTTGGTCTTATAGGGCTT
>DATIDX010000093.1:0-2850 GCA_035456025.1 Cellvibrio sp. | reverse complement strand
ACTCCGCATTCTGTCTGATGCGGCAAAGTATGATGCCTCCTGCTCATCCAGTGGGAGCAAGCGTGCCAATGCTACTAAAGGCCTGGGTAATGCGGAGGGCATGGGTATTTGTCATAGTTATACCGAAGACGGGCGCTGTGTTTCGCTGCTAAAAATTTTGTTTACCAACCATTGTATTTATGACTGTGCTTATTGCGTCAGTCGGCGCAGTAATGATGTCAAGCGTGCCGCTTTTACGGTTGAAGACGTTATTGATTTGACGATTAATTTTTATCGCCGCAATTACATCGAGGGCTTATTCCTCAGTTCCGGCATTTTTAAAAATGCCGATTACACTATGGAGCGATTGGTGCGTGTGGCGCGCAGTTTGCGCACTCAGCATAATTTCAATGGCTATATCCATATCAAAGCGATTCCTGGGGCGAGTCCTGAATTGCTGCACGACGCGGGATTATATGCTGACAGGCTCAGCGTCAATATTGAAATCCCTTCCGAAGCCAGTTTGCGCAAAGTAGCACCGGAAAAAAACTATAACGACATCATCACGCCCATGAATTATTTGCGCAGTGAGAAGGAAAAATATGCGGATGAAAAACCGCATATTAAAAGCGCTCCGCTTTTTTTGCCTGCGGGGCAAAGTACGCAGTTGATTGTAGGCGCCTCCCCCGAGAATGATCGCAATATTTTGCAGTTGGCTAACAGCCTTTATAAAACTCAGAAATTGAAACGGGTTTACTATTCCGGATATGTTCCTATCGCTACCGATAATCGTGTGCCCGATTTATCGGCGCCACCGCTGGTGCGGGAAAACCGTATTTATCAGGCGGATTGGCTGTTGCGATTTTATGGTTTTGCGGTTGATGAAATCCTCGACGAAACGCAACCCGACCTGGATCTCGAAATAGATCCTAAATTGGGCTATGCCCTACGTCATCCAGAAAAATTTCCGGTAGATATCAACCGCGCCGATTATGAAATGGTGTTACGTGTTCCGGGGATTGGTGTTAAGTCAGCAAAGAAAATTATTAGCTCACGGCGGCATCAGCATTTGCATCTCGATCATTTGCAAAAGATCGGTGTGGTAATAAAACGCGCTCGATATTTTATTACCTGTCCGGGTCTGGTGGTTAAGCCAGGAAGTTTTCAGGCGGAAAATATCCGCCAGGCCATTATTGCCAGTGATCGGGCTCCTGCCGCTGCCCAACTTGGGTTATTTGGGTAGTGTCATGGTATTTATTTATGATGGTAGTTATGAGGGATTGCTCAGCTGCATTTTTGTTATTTTTAAAGAGCGCGTGGCACCAGCAGCCATTAATCGTGAAGGTTCGTATCAATGTACTTTGTTGGATGCGCCCCGAACTGTAATTACCAATGAGCATTGGGCGTTGCGTGTAGTTAAAGGTATTGACGAGCGTACTAATTCCCATGCGTCAGCACTTATCTATAAAGTGTTTTTATCAGAATTGCCTGCGAGTGAAATGTTGGTGTATCACGTTGTTCGGGCAATTGTGCAGAAGGGTGATACATCTATACTAGAAAACTTTGCTGATCCGCACATATTGAACGCTGCGAAAATTGAAAAAATGGTTCACCGTGAGGTGCATCGCATGCATGCCTTTGTGCGCTTCCAGAAAGGCAGCGATGGATTGTTTTATGCAGCTGTTGACCCGGATTTCAATGTGTTGCCATTAATTGGTGCTCACTTTGAGCGGCGTTATGCCGATCAACCATGGTTGATTTTTGATACGCGTCGTCATTACGGGTTGCATTACGATCAACATCAATTGAAATTTGTTAGTGTAGTGGATCCGGTGTTCGCCCAAAATGGGCTACTGCTTGATTCAAGTGTTGTGCGGAGCGACGCTCAACACGATTTTCAGGATGAACGCGAGCGAGAATATCAGCTGCTCTGGAAGAATTATTTTCACGCCGTCAACATTAGTGAACGGAATAATCGCAAATTGCATATGCGCCACATGCCGCGACGGTATTGGAAATATTTAACAGAGAAAAATGGTTCATGGCGAAAGTGAGGGTTTGTCATTTTTACGAGGCCATTGGGTGCAGAGTAATTATTTTTTTAGATCGTCCTTAGCGTTGACTAAAGTGTTGCAGTATTTGTTCTAATGCCCACTGTTCAACAGCCTGATCGTCGTAAATATTGCCGTTGTAAATAATGTCCGGGGTATAAGGTTCGTTGTCATTGCGTATACGTTTGCTCCATTTCTTGGCTGGCACCATGAAATCAAATGTTTCTCCGTAATAACTGCTTTGAAGGTTTGCAACCTCGGTATAGGATGTGTCTGCATTGGTTGGCTCACCCAAGTGTAGATGATTGGGTATTAGTTTTACCATATCGACAAAGTCCAGGCATGCGCTGGAGCAACGACTGCTTGTTATTAGTATCACGTTGCGAGTTGAATCCCATTTTGTTGGTGGTGTCGCTTCATCTTGGTTTTTGGGGTTTTGATCGCTAAATATTTCTGATTGATATAAATGCGATTTGCCTTCATCCAAGGCGTTTTTTATCTTCTTCATGGCCGCTACAAGAAATTTTGCTGTGGGCGATTCGCTGCCTTGATTTGCTATCACTTGTTTTAATTCGTAATCATAATTCCAATACAGTCGCCAGCTGGCTCTGAACTGGGCATCAGCATCTTTATTTCTCTTATCCCATTCGTTTTCCAAGTAGTTTTTTTCATTGCTATTGAGTGTGCTGCTTAGAATATTGAATCCATGGCGTGAGCTTCCGCCACTGTTTAATCGTACATCAAAAACAAGGACAGATTTATTATTAAATGATTTTAGCTTTTCAAGCAGTTGTTTTTGGCTGTTATTCGCCTCTGGTGA
>DATIDX010000092.1:0-5327 GCA_035456025.1 Cellvibrio sp. | reverse complement strand
CCGGCACATGGGTGAGGGTATTGAACGGGTTTAGCGAGCAGCCAAAGTTGCTGATTGCAAAGTTGGTTTTGAGTTTTTCCAAGCCCTCGGAAAAATTTTTGGCGGCATTCAAATGGTTGGTGACATCAATCTCCTGCGCTTGGAACACAATCGAATCGGCACTCAGTTTCGCCGCTTTAAAAGCGACGGCCAGCCAGGGTACGAGCGATTCGTCGCACAGGGATTGGCGACCGATATTCACGATCAGCTTGGTCTTGTTGCCCTTGGCACGATGCTGCGACAGCATCTTGATGGACTCCAGGATCACCCAGCGGTCAATCTTGGTGCCAGCGCTCATGGTCGCTGCGGCCTCCAGGAAGTGGTTGGGCGAAATTTCATTGCCCTGTTCATCCAGCATGCGCAAATAAACTTCGTAATATTCTTCATCTGAGCCGCGCAGGCTGATGATCGGCTGAAACAGCAGGCGGAAGCGGTCGTTATCCAGTGCTTGTTGGATCGCGGTGTTGACGTCGATCTTGATGTCGGTTTTGGGTGTGTCAGGCTCAAACAGCAAAGCGCTATTGCCGTTTTTGGCGTTCACTTTTTCCATTGCCACCCGCGCCTGTTCAATCACGGTGTTGGTGCTGGTGGAGGTTTCATTAATGAGCGAAATACCGATACTTGCAGTAATTTGCAGGGTTTTGTGATCGATCTCGATGATGTGCCCTTCCAGGTCCCGACAGAGTTGCAAGGCGCGGTTAACTGCAGCATCCGCTTTCACATTGGGGGAGATGACCGCGAAGGTGGAATCGCCAAGGCGGGCAATCGTATCGCTGGTATTGGCTTTGGCGCGTAGAAGGGTGGCGATGTCGATCAAGGCCAGGTCGGCACCGGCGACACCAAAGGCGTTCTTGGTGCGTTCGTTGAATTTATCCAGCTCTATATAGAAGAGGCAGTAGTACTGTTTTTCATCCACGTTATCGATGATGTGGTCGAGCTGGTTGAGCAGGTACTGGCGGTTGTAGACACCGGTCACCAAATCCTGCCATTTGATTTGTTTGAGCTGGGCTTCAAGCTCTTCATTGTTCACATGGGTGGCGGACGACAATGCGGCGCGCGCAAGGAACTGGATACAGGGCTCCTCGTCGTAGGTCACGAGCGATACTTCCAGGTCGATCTGTGCTTCGGAGCCGTTCTGGGCGATGCCGGTAAAACCCAGGCTGCTGGATTCTGCCTCATCCCCCTTGAACGTGAACTCCTTAAGGAAGTTTTTCAGGCGCGCCTGATCGCGGTCGGCCACCATATCCATAATCGGCATGGCTTCAATGTCATCTTTATCTTTGTAGCCGAACAGCTCGGCGAAAGATTCATTGGCGTAGAGGTAGAGCCCATCCTGAATAAAGGCGATGGCGTCGCGCGAGCTATCGAGTAATTGCTGGCTGCGGCGCTCGGCCTCGCGGAAGCGGCGGTCGGTATTGCGGCGCGCCTGGCGCTGCTCGCGGTTGGCCAGCTCACGGTCAATCACCAACAATAAGTGTTGATCGTCGTCGAGGTTGACTACATCGGCCGCGCCTATGCGCAAGCCTTCTACTACCGCAAAGGGGCTTTCATCCTCGTCATCTTCATATTGGAGGATGACAGGTACATCTTTATTGAGTCGGCGGATTTGTTTAATCGCAGCCTGGGGAGTGGGAGACGCCGTATTGTTATGACCAATCAATAAATCCCAGCTTTGCTCCTGTAACAGTTTAACGAGCGCTTCCTCGCTCTCGACATGTTGTGCGCGGCAGGGGTGTCCGGAGGCGTGCAGCATACTAATAAGGCGCTCGGCTTCAGAGCGCTGATTGTTCAGGATCAGGAGGCGGATGGTATCGGTAGTGGTCATATATCTTCTATGTAGTCAGGCGATGGTCAGGGCGTCGCTCGTTTTTGACTATAGCGCGTTTTTTTGCGCACGAGTTCGTAAGGATGTTATTTGTAGCGAAGGCTTCGCTTTTGGTGTCGAATCTCATGACGGGAGTTTGCCGGTAAGCCGGAAAACCCTACCTTATGTCGCCAACCGCTTGCGTTGCAGGCTGGGCGCAGAAAGTTCCTTGAGCGGGCTATATTACTGAAATCAGTCAGTCGCTCAACCTGACATGCAATTTATGCGATCTGGTCGAGGCTTTTGTGGATCAGTTCGCAAAGGATGCTTGAAAGCTTGGGCGTTTTATTCCCACTCCTTATTCCTTCAGCCTATTCCCATACAGAGTCAAAATCGTCTTTGCTGGCTTTGGTCTCGGGCTTGGCGGTCAGCAGTTCGCGGAAACCAAACTGGCTGAAAGCGCCGGTGGCAAACAATCGCTGGGTCAACTGCACGGATTTTGGCGGCTCACCGCTCACACCCACCTGTGTCTGTTGGTAGAGGCGTGCCTTGTTGTACTCGTGGAATGAAATGGCGTTGGTAATCAGGCTGGGCGGTTGGTTGACTGCGCGCAGCTCGGGGATTTGCAGGGCGCGCAAGTATTCGGCAAAACCACCGGTTTTGTGGATGGCCGCCAGCCCCACGGGAATCGCATGGGGCGCGAGTACCTGTATGCCCAGTTGGGTTGCGCCTTTGATCTGATGCGCCCAGCGCACCACACCGATTGACCATTTATTGCGCCCTTGTTCGCGCAGCCCAAGCAGCTCCCCGGCGCGCACCTGCACCGGGATCTCATTGCGCCACTCCAATCCGTAACCGCCGAGACTGCGATCCATCAAGGGCACGGTGTAAACCGGATGCTGTCCCTGGTAGCTATCTTGCTCCTGGGATTTAATTTTCTTCTCAATATTAAAGGTGGGCAGTGCCTGACCATCAAACGCGGTGCCTGCAATTTCAAAGGCGTCGCCCCAGGGATCATTTTTTTTGCTCTCTGGTGCTTTGAGTTGCAGTCCTCGCTTCTGGTAAATCGCGCCTTTTTCGGGCGCACCGGTCACTGTGCTGCTCTGGTTGAGGAATAAGTTAAAGGGTTGCTCGTTCGCCAAATGGAAGTGGATGTTGGTCAGGCCGACGGTAACTTCAACTTCGGCGTTAACGTCCTGCCGCTCGAAGCTGCGCAGCGCCAAATGGCTCCAGGCCTGAGCGAGGTGCTTGGTCAGTGCTGCCGATAAATTCAGCTCGTTGCGGATGCTCACATTTGCATCCACCCCTTCATTACCCACTTTTTGCTGATCCTGAAGTCGGTTAACGAGATGGCTGGTGCGTATTTCCAAAGGCGGTTCGGCACCGGGATTGCTTGCAGGGCGCCAGTGGGATTTATAAAAAGGCGGGCGGCTGCTGTTGGTGAGTACCACAAACAGGTTTTCCTTGCCGCTGGGGTTATAGGTATCCAGCTCGGCGAGGGGCGCCAGTTGCTCTAGCAAATGGTAGGTGCTTTCGATCTCATCTTGCCGCAGTTGGTTGGGCCGCGCGGTGGCGAGCAGGAGTATGCGCAGATAGGTATTGTGGATAGTTTTTAGCCCATGGTGGTGCAGCAGTGTGTCCTCTACCGTCAGCTGTTCCAATTCCAGGGCGCAGGCCAGTTGGTAGAGTGCGTGTACTTCAGCCCAGACCTGGCTCGCGATAGGTAAATAGAGTTGGTATGAGCGCAATAGCAGCAGGCCCAATGCCGTCAGCGCGCGCTGGATGACGAGTGCCTGTAGCGGTTGCAGGTCTTTCTGGTCGCTGGCAATGCAGAGTTCGCGCACTACGGCGAGGTAGCTATTAAGGAAGTGCTTTTGGATCGCTTGGGCGACAGTCGCCGTCTTGAGCGCTGCTTCCGGGAGGATCAATGGCTGGTTCAAATACTTGAGGGCCAGACCGTTAAGCGTCTGATGGATAGGCACGCGTAGCAGTTCAAGAATAGCGAGCCGGTTTTGGCTGCCGGTGCGTAGGCGGCTGATTTCATGCACCGCAGTGTAAAGTTGGGCGCTGACTTGCTGAACCTGGGTTAGCGGCAGGCTTTGCATCCATAGTTTTATCTGCGCTTCTTTAATGCCGCTACAAAAGCTCAGCTGTGCCAAATCCTGGGTTGGCACAATCAGTTTCTTGAGTAGTAGCGGAATCTCTGTTTCCCGGGTCATTAAAAATCCCATTGGTCGATCATTCGGTAGTCATTGGTTATAACTATGCTTTTGAATATAGACGACTTTAGACGATTTCGTCTGATTTGCTGGCTGTTCAGAGAAGACGGATTACACTAAGTCAAAACTGTTATGTGGCGGATTAATCCACATCTGTTCTGACAATAATATCGATCTGGAGTGCGGCGAATGGGTTCCATGTCAATGAAGTGCAAATTGATTTTGCTGGGGTTGGTGCCAGGTATCGCGATTTTGGTGATCTTGCTGGCGCTGGTCAGTTTGCGCATGCAAGGCGTTGTCGATAAGGACATGGAGATTCTGCGCGAGACCCTCTTGCAGGCACACAAAACGGAGCTGCGTCATTCGCTGGATCTCGCCAGTTCGCTGGTCAAACCCTTGTATGACGCAGCCCCCGAGGGTGACTCCGCGCAGCGGGAGGAGGCGATTAAGTTACTCAAGCAGCTTAAGTACGGTAAAGATGGCTACTTTTTCGGGTATGACAGCAGTTCGGTGCGGGTCTTCTCCGGCAGCGACACTGCCAGAATTGGCGAGAGCTTCCGCAACTATAAAGATGTGAACGGCGTGTTGTTGATCAATGAATTGGTCAAGCAGGGGCAGGCTGGAGGAGGTTTTGTGACCTATCATTTTCCACGTCTGGGGCAAGGGGAAACGGCATATCCCAAGCTGAGTTACGCCATCTGGCTGGAAAAGTGGAACCTGATGCTGGGCACCGGCTTTTATATCGATGGGATTGACCAAGCTGTGGCCTCGGCGCGCGGGGTTGCCGACCAAAATATCCGCACCACCTTGTTTTGGATCTTCGGTGTGGCGCTATTGTTGCTGGGTGTTATAGCCCTGTTGGCGGTCTACATCGCTAATAAAACCCTCGCACCTCTCAATGGGTTAGTGCTCAGCCTGGAGGCGATTGCTCGGGGTGGCGGCGACCTCACCCGGCGCCTGACGCGCACCAGCAATGATGAAATCGGCGCGGTGATCAGCGCCTTCAATACCTTTGTCGATTCCATTCACGGGATGATCCAGCGTATCCAGCAATTGACCCAGCAGGTCGCCAATATCAGTCAACAAGTATCGCAAGATACCCATGCCACCCACCAAACCCTTGACCGGCAGCGCGAGCAGACTTTGCAGGTTGCCAGTGCGATCAATGAAATGGCTGCCTCGGCGGTTGAGGTGGCACGCAGTACCCAGGATGCCGCCACTGCCGCGACCCAAGCTGAAGCTACCACCAAAAGTGCGCAGTTTGC
>DATIDX010000091.1:0-5601 GCA_035456025.1 Cellvibrio sp. | reverse complement strand
TGCACTTGGTGGATCTCAACGGCGCCTTTGAGGGCAAGCCCGTCAACGGCGGTGTAGTTACTGCTATCGCCAAAGCCTACCCCAAGTTGCCGATCCAGATCGGCGGCGGTATCCGCAGCGCGGAAACCATTGAGTACTACCTGAATGCGGGTGTGAAATACGTGATTATCGGCACCAAAGCGGTAAAAGAACCGCAGTTTGTGACCGATATGTGCAAACAATTCCCGGGTCACATCATCGTTGGCCTGGACGCGAAAGACGGCTGGGTCGCCACCGACGGCTGGGCGGAAGTGTCCAATGTGCAGGCGAGCGAACTGGCCAAGCGCTTTGAGCAGGACGGTGTCAGCAGCATTGTCTACACCGACATCGCCCGCGACGGCATGATGCAGGGCGTGAACGTGCCGGCGACTGTCGCCATGGCGCAGGCCTCCAGCATTCCGGTGATCGCCTCCGGCGGTGTCACCAATATGGACGATATCCGCGCGCTCAAAGCGGAAGCCCATAAGGGTATCTGCGGCGCCATCACCGGCCGCGCGATTTACGAAGGCACGCTGACCATGGCGGAGGCGCAAGCCTACTGCGATGCTAATTAAGAATGGGAGTTAGTAGGTTGGCGCTGAGCGCAGCGATGCCCAACATGATCCGGCCCAACCACGAAACGCCCTAAATTAAGATTGGATACGAGACCTTAACGCTATGGCACTCGCAAAACGCATTATTCCCTGCCTCGATGTCGATAACGGCCGCGTCGTAAAAGGTGTGCAATTCCTGGATATCCGCGATGCGGGCGATCCGGTCGAAATCGCCAAGCGCTACAACCAGGAAGGCGCGGACGAGATTACCTTCCTCGATATCACCGCGACTCACGAAGGGCGCGACACCACTGTCCATACGGTAGAGAAAATCGCCAGTGAGGTGTTTATTCCGCTCACTGTAGGCGGTGGCATCCGCACCGTCGAAGATATCCGCACCATGCTCAATGCCGGTGCGGACAAGGTGGGGATCAATTCCGCCGCGGTGTTTAATCCCGATTTTGTCAAAGCGGCGTCCGACCGTTTTGGCGCCCAGTGCATAGTGGTGGCGATTGATGCCAAGAAAGTCAGCCTGGAAGGCGAGGCGCCGCGCTGGGAGATCTTCACCCACGGCGGGCGCAAGCCCACCGGGATCAACGCTGTGGAGTGGGCGATCAAGATGGCGGAATACGGCGCCGGGGAAATCCTGCTCACCAGTATGGATGGCGATGGCACTAAAAAAGGTTACGACTTGGGCGTCACCCGCGCGATCAGCGATGCGGTGCCGGTGCCGGTCATCGCCTCGGGCGGCGTGGGCAATTTGCAGCATTTAGTGGATGGCGTCACCCTCGGGCGCGCCGATGCGGTGTTGGCGGCGAGCATCTTCCACTTCCGCGAGTACACAGTGCCCCAAGCCAAAGAGTTTATGCGCCAGCAGGGGATTGAAGTGCGGTTGTAATCCAGCGGTTGCGGCAATAGAAAAGGGCGCTCAATGAGCGCCCTTTTTTGTACCCGGCCTAAAGCCCGCTTTAGGCCGCGCGATACTGTTTAAGCATGTCCGATACCTTGGGCTCGGAAGCTTGAATGAAGTCGATAAATTCACCGACACCGGTTTCGGCATCGTCGCGGCTGTCAAATGGTCCTATGTCCACACCTTCCCGGGTGCTGTAGTACCAATAACCGTCTTTTTGTAAGTAGCGCCCGTGGCGTGAAGGTACTGAACCCTGTTCGCCTGCTCTGTTTGATGTAGCCATATGAACTCCTCAATTATGTTCCCGAAAAATCGGTTCCCTGTTGGGCGATCATTTTTTCACCCACGCTGATTATAGTCAGCAATAAGAACCATCCGCTAGATTAGTTAGTATTGTGGCGCCAAATGTTAATAACCAAAACACGATTTTGTAACATTTGTGTGGTGGTTCTTAAGGCACCGTTAATTCATCGACCGCGAAGGGGTCAATTGGTGCCCAGGTGTGCGGCCAGAGACCCATGGGTGGTGCAAGGCAATTGTTATTTTTGTGACTTGGGTCGGATTTTGTCGAAGCGCTGGCGCGTCCGGCTACCATTAACTGCGAAACCTTGACCAGTTTTACCCCAAATTCGGCCAGTAACGGTTGCAACTGCTCCAGCTCGTGCAGGGTTTCCGGGTAAGGATGGCCGATGGCTATCGCCGAGCCCTGCTGGCTGGCCTGCTTGAGCGCGCGGTTTAGCTGGAAGCGAATATTGGCCTGCGCGCGGTCGTCGTCGAGGAAGACATCGCGTCGCCGGCTGGGTAAGTGGATTTGCTCCGCCATGGTCAGCGCCTGGGTTTGGGCGCTGGTGCGGCTATCGACAAAATACAGCCGCCGCTGCTTCAGCTCCGCCATCAACCAGCCCATGGGTTCAGCCTGTTCGGTGAGCAGGCTGCCCATGTGGTTATTAACGCCTTGGATGTGGGGGATGCTGGCGAGGTTCTGGCGTAGCACGGCGAGGAATTCTGCGCGCTGCATACCGCTCTCCAAGGCGCCGCGCCCGAGCGGATAGTTGTGGCGGTTGCTCATAGGCGCGTGCAGCATTATCTCTTTGCCGCGCCGGTGGGCGCGCTCAGCGAGCTGAGAGCCGTGAGGCGTAAAGGGCAGGACGGCGAGGGTAAAGTCGCCGGGCAAGTCGGCGGCGCGCTGACCGAGGGGGAGGTTGTAGCCGATATCGTCAATGATGATCGCCAGTCGAGCTTGCGCCAGAGCCGGGGAACTGTAACTGGTAAGATTGATAAAAACGCTCAGGGCGAAGGTGATCCAACCGCTGCCAGACACCCTCGCCATAGGCGTTTATTCGCTACCGTCCGCTGACAGCGCCGGGCCGGCAGCAATATCTGGCAGGGGTTGGGTATTGGCATCGCCGGCAACGGGCGCGCGGCGCATAAAGATGTGCAGCCCTTTCAGCAGGTTCAACGCTTCGTGGAGCTGGTTGTCCTCCTTCAATAGTTCGGCGCTGCTGGTGCGCTTATCGGCGCGGTCTTTACTGGTGCTCTCCTCTCCGCCTTTGGTATTGCCCAGATGGCGCGCCAAGTCGGCCTCGGTAGTGCCCGATCCCTGCTGGATATCGGCGATCTTCACGCGCTCCACATTCACGTCCGGCTCAATACCCTGCGCCTGGATGGAGCGGCCCTTGGGCGTGTAATAAAGCGCGGTGGTAAGTTTGATCGCACGGTCATTGCTAATCGGGATGACTGACTGTACGGAACCTTTGCCGAAACTGCGGGTGCCCATGATGACGGCGCGCTGGTGGTCTTGCAGGGCGCCGGCGACTATCTCAGAGGCGGAAGCTGAGCCATCGTTGATCAGCACCACCAGCGGCAGACCTGCGGTCAGGTCGCCGGCTTCGGCGTTGTAGCTGATGTTGCTGTTGTCGAGCCGCCCCTGGGTATAGACCACTTGCCCGCCGTCGAGGAAGGCATCAACTACTTCCACCGAGGCCTGCAATACGCCGCCGGGGTTGTTGCGTAAATCCAGGATGATGCCTTTGGTATCGGGGGATTTTTTCAGTTGTTCGCGCAGTTTTTGCGCCAAATCTTTACCGGTATCGAGTTGGAACTGGGCGACGCGGATATAGAAATAATCCTGCTCAAGCAGGCGGGTGCGCACGCTTTGCACCTTGATGATGTCGCGCACCAGGTTGAAATCGATGGGCTGGTCAGTCCCTTCGCGCATAACGGTGATTTTGATCGGGCTGTTTTTAGGGCCGCGCAGCAAATTGATGGCCTTATTGAGGTCCATTCCCTTGACCGGTTTGTCATCAATACGGGTGATTACATCGCCCGCGAGCACGCCCGCTTTGGCAGCGGGGCTGTCATCAATGGGAGTGACGATTTTGATGAAGCCGTCCTCAACGCTGACCTCCATGCCGACGCCGCCAAATTCACCCGAGGTGCTGGCTTGCAGGTCGGCAAAGGCTTCCTTATCGAGATAGGCGGAATGGGGGTCGAGTTCGGCGACCATGCCCTTAATGGCGTATTCGAGCAGTTTGGCGTCGTCGATCTGGTCAACATAGCCGTTGCGTACGTGGTCATAGACGCGGGTGAAAGTGCGTAGCTCTTCCAGCGGCAACAGACCGGCATCCGGCCCGGTAACCTTTTGCTCATCCGCCCAACAGGCGGCCGACATAAACAGGCTTAACAGGCTGGCGGGTGCAGCGAGCTTTTTGAAAAAGCCGAATCCGGGTCCGGGGATAACAGCAGCGCGAAACATAGCGGCTCCGATGATCGCAACGTCGAAATGAACAATCAAAATAAATAATCGGCATGAATCCATCGCCGAGGCTACACAAGCTGAGTCGTAGCGCGCGCACACTAAGGCAAACGGTTTAAAAATGACAGATGTTGTACAAAATAATTCCAATCGCGGTGCGCGATTAACCACGTGCTAACCAGATTCCGGGATCTATAGGTTTGCCCTGATGGCGTATCTCAAAATATAAACCTGCTTCAGCCTGGCCGCCGGAATTGCCAACATTGGCGATGGCTTCACCCGCGCGCACCGGTTCGCCGGCTTTTTTCAATAGACTTTGGTTGTGTGCATAAAGGCTTAAATAGCCTTCACCGTGATCCACAATCACCAGCAAACCGTGGCCGCCAAAGTAATCGGCAAACACCACCCGTCCGTGGTGGACGGCGATCACCTGGTTGCCCATAGGTGCTGAAATATAGGCGCCGTTCCAGTTAATTTGCCCTGCAATACGCGCGCTGCCATAACGATGGATCATGCGCCCTTGGGTTGGCCAGGGCAAGCGGCCTTTGCGCAGCGAAAATTTTTCGCCGCCTTTGGGTAGCGGTACATAGTCGGGCGAATTGATGGCGCCGGTAGTGGCGACACTTTTGGTGACCCGCTCCAGCAGCGCTTGCAGCTGTTGGCGATCTTTGTTGAGCTGCTTCAACTCCTGATTTTTATTTTTCAGCTCGCTGTTTACTTTCGCCAGTGCCTGCTGGCGCTCGCCGTGAATGGCCTTGAGTTGCGCGCGCTGTGCATCCAGCTCCGCCTGCATGCCGCCTAACTCAAGTGTTTTTTTTTCTATTTCCGGTGTGAGCGCATCGATACGGGTGATGGTGTCCAGATAGGTCTGCATGCGGGCGCTGTGGGCTTCCATAAAATAGCTGTGGTATTTCATGATGCGCGAGACCTGGTCGGGCGACTCCTGGTTCAATAGCACTTTGACTTCGCTCTGCTCGCCCAACTTGTGCGCCGCGCGCATTTGCTCGGCGATTTGTGCCTGCTGGTTTTTGCGCGCTTGCTCCAGTTGGCCGCGCTCGTTTTTCAATTGGTTTAATTCGTTGTTTTGCTGATTGAGTTCTTTGTTGATCTCATCGGCCTTTTTTTGCAATTCGTTAATCTGGGTTTCAGATTTTTCCAGGTCTTTTTGCAGATCCGAGCGGGTGCCCTGCACTTTCTTTAATTCTTTTTGCAGCGCTTCAATTTCTTTTTGCAGCTTGGCCATATCGGCTTTTTCATCGGCGCCGACCGGAATGGCAAGTGCCAGCAGGGCGCAGAGCAGGCAGTTGCGAACGAACGATGCAAAACAATGCTTCATGGATTTTATTATCTGCGTGGGGATTGGC
>DATIDX010000090.1:0-7089 GCA_035456025.1 Cellvibrio sp. | reverse complement strand
GCTCTCGCGAGCATTCAAAGGCTGCTCTACAAAACAAAAGCATTCAATTTTTTTGAAGTAGCGCGCCGCTTCGCCAGGTGATACTGAAGGCACAGCCCTGCCGATAGTCGCCGCGCCGCTCAAATTTTCTACTAAAAAATTGATAATTTTTACTTCTCCTGGATGCACAGCAACGCGTGCAACTTCCGGAGCAAAACTCCAGGGAATAGCGCTGTCAGAATTTGCTAGAAATTCCACATTGATTTTCCGTGTTTCATCAACCCGGCGCGATGCCGGCGCCGCTGTGTTTTCAGTTTTGCCATTGATCCCGGTGTAGCGACAGAACACATCGTAGAGCGGTACCAACGCAAAACCGAACCCAAACATCGCCACACAAATTACTACCAGTTTCCGTATTAGTAATGTGTGCGGCGTCATGTTGAACTCCTATTACCTATTCGCTGTCATTTCACTTGAGGCGGAGTTTGGAAGGTATGATAAGGCGCCGGGGACGGAATCTCCCACTCCAAGCCATGAGCACCTTCCCACACTTGCGTGCTCGCTTTCTCGCCTTTACCGCGCATGCAGCGCACCACGCCCCATACGAACAACAATTGCGACAAACCAAAAAGCGCGCCGCCAATACTGATAAACGCATTCATATCGGCAAACTGCAATGCATAATCGGGGATGCGCCGCGGCATACCGGCGAGGCCGACAAAATGCATGGGGAAGAACAACATATTTACAGAAATTAGTGAGCACCAAAAATGCCACTGCCCCAAACGCTCGCTGTACATAACACCGGTCCATTTTGGTATCCAAAAATAAACGCCTGAAATGATGCCGAAGAGCGCCCCCGTCACTAATACATAGTGAAAATGCGCGACCACAAAATATGTATCCTGATATTGGAAATCGGCAGGGATAATGGCGAGCATCAAACCGGACAAGCCGCCGATGGTAAACAACACAATAAAGGCTACTGCGAACATCATGGGTGTTTCAAAAGTCATTGAGCCGCGCCACATAGTCGCCACCCAGTTAAATACTTTTACGCCTGTAGGTACTGCAATCAGCATGGTGGCGTACATAAAAAATAATTCGGCAGCGACCGGCATACCGGTCGTAAACATGTGGTGCGCCCAAACGATAAATGAAAGCAAGGCAATGCTTGCAGTTGCTATCACCATGGATTCATAACCAAATAAAGGTTTGCGCGAAAACGTAGGGATAATGCTGGAGACAATGCCAAAGGCTGGCAAAATCATGATGTAGACTTCAGGGTGGCCGAAGAACCAAAAAATATGCTGAAACATCACCGGGTCGCCGCCGCCGGCCGCGTTAAAAAAACTGGTGCCAAAATATTTGTCGGTTAGCACCATTGTTACTGTACCGGCCAACACCGGCATGACTGCAATTAATAAAAATGCAGTGATCAACCAGGTCCACACAAATAACGGCATTTTCATCCAGGTCATGCCCGGTGCGCGCAAATTAAAAATAGTCACTATGACATTCATCGCCCCCATGATTGATGAGATGCCGAGCAGGTGAACAGCAAATACAAAAAATGCAGTGCTGTCATTGCTGTAAGTTGTTGACAGGGGCGCATAAAAAGTCCAACCCGCAGCGGGGCCGCCACCCTCCATAAACAAGGTGGATAACAAAATAAAAAATGAAAACGGCAGTATCCAGAAACTCCAGTTATTCATGCGCGGCAAGGCCATATCCGGCGCGCCTATCATTAAGGGCACCATCCAATTAGCGAGCCCGACAAACGCTGGCATAATTGCACCGAACACCATCACCAACCCATGCACTGTGGTCATCTGGTTGAAAAAATGCGGGTCGACAAATTGCAAACCCGGTTGAAATAATTCAGCGCGGATAACCATCGCGAGACTGCCACCAATAAACAACATTAGCAGCGCAAATAATAAATAGAGCGTGCCAATATCTTTGTGATTGGTGGTGTACAACCAGCGGCTTAATCCTTTGGGCTTGTGATCATGCGTATCAGCATGGTCGTCACTTACATCGAGTGCACTGGAATTTTCTATGCTCATTATTTATTCCCCTGCGCTAATGCAGTTGCGATATCGGACACTTGTACCAACTCGCCGGTGTTATTGCCCCAAGCATTGCGCTCGTAAGTAATAACTGCCGCGAGTTCACTGGGAGTCAATTGCTTGCCAAATGCCTGCATCGCCGTTGCGGGTTTACCGAATAACACTATATGAATGTGTGCAGGAATATCTTTAGTGGCAATCACGCTACCTTTAAGCCCAGGTATGGCACCCGCCAAGCCTTCCCCCGACACCTGGTGGCACAAGGCACAATGTGTTTCATAAACTTTTTTGCCCTGCTCCATTAACTCATCCAAGCTTTGCGTAGCTAAAGCTGCTGCTGTTTGCGCTGCTTTGGCTTGCGCTTGCAATTCCACTTGCTCAGCGGCCCAGCGTTCAAAATCCTCCGGCCTACGCACATCGACAACGATGGGCATAAACCCGTGGTCTTTACCGCATAGTTCTGCACATTGCCCGCGATAAATTCCCGGCTCATCTACCTTTGTCCAGGTCTCGTTAATAAATCCCGGGTTTGCATCTTTTTTTATCGCGAATGCGGGCACCCACCAGGAGTGGATGACATCATCGGCAGTGACTAAAAAACGAATTTTTTTGCCCGTGGGAAGTACTAGCGGCTTATCGACCTCGCGCAAATACAAATCGGTTTTTTCTGCAGTGTTCTCGATTTGTTCACGCGGCGTCGCAAGTAATGAATAAAATTCAATGGGATACTCAAGGTATTTATAGTGCCACTTCCATTGCGATCCGGTAACGAGAACGGTGAGATCAGCTTTGGAAGCATCTTCCATCGCGATCAGGGTTTTACTTGCGGGAATCGCCATTAATATCAGAATCACAACTGGAATTGCTGTCCACAGTAATTCTATTTTCAGGCTGCCATGAAATTGCGCCGGTGTTGCGCCTTTGGATTTCCGGTGCCGGACAATTGACCAAAACATTAAACCAAAAACAATCAGGGCGATGGCACAACAAATATAAAAAATCGCCATGTGCAGCCCGTACACCTGCCGACTGATGTCGGTTGCCCCTTGGGTCATATTGTATCTTTCATTCTGGGCCGCTAACGGAACGCTCACCATGAGTACTACTAACGCCAAATAATTCGCGAGGCTTCTGCAATCGGGTAAATAGCATTTCACTGCATGACTCCTTTTATTGCTTTAGCTTTTATCGCCTAGCGGCACACAAATAAACGGATGAATAAGCCCGTCCCGCAATTAATGCGGAATTGATATTCAGCCTATTTCGAAGCGAAACAAAAATAGCGTCGCAATAGCCAACCCGATAGCCGGCTAGGGTATTGCGTATATTTTTTAGCACTGCATAACTACCGGCTAACCCGGCGACGGGAATCAGGTGAACACATCCGGAAAAACCGGAGTTGAGGCACGACCTGACAACAGAAACAGCCAACTGGCCAAACAGCGGAGGGAAAAAATCCCCGTCTTAAATGACAAGACACCCAGCCAGAACACAGGACGTACCAGATAAAACCGGACACCTCAATTCCAACAATATCAGCATCAAATACTGCCGATACCGGCACTTAAGCCTTAAGATGCTGAGAATAAAAACCTACCCAGCGGATTAACTATAACCCGATAGAGTCAAAACGCAAGACATTGGATTCAAACAAAAATATCGGCGCTAAACGAAATTTTTATATAACGAAAGAAACTCAAAAAATAAAAAACGCCAGCCTGTAAAAGCGCTGGCGTCTTTGAGTGAACTAAAACATTAAAAACGGATGGTACCACCCAATAACAACCTGCTCTCCTCATCGCTGTCCGCGAAAGATAATTCCGCACTAATATTGTCAGTAAAGAAATTGCGCGCACGGATGAAATATTCAGTATCGCTTTTACTATCAACCGACGAGGCATAAGAATTATTAACAAAACCGGCACCCACACTTAAATGGCGATCAAGGTAATAATCCACAGCGCCACTTATAGTGTCGTCAATATAACTGATATCCGATGATTCGTAGCTGGCTTCGATATTTAACGACTGCTCGCCTGCCAAGGGGATAACGTATTTACCATTAATATTCCACTCATCCGACACACTTACATCTTCCGTAAATTCCGACCAGACTAACAAACCTGTTACCGGGGCAATACCGGCTTTTACAAACCAGGCAGATTCCCACTTACTTGAATCGCTACCGCCGTCGGAGTAGTCGTCACTTGGCCAGGTATATTTTGATTTGTATTCATCGACACCGGCCCCCAAATAAAACATGGTATTGGGAATATAAAAATCGACGCCTAATGTACGCTGATAAATGTCCAGGCGATCGCCTGCTTCTTTAAATTCATAATTCGCCAAACTGAGGTACACATTGCTCGCCTTTTCAATAAAGGCGGCTTCGGCCAGTGGATGATTTTTAGTGTCCACCGGCGCAAAATAATATTCTCCCTGGAGGCCAACCAGGTAACCTTCTTCAGAATCATCGCTGACATCAATATCGGCATAAGCTGCGGATATTTCACTTTGATAGTTTGCAGCGAGTACAAGTGGGGTGGCAAGAAAACCTGCGGCGGCAATAACGGTGGGCAATAATTTAAATTTCATAATCTATCCTCTGATAAAGACAACAGCATCTACAACGATGCTTGAGTTCATACTAGAGGGAGAAAATTGAATTGAACCTGAATGATACAGAGTGTTACAAAACGCAGCTTGGCAATTAAACAATGTGCGCATAATTCATGCGTGAATTATTTTCAGGCGAGGCAATCGCAGAAAAACCAGCGCTCGTCTTCCAGGCGCAGTGCAGTGAGCGAACCGCCCCATACACAGCCGGTATCCAGCGCGTAAATATTATCTACATCAGTGCGCCCTTCCAGCGCAGCCCAATGCCCAAACAGGATTTTTTGATCCCAGGTTTTGCGTTCAGCAAATGAAAACCAGGGGGCAAAACCGGCGGGGGCGGCATCGGCATTTTCTTTGGTCTGCAATTCCAATTCACCATCCGCGCTGCAAAAACGCATGCGCGTAAAATAATTGGTGATCAAGCGCAAACGATCCACACCGGCGAGATTATCATCCCAGCGTCCAGGAAGATTGCCGTACATGCCCGCGAGATAATTTTCAATTTTGTCAGTCTGCAAAACCATTTCCACTTCGCGCGAATGGGCCAGTGCCTCGGTTAAATCCCACTGTGGGGGAATACCGGCGTGCACCATAGCAAAACCCAACACCGGATCATGATGCACCAGTTTTTGCTGGCGCAGCCAATACACCAGGTCTGCGCAATCGGGAGCGCGCAAGAGCGCGTCCAAGGTATCGTTTTTACCGCGTTTGCGCAGGCCGTAATAGACGGCAATAAAATGCAAATCGTGATTACCCAACACAATCGTGATGGAGTCGCGCAACCGATATAAAAAACGGAGAGTTTCGAGCGTGTCTGGCCCGCGATTGATTAGATCGCCCGCGAGCCAGAGCTTGTCATTAAGCGGATTAAATTTGATTTCTTTTAACAGGCACTGCAAAGGTTCGAGACAGCCTTGAATATCACCAATTGCGTAGGTCGCCATATCAACACCTGTAAAAAATAGAAATCATTAAATCAATGTACCGCGTGCGGCGGCACCAGTGCAAAGGTCGGGATAGTCGCATCAAACATAGCGCCGTCCTCGGCGCGCATATGATAGGTCCCCTCCATAATTCCGGTTTCGGTTTCGAGAATTACGCCGCTGGTGTAGGTGTAGCTTTCGCCCGGTTTGATGTGGGGCTGCTCACCCACCACCCCCAAGCCCTGCACCTCTTGCAACTTTTCGTTCGCATCTGTAATCCGCCAATGACGACTAATCAGTTGTGCTGGCGCCGCGCTTTTGTTCGCAATGGTGATGGTATAGGTGTACACGTAACGGTGTTCGAGCGGCACGGATTGCGCTTCGACATAACTGGTGCGCACGACAACTTGTATATCCGACATTGTTAATCAGCCTCCTTCAGGGATTGTCCATTCAGGGAAAGTTCGCCCAGCAGATTACTCATAGCGACATACTCGGGCAAACTGATTTCTTCCGGACGCAATTGCAAATCGACCGGCAGCGTTTCCATCTGTTCGGCAGTTAATAATTGTTTAAGTGAATTGCGCAAGGTTTTACGCCGCTGCTGAAACGCGACATTCACTAAAGTCTCCAGGCTTTTGATATTGTTGGCCACATGCGGCAAGGTTTGGTGCGGTGTGAGGCGCACGATTGCAGAGTCCACTTTAGGCGCAGGATCAAAAGAGGTTGGCGGCACATCAAATAAATCTTCCACCGCGCAGTAATATTGCACCATGATTCCCAAACGACCGTAAGCGCTATCGCCCGGTTGCGCCGCCATACGCTTTACCACTTCCTTTTGCAGCATGAAGTGCATGTCCTGCACACGGTTTGCATAAGTCAGCAGATGGAAAATCAGCGGAGTTGAGATGTTGTAGGGCAAATTGCCAACAATACGCAGCGGCTGTTCATTTTTAATTAATTGTCCAAAATCAAATTGCAGCGCATCAGCTTGAAATAATTGGAAGTTTGGATGCTGCTCAAATTTTACTTTCAACCAGGGTACAAGATCGCGATCCAATTCGATCACGCTCAGGTTCTCGCAGCTATCCGCGAGCAGCTGGGTAATCGCCCCTTTACCAGGGCCGATCTCGACAATCAGATCATTTTTTTGCGGATGTACCGAGCGTACTATATCGCGGATGATGCCGTGGTCGATCAAAAAGTTTTGCCCAAAACGTTTGCGCGCTTTGTGTTGCGATTCTGCCTGAAAATTCGAATGCGGCATTTTTTTCATGAAAATATTCCAATAATTAACGCGCGTGTTTTGCTTGCACCATCGCCAGTGCATAACTTAATGCGGTGCGCAGACTACCTAAATCAGCTTTGCCCGTTGCCGCCAAATCCAACGCTGTGCCATGGTCAACCGAGGTGCGGATAATCGGTAACCCGAGGGTGATATTCACCGCCTGGCCAAAACCTTTGTATTTCAACACCGGCAAGCCCTGGTCGTGATACAT
>DATIDX010000089.1:0-4639 GCA_035456025.1 Cellvibrio sp. | reverse complement strand
TTGCTGCGCGTGGCGCGCCCTACAGTCAATGTTTGAGCGAACTTAGGTTATCACTAAATCTATGGTAGGGCGAGTTACGCGACATTACTTGTTTCCATTCTCTACATAACATATGCCCCCTGTTCCCATTCTTCATGAGTCACATAATCTGCCTTTTTTAAGGCTAGGTCAGGTCGTTGCCTTGATCCTAAACGCGGCGCTGGATGGATAAAATAACGCAAATATGCGATTGTGCTTAACTATTAAAACCCCGACTCCGCAGTCGGGGTTTTTAATTTAATGCCAGTATCCAGGTTCTATTTTTATGAAGTTCTCTCTTGCTGCAGCGGCTCTGCTGATACTAGTCGGTTTGGTATTGAATTCCTTCCCTGCGCAAAATCAATCGCTGTTTTTTGCCATCAATTCGCTGCTCCCCATTTCGTCGCTGTGGATAGCGATAACCACAGTGGGTGATGGGGCAGTGGCAGGTTGTTTATTTTATATTTTGTTCAGACGGCAAACGGATTTGCTGGTTAAAGGATTAATTGGTGGCGTGTTGGGTTTGATTGCCTCCCAAGGCCTAAAGAAATTATTTGCCGTTCCGCGCCCCGAGCATACTTTAGATTTTGGCGGACAATTTTATTTATTGACTGAAAGCATGACGGCAACCAATTACTCAATGCCGTCCGGCCATACCGTTACGGCGTTCTTGTTAGGCACATTGTTATTGTATTTTTTGAAATTAAATACAGTTGGCCGAATTGTGCTGGTATTGGTGATGATTGCTATTGCGTTATCGCGCGTTGCGCTCGGTGTCCATTGGCCTGCGGATGTGCTGGTCGGAGCTGGCTTGGGTATATTTATCGCGGTCATTTGTATTTCCCTTCCGATTAGTGTTGCGAATAAATGGGCCAGGTTGGCAACGCATATCCTTTACGTGCCGTTTGTTGCTGTACTTGTTTACACCTATTTTCTTTAGTCAGCGAAGTTACTTTCATTATTTTTACCGTCCAAAAAATGTGCAGCCTTAATGGTTAAGGTGAGGCACATTTTATATCGAAAAAAGTTGTGGTCTTTCACATAAATCATGTGAATATTTCACAGGCGATTTTTACAAAACGTCACATACATTCACCGGCAAGTGCTGTACCTTAGCTTTTGTAGCAGGGCGCCAGCAGGGATACGCGAGCGGAACGTGAGTTTCGCAGGCCAGGGATCAGACTGCGCTCAGTGATACGAGTTTAAGGTAGCAAGGATGCGCTTAGGCATTATGCCTCCCCCAAATACCTCAGGCTCGATATCACTGTGTGACGCCAGACGGCATGGTGCCCCGCTACAGTTAGCCCTCGTTACTTTAAACGGATCAGGATTCTGCGTTTACGCATATGTAAAAAGGAGTTCCGCGAATGCTCAACCACTCACTCATCGCCTTCGCGCTCTTCTCTTTTTCAGTAGTCTCCGATGCAGCAGCGGTTCCTATGGATGTGAATCAAGCGGCATTGGTTGCTACTCCAAACGCGGTCTTGCCCAGGGAGGGCGGGTTGGGTCAAGGAGGAGATTCGGACAAGGATGTCGCAGAAGCCCTTGTGGCCGTCACTATGGTTGGTTGCCGGAATAACACCGCCTGTACCGATATAGCTGCTGCCCTAAAGGCACCACAGGTAAATGCAAACCCCGCGCTATCTTTCCAGTTTGCTGCGTCGGATGAGTCAAGCGCACTGCAACCGTTTATTGTGTTGTTAATTATCCTCGCGATTATCGTTCTTTTCCTCTCGCGCGAATCTGAATCGACTAAATAATTACCTCGCCCATTCTCTCATCATTTTTAATTCATAGCAGGCCCTGGTGTGATGCACCGGGGCCTGTTCTATTTCCGCGTGATAAGTGTTGGGCGAGGTGAAAATTTCACACGGCCGACATTATTTTTTTCACTGCGCGGTTTTAGTTGGGGCTGCATACTCCATTTATCCAGTGACAGGACATGACTATCGCGCTGGATTCACTTTACATTTTTCTCATCAAGAAGGATCTCATCATGAAAACTCCAAAAACTGTTATACATAATGCTGTTATTAATCCTCTCACCCGCGCTGTATTGATTGCCATTGCCTGCTATGCCAGTGCCACTTATGCCGATGACGATAAAAAGACAGAGCTCCCCACCGTGGAATCAGTTGTGCGCGTTGATCCAACTCTCGAGCGCCTTGCTGCGCAACAAGCATCGCTACCAGTGATTATTGTGTTTGGCGAGCAGCCCCAGCGGAAAATTGCGCGCGACATCAATACTAAATACGAGCGGCAGATTGATGCTTTAGCTGCGCAGGTGCGCGGCATTTACGATAAATATTTACCCAAGGAAACATTGGAAAGCGAAGCCAGGGAGGTTGAGCAGAGCAATTTGTTAGCCCAGTACGTCACTGATGCTGATAAAAAAGAAATTAACGCCCTGAATGAGCAGCGCGAAAAACTGGTGCGTGAGGCGCGTCAACAAATCGGGCGTGCATCAGAAGCTGCAGTTGCCGACGTACAAAAATTGTATATCGATCGTATCGTCCACTTGGGGGCAAAAGTGCAGGAGCGCTACGCGACCCTCAATGCAATCAGTGCGGAAATTCCAGCGGCCGCGCTCAAAGAAATCGCCAGTCTCGGCGGCGTTGCTGAAGTGGTCTACAACAATCCCGGCAAAGAAGAGTTGAACATCCAAAAACAATCATTGGGTGCTTCTGCATTTTGGTCATCGGGTTTTGACGGATGGCCATTTGATGTAGGCGTGTTGGATAGCGGTGTAATGGAGACTCACTCAGCCCTGAGTGGCCATACCTTTTACTCAAATTACGCTCCTGACGGCAGCCACGGTACTGGCGTGGCTTGTATGTATGGCAGCATTAATGCGACTCACACAGGTATCGCTAAGGGCTTGGATGCCATCCTGATTGATAATGCGGACGATGAGGCCACCTCCATGGCTGGTGCTGATTGGATGCTGCGTTCGGCAGGCGATGATCCGGAAGTAATTAACTACTCCTGGGGCAATGGCCCGGCCACCGTCAGCGATTGGCATCCTTTGTCCCGCTTTGTTGATGGTGTGGTGTTTGACTATGCCACCAGCTGGGCGAAATCAGCCGGTAACGCGGGGGCGGGTACTAACACCATGACTATTCCCGGCAACAATTACAACGGCCTGACCGTGGCCAACATGTGGGATAAAAACACCCTGTCCCGTAGCGATGACGTGATCACCGATTCCAGCTCCCGTGGCCCAACCGTTGGCGGCCGTAAAAAGCCTGACCTGACTGCGCCTGGCACGGCAACCATTACCTGTAATCCAAGCGGTAGTTACTCTGAAATGGGCGGCACCAGTTCAGCGGCGCCCAAGGTGGGGGCTGCGACATTATTATTAATGTCAGCCGGTCACTGGGATCCGCGCACTATTAAAGCGATATTGATTAACTCCGCCGATTCCTGGGAAGACAACAATACCAATTCAGCGGCGGATGACGGCCCTAAAGTGGGCAAGGAATGGAATAAAACCTACGGTTGGGGTTATCTGGATTTGGCGCACGCCCGTTTCCATACCAAGGATTATTTTTCCAGCAGTGTAAAACCCAAGGGTGTGGCAGGTAATTACAAGCTCTACAAAGGGCACATGTTCAACGGCGACAAGGCGACATTGGTGTGGGAGCGCGATGTTAATTACAACAACGCAGCAACCCCTGCCAGTTATCGCAGCTTGTCTGACCTGGATTTAAAACTCTACGCAGAAGCTACCAATGCGCAATTGGATTCCGATACCACTGTGAAAGACAATGTGCATCAAGTCGCTGCAAGTGCAAGCCAGGCCGCCGTAGTAAAAGTCTATGCCTACAGCACTTCTTTTGATGGAGTATCAACCGAGCCCTACTCACTGGCAACGGAAGAAAATTTCAAACTTGCCAGCGGCCCTGCCTTCACCAACACCATCACTGCCCCGGCAAGTGTGTATCGCAACTTTAATTTCACTTACACAGTTGCAGTAAAAAATACCGGTGACCTGGATGCGCATAGCGTTAATGTGAAAATCAACTTGCCAACCGGTTTCACGCTGGTATCCGGCGCAGCGACCCAAAGCGCCGGCACCATTGCCGATGGTGTCACCAAAACCCTGAGCTGGACGGTAAAAGCACCTAACTATGCAACTACCACCAGCATCAGCACTACAGCTACCAGCAAATCCTATGGTGAAACTTTTACTGCGACTGCAGCTAAATCGATCACTGTAAACAACCTGGTAATCATTCAGCCGTAATTTTTAATTCGTTTTTTTCGAGTATAAAAAATCCCGCATTACTAACTGTAGTGCGGGATTTTTTTTATTAATTTTTAGATATATTTTTGGATTACTGTACAGCTCTTCCAGCTTCGGCGCACGCCGAATCACGCTGGGTTTTTGTGCTGGCCAGTGTATCCTTTTTATATTGCGCAATCCAAAAATCACACAGCGCACTTAATTGATTATCCAATACGGCTTGCTTATCACTTTTATCCTGCGCCCGCGCCATAAGCCGCTCATGCGCCTCAATCGCCCTTGCCAACCTGTCACTTTCCTTGCGCGCCTCTTCTGCAAAAAAGTCTTTGCTTGCATCTAACGATTTCCTTTTTTGTTCAGCGGCCAGTGCTGCTA
>DATIDX010000088.1:0-4395 GCA_035456025.1 Cellvibrio sp. | reverse complement strand
TGACCTCACCCTTACCAAGGGTGTGCTCTACCAACTGAGCTATATGAGCCAAAACATCAAATATTTGGAGCGGGTAGCGGGAATCGAACCCGCGCCATCAGCTTGGAAGGCTGAGGTTCTACCATTGAACCATACCCGCTTTAATCAGATATTGGCCACTAGCTCACTGGCTTTTAGCCTACTCCCACATTAAGCGAGAGAGAAAATGGTGCAGGGGGATGGATTCGAACCATCGAAGCTCACGCGTCAGATTTACAGTCTGATCCCTTTGGCCGCTCGGGAACCCCTGCCTAAAACCGCCGGCATTTTCCGACCCACAACTGCGACTGTCAACCTATATTTTTAATAAATTCACAGACTTACAGCACATCCACAATCAAAAATGGAGCTGGCGAGAGGAATCGAACCCCCGACCGGCTGATTACAAGTCAGCTGCTCTACCTACTGAGCTACGCCAGCTTTTTGACCACGGCTGTTTGTGGAGGCAGAATTCTAGTGAAACATTTACTCGGACGCAACACCTAAACAAAAATTTTGTCGTTTTTCCAAGCCTGAATCCTTCGTTAATAAGTCAGCCCATACAGTTTCGTCTATTTTTTCAGCAAACCCTGCATCCACCACCACCCAAGTCTCCTGAATCATCTTCGGCAACATCTTTATTTCCACTTCATACCCCTGGCTTTTGATTTCAGTAGATTTCGCATCTGCCGCCGCATAATCAGCAAAGCGACCAAAAGATATGCCATTAGTTAGCTCACCCTTCGCAATGATATGGCTTTCTATATTTTTCTTTTGCAACTCATACAATCGCCGCAAAGCCTCCTTTTCCGAAACTTCAGGTTTTAAATATACCCAGTAAGACTCCCCCTCTTTAATTTCAACTGGAGCTATGCGAGCAGCAACACCCAAAGAACCTAATCGCTCCACTGCATATTCTGCCTGCAATAGCTGACCATAAGGACCGAGCATGGTACAGAAATCAGAGCTCTGTTTTTGCGCTTCGCTTTCGACATTTGATTGACCTGCTGCGACAGGCCTTTGCTTGGCCGGTAATGCGGCACCATCTTTTTTTTCCGATAATAATTGCAGCCCGCCGAGCGGGGCGGCACCCTCCTTCTTTTCAGGAGCGACGGAGGCCCTATTCACTTCCGCGAAAAAATACTGATATCCAAAGAACGCAAGATTGGCAACCAACAAAACAATAAAAATTGCCCGCATTTAGCACCCCAACCATTATTGATTACCCAATACACAAGCAAGACCATCCAACACCAATTCCGGAATTAATCGAGCTTGCGAAAAAAAAGGCAGCAATTTACTAGCATCGCCACCCGTTAAAATTAACTCAATGTTGTCCTGGGGCACATTAGTGTCGCACAGCTGCTGCAGCGCGTTATTTACCAACCCCACCAGCATAGCTGCGCTCGCTGCATGAATAGCCGATACAGTTGACTGTCCGGGCGACAAATCAAGCAGCGCAATCTCATCATCCGCCTTGATCTGACGAGTACCCCATGTAAGCGACGCCTGCATAAGCTTTAAACCGGGGGCAATATAGCCTCCCATGTGCCCACCGTCTTCAGCAACTAAATCCAGAGTGATAGCCGTACCGCATGAAACGACAACACATGCCTTGTTCGCACATTGATATGCCGCAACCAGGCCCAACCAACGATCCACGCCCAGGGTACTTGGATCAGTGTACCCATTGCGGACCGAACCACATATTGCCGAACTGCGCGCAAACTCAGGATGCAAATTCAGCAAAGCAAACACCCACTTCGCCAGTCTGTTCTCCAATACATCACCAACCACACTCGCAACCCATACTCGAACTATCGAGTCCCGGTATTGCAGTAATTGATCATTCAAACTTTCAAAAGACACCCCGATATCAATAGCCCCTTGAGCCAGGCTTATCGACCCATCCCTCACACGCCACTTCAACCGGGTATTACCCATATCGATTTCTAAAATCACGGGAATTGCCTTACCGTTATTTCACCACCGTGAAAACGCTCTTCACCAAGCTCAGTTTGAACTAGCAATGCACCATCTGCACAAACCCCAACACACAGGCCTGAACGAATCGAATTGCCATTACGCAATTCAATTTGCTGCCCCGCATGCGCATTAAATGATTGCCACTCTGCGCAATACGGAGCAAAGCCCGTGCGATCATATCCATCCAACACCCTAACCAATTCATCGATCACACTGGCCGCGAGGCTGTTTCTTGGCGGCTCAGCAAGATTAAGCTGGCGACATATATTGCGCAGATCCGTCCACGGCTGATCTATGGCACCGGCCTGTTCATCACCCATGGCAAGATTTAGCCCCAAGCCGATCACCACCTGGCAGTAGCCAGCAGGATCACCAGTCACCTCAACCAACACCCCGGCCAATTTTTTATTCTCAAAAAGCACGTCATTTGGCCACTTCAACCGCAAGCCGACAATCCCCCAATCCTGCAATGTGCGAACTATTGCCAAACCCACAGCCAAACTGAGTCCTTCAATTGCCGCAATCCCGCCTTCAAAACCCCAGCCGATTGAACAATACAGATTTTGTGCAAACGGGCTGATCCAAACCCGCCCACGCCGGCCACGCCCAGCCGTTTGCGACTCGGCGAAGCAAACTTGCAGCGCTGGATTTTTTTGCCGCATAAGATAGGAGTTGGTAGAGTCTATTTGTGCAAATACTTCTAGATTAAGAGGAAGCTTCGATTTTAACTGAGCCTTTATTTTTTGGCTGTCCAGAAGATCCAAGCCGCCTTCAATACAGTAACCGCGCCCTTTGATCGACACTAGCGCAACCCCCAGCACCTCAAGCTTTTGCAAATGCTTCCATATCGCCGCGCGACTAACCCCCAACAATTGGCCAATCTCCTCGCCCGAGTGAAACTCACCATCGGCCAGTAAATCCAATATTTGCCGCAGGGAAGCGGATTCTAAAATTTTATTTTCAGTCGTCATAAGGATGACGCCACGTAACTGCGCTCGTAGCGAGCCCCGAGGCTGGTTAAAACCTCATAACCCAATGCCCGATTTTTTTGCGCCAGATAGTCCACCGATAGCCGATCACTTATCACTTCTATTTGTTCGCGCATCAATAAATCGTCAGGCAGGTCGATTGCCGATATATCAAATACGGTGGAGTCCATAGATACGCGACCAACAGCTCTAATATGCTGTCCGCACAAAATCCCCTCCGGTTGCAATCCCAAAGAACGATGCAATCCGTCAGCATAGCCACCCTTCACTACAGCCAAGCGAGAACCTTTTGGTAAAACCGCACTTGCCCCATAACCAACTGCTGCGGATTCGTCCAGCTTGCGTATTTGCATAATAGGTAGGGAGAGATGCACCACTCCCCGCATGGGATTAGGTTTTCCGGGAACCGGATTTATCCCATAGAGGCCCGCCCCGGGGCGCAATAAATCAAAATGCCAGGCGCACCCCAAAAAGATGCCAGAAGAATTGGCGAGACTGAGATGAATCCCAGGAAGAACCGATTTGATTAAACCGGCACATCGTGCAAACTTATCCCGCTGCAAAACATTCAAACGATGATCTTGCTCATCTGCGCAAGCAAGATGACTCATACACAATGTCGGATTAATAGCTTGCAGCAATTTGGTATCAGCACAAAGTGATTCAAACTCTGGGATATCGAGCCCGAAACGCGTCATGCCGGTATTAATTTTTATCGCACAGGGGGATTTAGTACCCAAAGTCGCATTCGCATTCGCCCAGCAGCGGATTGACTGCTGGGAGCAGAGAACCGGAATCACGCCAGCGCTGATGAGATCGGACTCGTCTCCAGAGTTCATACCGCCCAACATATAAATGGTCGCCGATGGCGGCAAGTAATCTCGCGCCGCAAGCGCTTCATCTATCGAAGCCAGAAAAAACGCTCTGCAACCAACGTCGTATAGCGCATTACCTACTCGGGCTGCGCCAAGTCCGTAGGCATTCGCCTTGATGACACCTGCGATGCTAGCACCGTTGCCAAGGGTTCGTAATTTCAGCCAATTAGCCTGGATTGCTGTTAGATCTATAGTTAGCACTCGATAAAATCCATTGCATTAGTCACTTTAAAAAATGATGCATCTAAGCAGAGCGCAGGCGCAAAATCTACCGTTATCGACAGCCGTTAGCTTCTGAAACAGTGTGAAGACTTTTAAGGGTTTAAAAAAACGGGAAAATAGAATAAACGCGTAAATAAATTAAAAAGCCCCGACAGCTTAGCTATCGGGGCTTTGGATTAGAAGCTTGACGATGACCTACTCTCACATGGGGAGACCCCACACTACCATCGGCGCTAAGTCGTTTCACTTCTGAGTTCGGTATGGGATCAGGTGGTTCCAACTTGCTATGGTCGTCAAGCAATACT
>DATIDX010000087.1:0-16752 GCA_035456025.1 Cellvibrio sp. | reverse complement strand
TATCTACAAACTATGGGACAGCAGTGACCTTCGGGTGGCTTTTTTATGCGCAAAAAATGTAAAAAAGTTTTATTTACCTTACAAACTGTCACAAACTATTCACATTGGTGTGTTAAGGCGAATGCTAATCTAACCATGAAGTCGGACATCGCTGCCCCGAAGGGTGCGGATTGCCGTTTTATTTCATGCACGAGGAGCACAATATGACCAAAAATATCCTAAAAAAGGCGATTCGCTCATTAGTAATGTTAGCGGCGATTGCACCTTTTGCGAGCTACGCTGCGGCATATACACCCGCGAAGTTTGGCAATGCAGAAGCGACATTAAAGCAACAAATTACCCTGCCTGCCTCCTTTGGTGAAGGCGTTAAAACGGTAGCTGTTTATTGCCAGGCAGATGTGATGACTACCGGCAATATCAGCAGTGTTACTTGCTATGAACACGGCGCATTGGTGTCGATGCAACAAGTTACTGAATCCGCATTGAAATCTGCAACCTTTACTCCTGCAAATGTTGATGGCACAGCAGTACCAGTAAGAATGCAATTGCGGGTTGTCTATTCACTGGGCGGCACCCAGGCACCAATTGTCCTATTACCGAATTTAGGCACGCTGCAAGCACAGCACGGCGCTCACTATTACGCACCGCAGGAGCGCCTGGATAGTGGCGACTGGTATGCAAACTACTCCACCAAAGAGCGCGGCGACGGTAAGTTATTTTTTGCCCAAGGAAAAATGACGCGGGTGATGGCCAATATCGAAGCTGATGGTAAAGTAGAAACGGTGAGCACCATTGAAGCGGCATTGCGCAAACAAGCCGATGCGGCAAGCATTGAAAGCTCACTGAAAAAATCCCGGTTCATTCCCGGCTTTGTCGAAGACAAACCAACCGCCATGCATTACATCGCGGTAGTGAATTATCAAAAATAATTCCGCCGTAATTTAGCTAATCGCTACGACAACGATTCGTCAGATAAAGGGCCGCACTCTCTGCGGCCTTTTTATTTAGCAACCCATATTACTTAAAGCAGGTAAATTCAATTGTCAGATCGATTCGCCCCATTGGTAAGGGACGATAATTTTCGCGTTGTACCGAAAAACCTTTTGGACATTTTTCCATTGCTTTGGGCAATAACTGCGTGCGTGCCAAAGCAACATTCGACCATTGGTCAACTTCAACACGTAAAGATAGATTTGTATCAGTAACTTTATTGGTTTGCACAGCAGCAACTGCTGCTACCGGGGCAACTGCAGACTTAGCTTCTGCGGTTTCCAACACTGCACCTTCACTGCCTTTCTTAAAGGCTTTGTGCAGAACTCCGTTCAAACCTTCGTTGGTGTAGTCGCAATCTTTTTGATTTACATTCATTGAGTCCGCTGCGTCAACTGCACTTGCGCAGTTGTCATCGGCGTAGGCTTGTACTGCGCAACAAGCGCCGATGAACATCGCCAATATCAATTTCATTTCGACCTCTCTGTGCTATTCATCTATTACTAAGCTGACGTACAAATAACAAAGGGTGCCGAAGCACCCTTTGATTACGCAAATACAGAATTACAACAATTAGAATTTGTAATCCAGACCAACACCAACGTAATCGTCATCGCGATAGTTATCAAGGGTTGGCTCCATTACATCCGTAACACCATTTTCTACTTTAGTGTAGTAACCGTACAGAGTTGCGCTCTTGGTCATTTTATAATCCAAGCCAAGGCTCGCGCTCTTACTATCAATCCATCTAACATCAGAATCGCCGTACTGGGCTTTCAACGCCCACTTGTCAGTCATATTCCACATTGCTGAACCGACAAAACCTTCGTCATCAACACCGGTGTTGTCATTGTCGTAGCTTTCACCCAACAAGCCAAATTGGAAAGCACCCAAAGTCAAACGGCCGACCAGACGAATCAAATCAACACCATTTGCTTCTACGTCCTGATCAGCTGCAACGCCAACATAAAATGCTGAGCTGTTGTAGCCAAAAGATGCCGAAACACCACTGCTGGTGTCAACAGTTGCCGGGTTATTTTGCTTGGTCACACCATCAGTTTCTTCAGTTACATAAGCAACAGAACCTGAGAAGCCACCGCCAAAAGTTGGGGATACGTATTGAACGATGTTACTTGCGCGGATTTCACCTTTGAAGATGTGGGTGATATCACCTTCCAGATCATTGAACAGGTCAATTTTTTCCTGGGCAACTTTGGTAGGAGTATCGAAATGACCGCCCATCAGCGTACCGGCAATACCCTGCAAACCTAAATAGATATTACGTTGAGCAAAAGTTTGACCGCCACCAGTACCGTCATCCACTTCTGTTTGGTATTCAAATTGATAAATGACTTTCAATTTTGAATTCACTTCTTCGCCACCTTTAACGCCAATACGCGAGGCGTTGCTGAGCAACTCAACTTTGCTACCGTCAGCTTGGTTGCCGTTAGCACTTGAGTAAGAAGCTTCATCGGTACCTTGCAAAGACACGTTCGCCTTACCGTAAACGGTAACATCGGCGAATGCAGCAGCAGGGAGTAAAGAGGTAATAGCTAAGGCTAATAATGTCTTTTTCATGGAGTCGTCTCCTAGATGTGTGTGTTGATGTTCAATTCCTGAACACCGGGGAGTCAGGTGTTTCTTAATATAATGACATTAGTGTTTCAGACGCATTGCCATTGTGTGACCGCATGGTTACAGAAAGATGACAGACACCCTGAATGTCGCGGGCGGATTATATAAAGAAAACTGTGCAAATTTTATGATTTAAAAGTGTCCCAGTTCAAAAGAATGATTTTTTGCCCTGATTTTGCGCACTTTCTATTCAAAAATCGATTTTTCTCCATCAGTTAACAGCCGTCCGCAACGATAAATCACGCGAAATGGCTAATAATATCCAACCTAACCAGCTCATCTATTACCACTAATGCATTACTAATTAGTGCATCGGGATGCTGATGCTGTAATTCTGTCGCGATAATCCTTAAATGATCGGCCAGTGAATCCTGCGGATTTGTCTGCAATAGATAAAGCAGACGCAAAGTCAGGCTATTGGCAACCATAAAACAAACTTTGTCCACCCGGTTGCGATAGACCACCAGTTGCGTAGCTTCTGCTTGAACGGGTTGAAAATCCCGAGATATTTTGTGTACCGGATATTGATAGCCGAGATAAGCAACCAGTGGCGAGACTCTTGGTCGTGAGCCAAGCAAATCGATCGGATAGGCCGATGGCGAGGGAATGCATGCCTCACTCACATCAAGCGCCAATTCAATCCATTCATAGTGCGCAAGCTCAAGTAAAAATGCGGGATCACCTTTCAGCAAGCCCCGCTCTTGCACAAGATAATGTAAAAATTCTTCACTGATTTCCAGGAAGTACGGCGTCTGGCAGCGATGGTGACGGAGGAAATTACGAATCAATCTGTGCCAGTCATCGTCAATCAGCAGTGAACGCAACACAGGAAATACATTCGCAATAAAATTTTCAATATTGTTGTAAATCAAATCGCGATAAATCCCCATACGCCTGTCATCCACGCCAGAGGGAGCCGGATAAAGATCAGGAGCGCGCAGGTGTTTGGCAAATGCCAATTGGGTTTCCTGAAAGGATTTCATCGCGCAATCGATATCCGCAATTGTTGGCGATTCTTTATTTCATCCAACTCGTCCATTAATTCCGGTAGTGGTGGAATATTAAAATCCCGCTCCAGTAAGGTAGGCTTAACGCCAAAAAGTTCGTAAGCTTTATCGAGCAGATCCCATACTGAAGCAATCACCGGCGCACCGTGAGTATCCACGCGCAAATCTTCAGCTTCTTTGTAGTGTCCTGCGATGTGAATGTAAGCCGTGCGCTCACCCGGCAAGCTGGCGAGAAATTCACGGGCATCGTAATTGTGGTTAATACTGTTGACGTAAATGTTATTTACATCGAGCAAAAGCGCGCAGTCTGCTTTGTTAATCACGGCATTGATAAATTCACTCTCGGTCATTTCCTGTTGCGGAGCGCAATAGTAAGAAGAATTTTCAATTGCAATGCGTTGTCCGAGGATATCCTGCACTTGCTGGATACGCTCGGCAACATAGTTCACGGCGGCTTCGGTGAACGGAATAGGCAATAAATCGTAGAGCTGGCCTTCATCACTGCAATAGCTCAAATGCTCACTGTAGTAACGGATACCCTGCGCCTTCATGAATTTTTTGATCGCGTGTAATAACTCAGTATTCAGTGGCGCAGGTGAGCCAATTGAAAGAGACAGACCGTGGCATACAAAGGGGAAACGCTCAGTGTAGGCGCGAAATTTTTTACCGAGGCGGCCGCCGACATTAATCCAGTTTTCCGGAGCCACTTCCATAAAGTGAATATCAGCAGCTGTTGTTTCTTCCAGGGTACTCAGTAATGTCCGGCGCAGGCCTAAACCCGCGCCAGTAATTGCAGCAGAGTAATCCACAACATTAGCAGGCATTACTCAGCCTTTTTCTCTTCTTTAGTGTCTTTGGGTTTTTCCTTTTTATCAGTACCGCATTTTCCTTCACCGCATTTGCCTTCACCACATTTGCCTTCACCCGCTGCCTTGTCATGTCCGTCGGCTTTCTTGGAGTCGGCGGCGCATTTACCTTCGCCACATTTATGCTCACCTTCCGACTTGGTAGCTTGGTTATCGGCGAGGGTGTATCCCGACTCAAGGGAAGTGGCGGCAAAGGTTGCATCCGCCGCTGAGGCGACAGGCGCGAGAGATGCCGAAGCAACAAATGCAGCGCCGATTAACGCGGACATGGAAGATATTTTGTTATTCATAATTAACTCCGTCTTGTTGAGGGTCGTTGAAACCGGGAAAAAGTAGCATAGCCCTTGCTACAGGGCTAGCCCACTAATCCATTTGTGAGCGCAAACCGCGCCTGCCTCACAGCCTGAGCATAGACCCACGCGGGACGAATGGGTTAAGCACTACACACTTCTTAACCATGGGCATACTGCATGGCCTGTTCCCACTGTTTATCCATACGTTTGTCGGACACCGGCACTTGGGTTTTGAGCGTCTGGGCGAAAAGAGAGATGCGCAACTCCTCAATCCACCAGCGATAGTCCATTAATGGATTATTCTGCGCCAGACGATAGCCTCCTTCTTTTTCCAAATAATCTGCCAGCCGCTGCCAATGAGGGGTAACCTCGGCGATTTGCAATTTATCTTTTTGCGGGTTCAACGCCGCTTTTTCCAGTCGCTGTTGGATGCCGCGCATGTATTTGGGATATTGCTGCAACCATTGTGGTGGCGTTTGATAAACCAGCCCGGGATAAAAGAGACGCGTCAACTGTTGGTTGATGTCGCTGATGGTAAACGCCATCGCCAACATATTTTTTTGTTGCTTCAATTGTTTTTTTATTTCGACCAATAGCTTCAAGCTGCTGAGCAGATAATTCGCCAGCTCTTGCGCGTGGACAATCAACCTTTCTTTGATCGCATTCAGGCGCGCTTCAAACGCCGCCTTGGTACGCGGCAAATCAAGTTGATTGGATATGGCCAATTCTTTTATCGTCGCCATAATTAAATCATCGGCCACCTGCTCACGATTACCGATCCCGGCCAGCGTCAATGCGACCTCCTGCCCTTTTAATAATTCCTTTTGCAAATATTTTACCGATTGCGCTAACGAAAAATACATCAACCTAGCTAGGCCACGCTGGCTTAAATTGAGCGCCTCCAAGGGATTATCCAATACTTGCAAGGCAACGGAAGACTGCTTATCCACTAATGCCGGATAGGCCCGAATGCTGATTCCGCCTCGCGGCAATTGGATTGATTGCGGCAGCTCATCAAAATCCCAGCTGGTGATGCCATCGCGCTCAATATTGGATGCAGCGGATTGGATATTTTGTTGCACACGCTCACGGTATTTTTCGCGCAGCGGAGCTAGGTCGCGGCCGCTGGCGATAATCTTGCCCTTGTCATCAACCACATGGATATTAAAGCGGTAATAGTCATCTACATGGGTTTCAAGCCAGGCTTCTTTGGAGACGTCAATTCCTGTCAGGCGTTTTAACTGAAGGCCCAGTGCTTCAGTTAAGGATTTATTATCAGGCGAAATTATCGCAAGGATTTTATCCACCACATCCGGTACAGGCACAAAATGTTTGCGCAGGTTTTTAGGCAGGGATTTAATCAGGCCGATACACTTTTCGCGAAGCATCCCCGGCACTAACCACTCCAGGCGCTGCTCTGGCACTTGATGCAACACACTCATAGGCACATGGATGCTCACACCATCAAATACATGATTGGGTTCAAAATGATAACTGAGTGGAAACACCATGCCACGCCATTCCAGCTCATTGGGAAACTGCGCCTGGGTAATATCCCCCGCGCCGTGGCGCATCAGGATTTCACGGGTTAAAAATAAAAGCTTGGGATTTTCCTGTTCTGCTTTTTTTCGCCAGGCTTCAAAGCCGGCAAGATTGACTACAGATTCAGGGATGCGCTCGTTGTAAAAATCAAAAATCACTTGCTCGTCGACCACAATATCGCGGCGGCGCGCTTTGGACTCCAAATCCTCCAGTTCCTTGAGCAATTGTTGCTGGTGCACAAAAAAATCGTTATGCGGATTTTTATTCTGCGCATGCCTGCGTTTTGGATGCTGGTCGTATTGCCCTTCCACGAGCGCGACGCGAATAAACACCTCACGCGATTGCGCGGCATCGATGTGGCTATAGTTAACCGACTTTTTCTCAACAATCGTCAAACCATAAAGTGTAATTTTTTCATAGGCCATCACCTGCCCTGCACGAGCATCGTAATGAGGTTCAAAATGCTGGCGCTTGATCAAATGTTCCGCCGCCGCAATCACCCACTCGGGTTCAATTTTAGCCACTGTGTGGGCGAATAATTTTGATGTTTCAATTAGCTCCGCTGCCATGATCCACTTGGGCGTTTTTTTTATGAGTGAGGAGCCGGGAAAAATTGCAAATTTACGATTGCGCGCCCCAAGGTATTCACGCTCTTCGTGGTTAAAACCAAGGTTGCCTAACAAGCCGGTTAACAAGGCTTTATGAATGGGTTCATAACTGGCCGGTTCGGAATTCACGCGGATACCGAGATCTTTCACCGCAACGCACAATTGGTGGTGTACATCGCGCCATTCGCGTAAACGCAAATAAGATAAAAATTCTTTTTTGCAAAGCTTGCGTAATTGGTTTTGCGTCAACGCCTGGCGCTGGGTTTCAAAATAATCCCAAAGATTTATATAAGCGGCAAAGTCGCTATGTTCTACCCAAAAGCGGCGGTGACTTTGATCAACAGCTTGCTGTTTTTCGACGGGACGCTCGCGTGGATCCTGCACTGATAAAGCACTGGCGATAACCAGTAGCTCACGTACACAGGACTGCTCCTGCGCGGACAACAACATGCGTGCCAGCCGAGGGTCGAGAGGTAGTTTGCTGAGCTGCTGCCCTACCGGTGTCAGCTGGTTTTTAGCATCGACCGCATGCAATTCTTCCAGCAATTTAAAGCCATCGCTAATCAAGCGATGGTCAGGTGCATCAATAAAAGGAAACTTATGGATATCGCCCATCCGCAATTGCAGCATTTGTAAAATAACTGCTGCGAGATTAGTGCGCAGGATTTCGGCATCGGTAAATGCCGGGCGCGAATTAAAATCCTCTTCGCTGTACAAACGAATGCAAATACCTTCAGCGACGCGGCCGCAACGACCTTTACGCTGGTTGGCGCTGGCTTGTGAGACAGGTTCAATCGGCAGGCGCTGCACTTTGGTGCGATAGGAATAGCGGCTGATACGCGCAAAACCAGGATCAATCACGTAGCGGATTCCCGGTACGGTAATTGATGTCTCAGCGACGTTAGTCGCCAACACAATGCGCCGGCCCGTATGGGGCGCAAACACTTTTTGCTGCTCAGCCAAACTCAAGCGCGCATAAAAGGGAATCACTTCCATGTGCGCAAATTGCGCTTTGCGCAGCGCTTCGGCTGCTTCGCGGATTTCACGCTCGCCGCTTAAAAATACCAATATGTCGCCACCGCGTAGGCCTGATCCGGTTTTTTCATTCAATTCAATTTCGTGTACCGCATCGACAATCGCTGCGTACTGATCCGGTTCATTTTCGCTCTCATCACTGCCTTCGAATTCATAGAGCGGGCGATACCAGACCTCTACCGGATAAGTGCGCCCAGACACTTCAATAATTGGCGCGTTATTAAAGTGCTGCGAAAAACGTTCGAGGTCGATTGTTGCCGAGGTGATAATTAATTTTAAGTCGGGGCGCTTCGGCAAGAGTTGTTTTAGATAGCCGAGCAGAAAATCGATATTCAAACTGCGTTCATGGGCTTCATCGATAATGAGCGTATCGTATTTATTCAGATACGGATCGTGTTGGATTTCTGCTAATAAAATACCATCGGTCATCACCTTAATAAGCGTGTTTTCATTGGACTGGTCGCTAAAACGAACCTGATAGCCCACCTTTTCACCCAATGGAGTTTTCAGCTCTTCGGCAATGCGGTTGGCGACGGTGTTGGCGGCAATACGCCGTGGCTGCGTATGGCCGATCAAGCCACTCACACCACGTCCTATTGTCAAACAAATTTTGGGGATCTGCGTGGTTTTACCCGAGCCAGTTTCGCCCGCTAACACCACCACTTGATTTGCCGCAATAATCTGCGCGATCTCATCGCGTTTTTCACAGACAGGTAAATGAGGGAATTCGATTTCATTCGGCACAAGTTCTTTTCGGTGCGTCACGGCTGCCTGCGAACGCGCTAACTGGCTTTGCCATTTTTCCAGCATCTGATCGTAAGGTTTTTCTGCGCGTGCGAGTTTTTCGATCTCACCTAACCGGCGTGTCAGGTTGTGCCGGTCGCGCCCCATAACATTGACGATGGATTGTTTATAACTTGACCAAATATTTGACATAGTATCCCAGCTGGCTGCCTTAACCCGGAACGATATGGATTCATCGCACCGGAAAATAGGCCGGGGATAATACAGTGGGGGCTAGCAACGATTCAAACCCTTAGGGTTCAGACCTTGGCGACGCAAGCACTTGAACCTCAGCGAATTACCGGTTCAGGCGATTGATTAACCAGCTGCGTAATTGCCGCGACAGCATGTCATCCATGGGCGCCAACACCCCCTGGGCCGCAGGAGGAATGTTTTCGGCCGCGCGTGTTTGATCGCCAAAAATATAGAAATCGAACAGGATTTTCCAAGCCGCCTTTTCCTTCTCGGGCAAATCGCGGATGCTGAGCATCGCATGTTTCAGCACATTGATACCGGGCCCCATAAATTGCGGCACAGTGCGCCACCAGTAATTGACCAACACGTTCAGCGTATCCAGCCCTTCCACGTGGTGCCACCACATACTGGGGATAAAAAGTGCATCGCCCGGCTCCAGGTTGGCAACCTGCCCAGCGGCCATTGCTTGGCGAAAACGCGGGAATTTTTCAAAATCCGGTTTGGCAAAATCCACCATGCTGATTTGTTGTCCTGCCGGGTTGAAATCGAGCGGCCCTGGATACAAGTTTTCAATCTGTTCGGGCGGAAATACTGTAAAACGGCGCTTACCTACCAAACTGCAAGCCAGGTTATCGGGTGCATCGTAATGGCATGCGATACGCGATTTATTGCCAATCCAGATACTGACGAGCGCGTCAGCGAAGGGAATATTTAAATCGTTTTGCGCGCGGAAACCAGGTAAACAAACATCTACCGTAGTAGAACCGACATAAAAGGTAGCCGGGTTGGGATCCGTTTTATATTCAAGGATCTTATCCAACACATAATCCAAACGCGGGCGCTCGGCTTTGTAATTGAGGCCGGAAAATTCCGTGTTGTAAAAATAAAACCCATCGATCTCCGGTGCCCCAAAATAAGCGCCCACCGTCTTATCACCATAAAAGGAGCGCAAATATGCATCTGCCGCTTCATGGGAGGTAAGCCCCGCCTGCACCAACGGCCAGTTACGCGCGACGCCCTTGAGTATCAAAGGTTGATTGGCGGTGAGCAATTCAGGAGGGATATTAAGCGGATCAATACCGTGAACTTCTTCGACAAGGTTTGGAATTGCAAGCATGGGATGAGTCTACTTCGGATGAGATTAAATCGTTTACAACGGCGGCTGGCGTAGATTTGACCATTAACCTAATGCAAAAGGCAATTGATTTGGATCATAAGAAGATTAATGCCCCGGCACAGAATCACCCGCGATGATTGCGCCTGAGGTCAAGCAGAGATTTTTTATGCCCTACCTCATCCAGAATAACCTCCGCTCCTTTTGCCGCAACAGCTGTGGCACGATGCCGCCTTGGGCGTATCAGGCATACCTTGGAAATCGGCCCTGTCATAATCAAAAAAGTGAGTTGTGCACGCATTTTTCAGGCGATAAAAAACCCGGCAAACCGGGTTTCATGGATCGCGCAGAGAAGGCTGTAAATAATCAGATCTACTCCAACAAACTACGCAGCATCCAGGCGGTTTTTTCATGCAGTTGGATGCGTTGAGTTAACAAATCTGCGGTTGCTTCATCCTGCGCCGATTCTACTGTCGGATAAAGTGAACGGGCGGTGCGGACAACAGCTTCTTGCCCTTCCACCAATAGCTTGATCATCTCCTGAGCTTTGGGAATCCCTTCTTCCTCTTTGATGCTACTGAGCGCAGCGTACTGCTTGTAAGTCCCCGGTGCGGGAAAGCCCAGGGAGCGAATGCGCTCAGCCACCAAATCTACCGCCAGTGCCAACTCGGTGTATTGAGTTTCAAACATCAGGTGCAGGGTCTGGAACATGGGCCCGGTAACATTCCAATGAAAATTGTGGGTCTTTAAGTAGAGGGTGTAGGTATCTGCCAACAAGCGCGACAGGCCATGGGCGATTTCCTCACGATTTTGCTGGGAAATTCCAATATCAATATTCATAGTGACTCCTTATTAACCTATGGTTTTGTAAATAGTGAAGAGATAACAAATTGATTTGAAACAACTATAGGAAGGGATAGCAATCCCGACCATTTGCTTTTGCCTATCACGCGGATTGAAAAAATTAGCTAGGCCTGACTATAACCCATCAATACCCAATCGCGGCCACGGCTGCGATAAGTATTGTAAGTGCGCAAAATATCATCAGGGCAGTGCGCGGGGTTTTGGGTAAATCCCAAGACAGTGTAAAAATGCGTAAGGTGCGGTAAAGCGAAACAGTAACAGCCTTTTGGCGAAAGATCCGGCAACAGCTTCCGCATCAATCCGGTCGCTACACCCTGCCCGCGCTGGTCACTGGCCACAAGTAAATTGCGCAACCAATAATGGCCAGAGCTTTGCGGCACCAACCGGCCAGCGGCGATATAACAGCCCGTGGGATCGATAAAGCTATAAACACGCTCAGTTGCGGCGCACTTCACCTTGTAGCCATGACTGCGGTAGAAGCGGTCGACCAGAGCAAAGCGCTCTTGGTCAACCCGTTGAAATTTGTAGCCTTCAATCTCGGCGGAGGGAGCTAGTGGATCAATGGCGGGCATAGTGAGGTTTATTTTTTGTCGTTATCCGAGTCATCCATATTATCCAGCGGAAATAAATTATCTGCCATCAAATCATCAGCCATGTTCATTTCCGTATCCGTCGAGCCACTCATCTTAGAACCGTCCGAATTTGCATCGTCAATAGGTATTTGGGACATCTGATCGTCTGAAACATCTATAGCGGTTTTCGCCGGTGCTTTTTTAAGGCCCGCAGCGTCAGTCGCTAGAGTTTTTTCAATTTCGGCCAACTCATCTTTACTACCTTTACCCGCGATCAGGCGGTAGACAAGATAACCCAATACCAACACCAGCAAATTCCCAATACCTATGCCGATATAGAGAAATAAATTATCGGACTCCTCCTCTTGCTCGGCTTTGGGCTCAGGTTCGGGCGCTACCGCTGCTTGGCTTGCGGCCGAAGAAGATGCCGCCTGACTCTTAGGCTGCGCTGCTGCCAATACCGTGGCCTCATCCGGAAAATAAACCTGGTCAACTTTGATGGTTTCGGTCAGCGGACTGCCATCGATGTGTTTACCTTCAACCTGCATAGTGATGTCGTAGCGCCCTGGCTGCGATGGCGTAAACGAAAATTCCCAATGATCTTTGCCAATGGTATTTAGCTGCTGGGCCATATTTTCGGTTTTGGTTTTTTGAATCAGCGCAGTCACTTTAGTGTTGTCAACATCAACCGCTTCCAGATCGGCCGAAAGCTTATACACCCAGGTTTTTTTGCCGGCGGTTTCGTCCAACCGCTTTTCTAATTTAAAAGCAGAATCGGTAACGTTGAGGTGATGGATAAATTCGCGCTTGAAGGTTTTACCATCTATAACAATGTGGACATCATACTCACCCTCTTTACCAAACCCCTTCAAGCTGTGATGAAAAATACCATCGGCAGGCGGAGCGGAATGCAAATCCACCTCGGCAACTTCATGCGCATTGGGATTGGATATCAGCGCCTTTCCGGTCAATAAACCTAAAAAATCGTTATTGGTAATTGTCTGGCCGTTTTCCAGAAAAGAGTAAGCCAAGTCCAATGCTTGGTTAGATTTAATGTTGCTTTTCAGTGGCGCTACTACCAATTGTAAATTGCTCACCACAGTGACGCGGCTGCCCGGTGCCATGTCAGTTTTTACTTTCCATCGCCCTACCTGGGGCTGCTGCACAGTAATCAAATCGTATTTGCCGGTGCGGTACCAATTAACATTATTTTTAGGATCAGTGCCGCTGTATTCTTTACCATCGGGCGCAACAATAATGGTGGCGGGAACTTCGGCGCGCCGGAAAATCAGCGCGGTAAACTCCTGGATGCTCGCATCAACCAGAAAACCATTTTCATCAAGCGGAACACGTTCGGCAGGCACCGCCTGATCAAATATCCGCAAAAAAGTATTCATCAATTCATCAGCCGTATCGGCAACTTCAAAAATGCCATCGGTTGCAATGGAAAGTTTTTTCATCAACTCCTGGTCAGCATCGGCCGAAAGCGCAATGGTGTGGATGTGATAACCCGCTTCTTTTAAACGCGGCAGCAATTCCGTCAACACACGCTTGCGTTCATTTAAATTCGCAACCGCTTCCTTGCTGATATCCACCACACCGTCGGTCAATAAAATAATGTTGCGGCGATATTCTTGCTCGGGTGTTGCATGGTCTTCAGTCGCATTTTCCAGCGCAGCACCAATATTGGTGAACATGGCAATCGAATTGATCGTAGTGGCTTTTTGCGCAGCATCAGTTCGCCATTGCGGATCAACAACACGATGCGGCACCAGCATGTTGACCGACTGACCGAAAGTCCACAGGCCGGCTTTGCTGTTATCGGGCAGGAGCCGCACAATTAAATCCACGGCGGGTTTGCGCAAATTATCCGGGTCAGTTTTTTTCATACTGCCGGATATATCAATAATCACCCGCACGTCAGCTGGCAATGGTTTGACTGGCCCCTCCGCCCGAACCGCAGTCGCAAGCAATAACAGGCAAGGTAAAAGAAGATGGACAAGTTGGCGCATGGAAATTCCCATAAAAAATTGTTGCCAGGGGGAAGATCCAAACCGGCAACTTTTTTGCTGATATCGCCATTAGTTATAGCAGCTAGCAGCCAGTCCGCCATTTTGAAAACCAGGGAGGATTTTTAAACTGAACCCAAAAAAATAAAAAAGCCAGCACGTGGCTGGCTCGATTGGAAAATCACAGAAGCAAAACTATCAGCGGATGGCGCGGATCGGTTCCTCGTGCAGTAGCTCGCTGCGAGCAATTCGCTCTTCCAGGCTCAGGCCGCTACGGTTGGGCGAGCGGCGCGGGGTCGGTGCATAGTGGTAATCTTCATCCTCCTCATGCGCGTCGTACGCCTGGTTGCGGGAACTCCTGTGATAGGCATGCTGCTCGGATCCCGCATGCGCGCGGCCACGGGTCAATAACTGGTAAATCAACGATAGGATAAGCGTGCCAATCCAGATCCCCAGCATCAATTTGATTACCGGTTTGATCATAATGAAGCCGCCATCCATATAGCCAAACAGCAGGGTGTAGACTGCGGGGGCCATGGTCATGGTCTGCGGATCAATGGCGTACGGAGTAAATAAAATCACCATTACAGTAATCACAAAAAAATGTGTCACTGCACGGCCTGCACGACGGAACAACAGCCAGGCCGCCAAACTACAACCGGTCGCGCCGATCAGGTAGAGCAGCCAGGCATATTGATAGTCAGTCATATTTTCCACAAACAAATCTCCGTTTACACAACCCGGTTAATTGACCCAACGAATAATATGGTCTTCCAAATCATCGGGATCAACAGAATTTTCATGCACCACCCTACCCGCTACCGACACACCCGCTGCCCGCACTGATTCGGGATCGCCCGAAAGCAGCGGATGCCAATCGAACAGGGGAATTCCTTCTGCCACCAGACGATAAGCGCAGGTTTCCGGCAGCCAGTAAGTCTCTTTGACAGTCGCTGGCGTCAGTACCGCACAAGCTTCTACCAAACGCTGACGATCAGTGTATTCCTGGCAGCGGCAGGTGTCATGATCCAGATAACGACATGCGACATTGGTGTAATACACATCACCATCGTCCTCATCTTCCAATTTATGCAGGCAGCACTTGCCGCAACCGTCGCAGAGGGATTCAAACTCCTCCGGCGACATTTGCTCAAGAGTTTTAGCGAGCCAAAAAACCTGTTGTGCCATTCAATGTCCAGTAGCGAGAGTGTTTGAATTAATGCCCGGAAAGTTTTGAGTTGAGCGCGCGTAACCGCTCCGCTTCAGGGTCGCGGTCGGCGCGCGGCGGCAATTGCAAATAAAAGCCTTTTTCTTCAAGGCTTTCGGCCACTTTCTCAACACTGGCATGGGCCAGTTTTTTCCCCGGCGTCAGCAGCAACACCATCGCCTGTTGCGGTTTGCCAAATACTTTTAACAATTCTTCCGGTACCCGACTCAAACCTTCTTCTTTTTTCACGTAGAGGTACATGCCCTCTTCTTTCGGGCTGCGGTAAATTTCACAAATAATTTTCATCGACGTTTGGCTACCCGCTAGTCAAGATATTAAAGAGTGTCGGCGCTACCGGACTGCGCGCGAGCGACATGCAACAAGCCCTCGCCGATCAAGGCAAATCGCCAGCCGAGCAAGCGCGTCGGCAATTGGTACTCACCGCCGTTCATGCCTGAACGCACAATAAATTCATAATCCTTTTTGCGAATCAATACTTCAGGAGGAATCTGGGCCTGGGTGGCATAGTCGCGCACATAATTTTTTAGCGCCTTCATTAACGGCCCCTCGCTCTGCGCCAGCGGTGGATCAAGGCGCGTCGGCCATTGGGATTCATTTAATTCAAGCGCATCATTTACGATCTGTAAAATCACATCAGCATCATTTTTAAGCGTGCGCGATGGGATGTCCGGCACCTTGGACAGATGTGCCAAATCCTGGATTTTTTTACGTGCAATTTCCCACAGAGATGGCTCTTTAATTAGACGATTGCGCGGCAAGTCGCGTGCGCGCGCCTCGCATTCACGCCAAATGCATAATTGCTTGAGGATCGCCAATTCCTGCGGGCGCAGTTTCCAGGCGAACCCCACCTTTTGATAGGCATCACTGTAATCGTCAGCTTTGCGCGCGTTCATCACTAAATCGGCGCAATCGCTTTTCACCCAATCCAGACGCTCGCTGGTTTTCAGTAGCTGCAACAATTTGCCATACACCACCAACATGTGCGCCACATCCAGCGCGGCATATTTCAATTGCGCAACGCTCAGCGGGCGCTGTAACCAATCCGAGCGAGTTTCATCTTTAGGAATTTCAATTCCCAATACACTGTTAACCAATGCCGAGTAGCCCAGACTAAACCCCAATCCGGCAAACGCTGCGGCAATCTGCGTATCAAACAGGGGCGCCGGTACAACATCTAGCCAGCGTTGGAAGACTTCCAAATCCTCCGAGCAGGAGTGCAGCACTTTGGTTACCGCGGTATCGAGCATCAGCTCGCGCAGGGGTGCGAGATTTTTTATCGCTAGCGGATCAATTAAATAACAACCCTTGCCATCACCAACTTGCAACAAGCCCGCGATGGGATAAAAAGTTTCACTACGCATGAACTCGGTGTCGACTGCGATTGCAGCCTGGTTGCGCCAGGCGGCGCAGAGCTCGGCTAATTGATCATCTTGATCAATCCAGATGGGTTCACTTGGGATCAACATTAATTACAAACTTCTACGGGAGGAAAACGCGTGAGCGAGGGTGCCGCCGTCGATAAATTCCAACTCACCACCGAGTGGGACACCGTGGGCAATGCGCGAGACAGTGACGCTCAGATTTTTAGCGCGCTCACTGATGTAGTAAGCAGTGGCTTCACCTTCAACTGTCGGATTGGTCGCAAGAATAACTTCAGATATAGGTTCCTGTTGCAACAGCTGGATAAGCTGGTCGACGCCAATATCTTCCGGGCCTATGCCATCGATGGGCGATAAATGGCCGAGCAATACAAAATATTTACCTTGATAAGTGCCAGCCTGTTCAATCGCCAAAACATCGCCCGGCGTTTCCACTACACAGAGCAAACTATTATCGCGGCGGTTATTTGCACAAATGCCGCAGTGCGCTTGCTCGGTGAGTGTACGGCAGCGTTGGCAACGACCGACACCTTCAACAGCCTTGTGCAAACTCTGTGAGAGACGTTCGGCGCCCGCGCGGTCGCGTTCCAATAAATGCAGCGCCATCCGCTGGGCGGATTTGGGGCCAACAC
>DATIDX010000086.1:0-2454 GCA_035456025.1 Cellvibrio sp. | reverse complement strand
GTCAACAGATTTTTCGGGCGATCGCTGACCGGTTTTATCTGCTTCCTCAACTACATTCGCAGCAATTTTCCAATAGCTGGTGGCTTTGCCCTCAGGCTTGCCATCGGCTTCCCAGAGTTGATAAGCCAATTCACGAATACGTTGTTCATTGCTTGGCATAACATACCTCCCGAAAAGTAAAATTGTTTTATAACAATTGCCGTTTGCGGGATCGGTGTGTTGTGCCTCATATAGTGTGCAAAATAATGGCTGTCCCCTCAAGAAGGCGCAGCCATTATCGACGGATGTCTAGAATGCTCTAGCTAAATTTCCTGCGACAGTTTGTGTTTTCTACGCAGCAAAAAACACCCAGTCAATCCAAATATCATCAGCGCCAACGAGCCTGGTTCAGCTACTGAAATTTCTGTCACAGTCCAATTGTTCCAGTCGCTGTCCACGCTGTAGTGGTTGTCGAGTTTGGCTGCGATAATCCAGGTGTTGTAAGGGCGCTGGGTAGTGATATTGAGATCTTCCCAGTATCTATCGCAATCGCAAGTGGTAGCTCCGCCGGCGGAAATAATCCGCACGTCGTGGTCACGCAACTTATTCAGATAATTCCCTTCATTCAGATCGCTAACTTCCACCGTCGTAATGAAATTCCAAAATTTGATCGTTCGGTCGGGGTTAATCGTTATCTTTCCATAAAATAGTGAATGGAAGCTTGGGTCGTAGTACTCACCACCAAACGCCAAGTCAGTGAAAACGTTGGCGTCTTTAACAATGAAAGAGGTCGGAGTTGTTGACGATAATTGGGCTTCGTCAATGTTCACCGAAAATCGAAAAATAAGATTCCCGTCTGGGTCGTTATTAATTTCACCACCATCGAAATCAAAATCATTGAGCTTGGTGAATTGCCAATCAAGTGCGTCGCTTTCATAGGTGTACTGTAAATAAGCTGACGATGATTGCGCGATAAAAAATGAAACCGTAATTGCAAAAATACTCGAGAAAAGTGTTGGAGTTTTCATTGGCTAATTCCTTTAAAAAGTGAAGGGGTGTTTGCAATCAAAACCTAAAGCGGCTTATTCAAACATGGGCAACTCATGCGGACTGTGAGGCTGTCCGCACCCCATGAAATCTGACGCCTCAATGAATACTGTAACCGAGCAATTGTTGGTTGTCATCCGACCGCAGCGGAACGACTCTCGCAAAAACAACAGACTGATTGCTTGCTGTCTGTGCATATCTGTGTATACTGTGTATATCTAATATGCACAGTGGAGTTTGCGTGACCGAAGCCTTATTTCTTTCGCAAAACGATAGCCGGCCCATGTATCTACAGATCATGGACCAAATCAAACAAAAAGTGCGTGCAGGCGATTGGCCTGCTGGGCATCCTTTGCCCTCAATTCGCGAGTTGAGTGTAACTACCCAGGTTAGTGTTATTACGGTCAAGCGGGCGTACACCGAATTGGAAGCGGAAGGAGTAATAGTTACTCAGGCAGGGCGGGGTTCTTTTGTTGCCGATGTTGTTGATGTACAAAAAAGTCTGCTTGAAGTGGAATTGGAAAAACATATCACCGAGTTAAAGAAAGTGGGGCATGCGCTGGGGTTAAGTGACAATCAAATTTTGGCGCTAGTTAAAAAATCCTTGGCAGCAAAATAGGGTTTAATCAAATTAATTGGATGTTATGTGTAAAGTTATTTAGGAGGATCTATGAAAAAAACCGTTGCGATTCAACTTGCTTTTTCCTGTTTTGTATTGCTGAGCGCCAAGTTGTATGCGGAAACCTTGCCTCAATCAGGGACTATTAACATTCAAAGCATCGTTAAGGCCGGAGCCCCTGCAAAATTTAATGACGATTACAGTCATAACGGGGTCACGGGAGTTACCTTTAATGAAAAAGGTAGCGGGCCTCTGCATCTCGGTAAGGTTGCATGTTCTATCTCCAGCTTCACTCGCAGAGAAATTAACAGACAGATTGGATTTTGCACGTTTGAGGATAAAGATGGAGATAATATTTTCATCCAATATGCGGGCGGCAGTCATGCCAATAACGAGTTCAATGCTGCTAGCGACATTATGGGCGGTACTGGCAAGTTCGAAGGTATTCGCGGTGTTGGCAGCTCTGCCTGTGCGAATACCGATAGCAAAGGCGAATTTCCTTGCACCGAAAAAATCGATTACCAATTACCGCAATAAGAGCAGCGATTATGCAAAACGCTATTGAATTTAATCAGGTTTGCAAACGCTATCCGGAGTTTTATCTGGATCACCTCGATCTGCAATTACCCGTTGGACAAATAATGGGATTGGTTGGCGTTAACGGTGCTGGAAAATCTACCGCGTTGCGCTTGATTATGGGGTTGATCCAGCCGGATTCGGGCAGTGTGAATGTGCTAGGGCAGCGTCTGCCGGAATTTCAAGTCTTCGCTAAAGAAAATATTGGTTATGCAGCGGAAGATATGCGCTTG
>DATIDX010000085.1:0-11774 GCA_035456025.1 Cellvibrio sp. | reverse complement strand
GACAGGTTGAATACTACCGCTACGATAAATACGCCCCCCTGGCTCGCAATTAAAACGAAAAAAATCGCCAAGACTTAAGGGATATGCCGAGAGAATCCGCGAAAGGGTGTGAATACTCGGGCTCACTTGCCCTTGCTCAATCATTGAGATGCTACTGTTTGTCATCCCAGCTCGCTTGGCGAGTTCTCGCTGAGAAAAACCGAAAGCATCACGAATAAGTTTTAGTCGAGTGGCTGTATCTGAAGTATTAGAGAGGGTCGAAGGCTCACCTTCGTTTGGCGCAAGACTGTCTATACCAGTTACATCAATCGACATGCTTGGTACCTAGCAGAGAAAGCACCAGGAAAACCCGGTGCCAACAGCAAAAACTACTTCTTGGAAGCAAGTAGCTGGTCGCGCTCACTGGTTGGTAGATTGTCCACTATCAACTGGTACGAGTGGTCAATCATGCGTTGGATTTGATCACTGGGGACAGAACCGTCCAGAATAATCGTATTCCAATGCTTTTTATTCATCTGAAAACCGGGACGAACAGCGGGATACTGCTCCCTAAGTTGCAACGCAAGATCGGGATCGCACTTTAAGCTAACACGCGGAACACCGCCTTCAGCGGTCAGGGTCGCGAACATTTTATGGCACACTTTGTAAACCGCCATATCGGGGCCGGAAGGAAACATCTCTTTGGCTTGATGTTTTGTTAACAGATATTTTTGTGCTGAAAGAAAATCCATGTTTTAGTCCTTTATCGAACAACTCAGGTCGATTAAAAAGCTATAAATTAGGTTAAGTCAAGCATACGCATTTCAAGGTTTGGATCTGCAGCGAGTGCCAGGTTAGTCATTCCCCTCTTCACTCGCATACCATATCCCACTGAACTTGGCATCAAACACTACATTAGTATTGAGCAAACTTCACGCCTTAAATGCTTCATAGTGTTAATTATAGATAAAACTAAAAATATCTAATGATTAAAATACTTCCTCACATCAGGCCTTACTCCCTCATTTACCTCCTATTTTGCATCAGCCTGACAAGAAACGGTAGCAAGAATGGCGCGAAAGTCATCAATTTATATTTGATTGCCCAATTTATAGTCAAAACGACCAATTGGTGAACCAACCTGATAAACCTTCTTGACCGAAGTCTAATTACATAAAATTAGCTCTCTACAAGTCTGTTAGATTACTAACTTACGCCGCTATTTATCCGAAGCCTAGCATATACAAATAAACGCGATAAATTACGCAAATTATTCGCAACACGCGCGAGTTGGTTCGCATTACTAAAATGAAGTTCGGCGATATTCCCGGTATTCAGGATGCCAAAAATTCTTTTCGATCTTCTCGTCAATCAATTCTGAAGGAATGGGAAGCGCTACTCCATCAGCTATAGCTTGCACGATTACCTCCCTGGCGATCACCTTGCTCACTTGGCGGATGTCATCCAATTGTGGCAGCAGAGAGCCGTGGCCGAACTGAGCTATAGGCGAAGCGTCTGCAAGCGCCTTGCTCGCCATCATTAACATATTGTCGGTGATGCGTGTCGCTTTTGCTGTGATAACACCCAACCCGATGCCCGGAAAAATATAACTGTTGTTGCATTGGGCAATTTCATAGACCTCACCTCCTAAATCAACTGGTGGGAATGGACTACCTGTAGCTACCATCGCTTTACCCGAAGTCCAGCGCAAAATATCGGCGGGCTGCGCCTCGGCCTGTGAAGTTGGGTTAGACAAAGGCAGTATCAATGGTCGCTCGCAATGCGCCTGCACGGCTTCCACTATGGTTTTAGTGAAAAGGCCAGCTTGGCCAGAAACGCCAATCAGCACCGTAGGTTTGGCATTGGTTACCACATCCAACAAATTAATCGCCCCCCCCTCGCGCGGATGAGTCACGTGCCACTTATTTACTATGCCCTCCGGTGTGCAAAACGGTATCTGGAAGTCAAACAAACCACGCATGTTAGACTGCAACAAACCGTCACGGCTAACCAGGAAGATTCGGCTATAGGCATCCAACTCAGTGGCGCCCTCAGCCTTCATTTGTTTAACGATCTGATTGGCAATCCCGCACCCGGCAGAACCAGCACCTGCAAATACAATTCGCTGATCCCGCAGCAATTCACCCTTGGCTTTGCAAGCGGCCATCATGGTGCCTACTGCAACAGCCGCCGTCCCTTGGATATCATCATTAAAGCAGCAAAGTTGGTCGCGATAGCGATTTAGCAAAGGTGTAGCGTGATCCTGAGCAAAATCTTCAAATTGTAAAAGCACATTTGGCCAACGGATTTTAACTGCCTGGATAAACTCATCGACAAATTGATAATAATCGTCACCGGTGATACGCGGATGGCGCCATCCCATGTACATAGGGTCATCTAGTAGCGCCTCATTATTAGTCCCAACATCCAAAGTAACCGGTAAAGTGTACGCCGGACTAATGCCACCACAGGCGGTATAAAGCGCCAGCTTTCCAATCGGGATCCCCATGCCACCAATACCTTGGTCACCCAAGCCCAAAATGCGCTCCCCATCGGTAACGACTATCACTTTGACATTTTGTTTGGTCGCATTTTGCAACATATCCTCAATCCGGTCGCGATCAGGATAGGAAATAAACAAGCCGCGCTTGCGTCGATAGATTTTGGAAAATTGCTGGCAGGCAACGCCTACCGTCGGGGTATAAATGATCGGCATGATTTCAGCGAGGTGGTCAGTTACCACACGAAAATACGCTGTCTCATTGGTATCTTGAATATTTCGTAAATAGATGTGTTTATCGATAGGGGATTCAAAGTAGCAAAACTGTTGATATACCCGCGCCTCTTGCTCTTCAATCGTCTCAATGTTGTAGGGCAAGAGCCCTTCGAGGTTAAATTGTTGGCGTTCGCGCAATGTAAAAGCGCTTCCCTTATTTAACAGGGGCGCTTCAAGTAAAGCGGGACCAGCGAATGGAATATAAATCGGACGTTTTTTCGTCATGGCAATCACTGACAAAGTTTAAGGATATAAGCCAACCATAGCGCAATTGAGGCAGAACAACCAGCAAGGGAAGAACAATTATTCTTTTAAGCTTTCTGCGAGTAAACTGCGTAGCAATTTCATCCAGGAGTTAGCTCGTTATGGCTATAGATGCTTTTATTGCAAAACTAAATACCGCGCCCGACAGCATTCAATTCGGCGATACCATCGCACTTATTGATGCTCACTATGATTTCACACCGAGCGCATTTCAAAATGGCAAAATTAAAAATGAAGCCGGAAAAAACTCAGGCTCCTGTAAGTTGTTTTCCTTTGCCAAGTTACAAGGATTAACAGAAACACAAACACTTAGCTGCTTTGGTGACTATTACCGGGTGGATGTGTTAGAACATCCTGAAGCACAAGACCATCAAAATATTCGCAATTTTATTCAGTATGGCTGGTCCGGCTTATCATTTGAAAGTGATGCTTTACGCAAAAAGTAATCTGTGGAGAACATCAAAGCCCATGCTATTCCGGATAGTCCTACTCGTTGCATCCTTGGCTGCGTGCACATCAACCAAGGCGCCGTCGCAAACCGAACCCAAGGCAGGGTTAACAAATTGCCCTGAGCGCCGCCCCACTATGTGTACTATGGATTACCGCCCTGTATGTGCCACGCGCGACACGGGAGTCCGCTGTGTCACTACACCCTGCCCATCAACCGAACAGAAAACCTATAGCAATGCCTGTGGCGCCTGCGCCGATATGAAAGTGATTGGCTACATCGCAGAAGAATGTTCGACGACTCCAGACAGCCAGGAGTAAAAATATGTGGATACAAAAAGAATTTCGCCTTAGCGCGCGTTCAAGAGGATTTCATTTGATAACAGAGGAAATCCTTCGGCAGCTGCCCGAGATCGAAAATTACAAAATCGGGCTATTGAATATTTTGCTCAAGCATACTTCCGCGTCACTCACGATCAACGAAAACGCTGATCCTACAGTACGTAAAGATTTTGAAAGTTTTTTCAATCGCACCGTACCAGAAGACCAGCCGTATTATTTACACAACGATGAGGGTAGCGATGACTTGCCGGCACATTTGAAGGCGAGCTTGCTTGGTTCCAGCGTAAACATTCCTATTACAGATGGACGTCTAAACTTGGGGATTTGGCAGGGAATTTATCTGTGCGAGCATCGCAATCACGGGGGCAGCCGCTCCTTGTTATTAACAGTCCAAGGAGAAACATCTTAGCGAAACTTATTAATAAAAAACCCGCCAAATGCGGGTTTTTTATTAGATGATGCCAAGATTATTTGCGCAGGCCAGGAGGCAATGCACCACCTGGCATCATACCGCCAATACCGCGCATCATTTTTTGCATGCCGCCGCCTTTCATTTTTCCCATCATCTTTGCCATTTGTTTGTATTGTTTTAACAAACGGTTTAAATCCTGAATTTGCGTACCAGAGCCCATAGTAATGCGGCGCTTGCGGGAACCACTTAAATCATCTGGATTGCGACGTTCCTCTGGAGTCATGGAGTTTATTATGGCCTCCATGGTTTTAAATTGTTTACCCATGTTGGCGGTCTGCGCCATTTGCGCAACGTTGCCAAGGCCCGGCAATTTATCCAACATGGACGTTAAACCACCCATGTTTTGCATTTGCTGTAGTTGATCACGCAAATCCTCGAGATCAAATTTCTGTCCTTTGGTAACCTTTTTGATCAGCTTTTCCGCTTTTTCTTTATCGATTGTGCGCTCGGCCTGTTCAATAAGCGAGAGCACATCACCCATGCCTAAAATGCGCGACGCGATACGGTCTGGATGAAAAGGCTCTAATGCATCAACTTTCTCACCCATACCCAAGAATTTGATCGGCTTACCAGTAATATGGCGAACCGATAAAGCTGCACCGCCACGCGCATCACCATCAGCTTTTGTTAGGATCACACCGGTCAAAGGCAATGCATCATTGAAGGCTTTGGCTGTGTTAACCGCATCCTGACCGATCATAGCATCGATGACAAATAGGGTTTCAATTGGGTTAATCGCAGCATGAAGCTCTTTAATCTCAATCATCAAATCTTCATCGATGTGAAGACGGCCGGCAGTGTCGACTATCAAGACATCAAAGAATTGCTTTTTAGCGTGATCAATGGCGTTACGCGCGATATCAAGCGGCTTTTGCTCACCTGTGGATGGATAACACTCCACTCCCACCTCAGTAGCCAGCGTTTGCAACTGCTGGATAGCAGCCGGGCGATAAACATCCGCACTCACCACCAATACTTTTTTCTTCTCGCGCTCTTTCAAGAAACGGGCAAGCTTGGCCACCGAGGTTGTCTTACCTGCACCCTGCAAACCGGCCATTAACACTACAGCAGGTGGTTGCTGGGCAAGATTTAGCGACTCATTTGCCTGTCCCATAGTGGCAATCAGTTCAGCCTCAACAATTTTGATAAATTGCTGACCGGGATTTAGGGCTTTGCTGATTTGCTGCCCCAGAGCTCGACTGCGTACCTGATCGATAAATACTTTTACTACTGGAAGCGCAACATCAGCCTCCAGCAGCGCTTTACGCACATCGCGCAAAGCGTCTTTTATATTGTCTTCACTGAGGCGCGCCTTACCAGTGATGCTGCGCAGCGTGTGGGATAAACGGTCGGTTAGATTCTCAAACATAGCCTGTCTCGCACAAACGGTTAATTCGCGGCGGGCTGATTATGGAGGGGTTGCGCCACACCTCAGCCCGGAAAAAGTGGCGGCAATTATACCTCCAAAGCAAACGTAAAGGGTGCATCCAAATGCACAATCTATACCCACCACGAACTTTGCCGGATAAGGACGTTTCTCATCTACGCTTCTCTTTGCCCATACCTTATGACACACTTATGACCCAGATTTAGCCTGCAACCCCCCTTACGGATCAGCCTTATTAGCATGATAACCCTAAGTACTAACTTGATTGCCATCCTTATATATACCGCCGCCGCCCTTTATTTTGGCAGTCAGTTCGCGCGTCAGAAATCATTTAACCCTTCGCAGCTATTAGGAGCTGCGACACTGGGCCTGATAGCACATGGACTTGGCATTTACGGAATTAGCGTACAGGGAGAGAGTTTTAATTTTAGTATTTTCTCTGCACCTTCACTTATCTTCTGGTTGGTCAACGCCATAGTCCTCGTGAGCAGTTTGAAGAAGGAACTGCATAATTTATTTTTATTGTTGTTTCCACTGTCTGCGCTGTCGATACTGATGTCCATCATTGTGAGCAATCCCGAATGGCGCCATTCCCTGAGCTATGCAATCGCAGCGCATGTCATCCCTGCCCTACTCGCCTATAGCCTGCTTACTATTGCAAGCTTGCAGGCTTTGATTTTGGCGTATCAAAATCACGCCCTCAAAAATAAAAATCTTCTTGCCAATACACGACTATTACCGCCGCTGCAGACTATGGAATCCCTGTTGTTTGAGCTGCTGTGGGTAGGCGAAATTTTATTGACTCTTGCGATACTGTCTGGTTTTTATTTCCTGGAAGATATGTTCGCGCAACACCTAGTGCATAAAACCGTATTCGCATTAATTGCCTGGTTCATATATGCATTATTGCTGTGGGGACGCCATCAAATGGGCTGGCGTGGAAATAAAGCGATTCGGTGGGCGCTAGCAGGTTTTATTTGCTTGATGCTCGCCTATTTTGGTAGCAAGCTGGTGTTGGAAATAATTTTAAACAGGGTTTAAAACCACAGATTATCGTTCCGGTTTGTTTCTTTCTTGTCTGGCATCGGATGAATTACGGCCTTTAGCCCACCTACGCAGTCCGAACACCATTAGAGCAGCAATACTCGCCAGTGTTATAAACAAACCAATAATAATTAAGAAATAGTTAACCAACAGTTCCCAACTCAATCCCCAGCCATAAATTGCAAGCAATAAAAAGCTTAGCCCTGCAAGCAAATTTATTCCCAAGCCACGATTACGAAATAGTCCGCGAAGCATACGAAAAGTGATAAAAAATCTATTTAGTAGGGTTTAACGGGGTAAAAGAAGATCCCCACCAAACATTTTAAATAACAAATAAATTGTAGTGAAAGTACCGATGGCAAAAAGTTTGATGAGTAATTTTTTTTGCGCATCGGCCACCTCACTAAACCTCGAATGTCGGGAAACCAGTAAATGTGAAAATGCGTATACCAATACAAAAATGCACAACCAGTAAAGCGCGAGAGGGTCAAAAAAACTATTTCCCATAAATACTTATTCACGCCGCCACAGGGTGGTGCCATCTCGGGAATCTTCAAGAATCACACCTTCAGCCAACAACTCCTTTCGGATCTCGTCGGCACGCGCGTACTGCTTATCTTTTTTCGCCTGGATACGCTCAGCAATCAATTGCTCAACACGTTCAGCGGCAATTTGATCAGCTCCACCTGCTTGCAAAAATATCTCAGGGTGTTCTTGCAGCACACCTAAAATCAAACCCAGTGCCTTCAAATGACCAGCCAAGCTTTTAGCCAATTCCGGGGTATTTTTTGCATTGTTTAGGTCACGCACCAAATCAAACATTCCTGCCAACGCTACACGAGTATTGAAGTCATCGTTCATGGCTTCAACAAACGCTTGGTAATATGGACTATCGACCATTTCAGCCAGCGGTGTTGGTGATACATCGACATAATCACGCAAGCCACCATAAAAACGCTCCAACCCTGCACGCGCCTCGATCAGATTATCTTCCGCATAATTAATCGGGCTGCGGTAATGGCTGCTAATCAGTAAAAAGCGCACAACTTCTGGATGGTATTTTTCCAGCACATCGCGAATGGTAAAAAAATTACCCAGTGATTTGGACATCTTTTCGCCATCAACACGCACTGCTCCGGCATGCATCCAATAGTTAACATACTTGCAACCATTAGCCGCTTCGCTTTGTGCGATTTCGTTTTCATGATGTGGAAATGGCAAATCAGGTCCGCCGCCATGAATATCAAAGGTTTCACCGCAGCAATTTTTGCTCATCGCGGAGCACTCAATATGCCAGCCAGGACGACCATTCCCCCAAGGAGAGGGCCATGCTGGCTCGTCCGACTTCGCTGCTTTCCATAAGACAAAATCACGCGGATCTTCTTTTACCTCATCAACTTCAATACGCGCACCAACAAGTAGCTCATCAACATTTTTATTGGTGAGTTTGCCATAATCCGCAAAGCGCGTTATACGGTAATAAACGTCACCGTTGCTAGCCGGGTAAGCAAAACCCTTATCAATCAAGGTTTTATTCATGTCAACAATCTGGTCGATAAACGCTGTCGCCCGCGGTTCAATATCAGGACGTGCAATTCCTAAACGGCTTTCATCTTCATGCATAAAATCAATGAAGCGTTTAGTGAGCGAGGTAAACTCTTCACCATTTTCATTCGCGCGATTGATAATTTTATCGTCGATATCAGTAATGTTACGTACATAAGTAACATCCCAACCTTGGCTACGCAGGTATTTAGTTATCACATCAAATGCAACTAACACGCGAGCGTGCCCGATATGGCAATAGTCATAAACGGTAATACCGCAGACATACATAGAAATTTTCCCGGGGTTAATCGGCTTAAAAATTTCTTTTTGGCGTGTGAGGGTGTTGTAGATCTGCAGCATGTTATTCCTGATCTTCTGTTTTGCCGAAGCTGTCTTTTAAACTGATGGTACGGTTGAATACCGGTTTCTCCGCAGTGCTGTATTTACTGTCCAAACAGAAATAACCTTGGCGTTCAAACTGATAGCTATTGCCAACCAAAGCCGTTGCCAAACTGGTTTCGGCTTTACAGCCTTGCAAAATTTCCAAACTGTCAGGATTGATACAATCAAGAAAATTCTTACCGCCAGCATCAGGTGCTTCATCGGTAAATAAACGGTTGTACAAACGGACTTCACAGTCGAGATTGTTCGTAGCCGATACCCAGTGAATAACACCTTTTGGCTTTACCCCGTCCGCAGGATCTTTACCCAAGGTGCCTTCAATAATACGCGCACGTACTTCAATCACATTACCGGTAGCATCTTTAATCGCTTCATCCGCCTCAATGACATAAGCTCCACGCAAGCGCACGCGCTTACCTTTCACCAAACGCTTATATTTCTTATTGGCTTCTTCACGGAAATCTTCTTGCTCAATAAATACAGTTTGGGTAAATGGAATTGTGCGATCACCCAGATCATCGCGATTTGGATGATTGTGCACGACCAAGGTTTCAACTTGTTCCGCAGGATAATTAGTGAGCGTCACTTTCAATGGTTTCAACACACACATAGCACGCGGGGCGTTTTTATCCAAATCATCGCGCACACAAAATTCCAGCACGCCAACATCGACAATACCATCCGAACGGGTAACACCAATACGCTCACAAAAATCGCGCAATGCCGCCGGGGTATAACCGCGACGACGCATACCAGAGATGGTTGGCATACGTGGGTCATTCCAACCATCGACATGTTGCTCATCAACCAATTGCTTAAGCTTGCGCTTGCTCGTTACTGAATAGTTAATATTCAAGCGAGCAAATTCATATTGGCGCGGAACAGCAGGTACAGGTAAGTTTTGAATAAACCAATCGTACAAAGGCTTATGATCTTCAAACTCCAACGTGCAAATTGAGTGAGTAATCCCCTCTATCGCATCGCTTTGGCCGTGAGCAAAATCGTAAGAAGGATAAATACACCATTTATCCCCGGTCTGATGGTGATGCGCTTTTTTAATGCGGTAGATAATCGGATCGCGCAAATTAATATTGGGAGATGACATATCAATCTTTGCACGCAAAGAACAAGCGCCTTCCTCAAACCCACCCGCACGCATTTTTTCAAATAACGCGAGATTTTCTTCCACACTGCGCTCGCGAAATGGACTGTTCTTACCCGGTTCAATCAAGGTGCCGCGATATTCACGCATTTGCTCGGCAGTTAAATCACACACAAATGCCAAACCATTTTTAATCAAATGAACTGCCCAAGCGTGCAACTGATCGAAATAATCCGAGGTATAACGTACCGCGCCATCCCACTTAAAACCCAACCACTCTACATCTTGCTTGATAGAGTTAACGAACTCTTCGTTTTCTTTTTCTGGATTGGTATCGTCAAAACGCAAATTACAAGCACCACCGAACTCTTCTGCCACACCGAAATTTAAGCAGATAGATTTAGCGTGACCAATATGCAAGTAACCATTAGGTTCTGGTGGAAAACGGGTTATAACTTTCTTATGCAGCCCTTGCTCCAAATCTTTACGGATAATTTGTTGGATAAAATGCAAAGGTTTGGCTTTTACTTCAGCGCTGCCCGCATCGGCAGCATCAATCGCAGAATGATTGTCGCTCATAGGATGAATAAATCCGTTAGGTGTGATCGTAAATCAGGGATAGGCATCAATAATGGCGGCTATTGTACTGAGTCAGCGACGCTTTTCATACCGTGGGAAAATGCATGAATGGTGCAAAAATCGCTTATTTTTCCTGCGTGGGTGGAGGTGCTGCACGGTAGTCACTACGCCGGTTCAACTGATAGCGACGGACCGCCTGATTGTGCGCCTCCAAACTATCCGAGAACTCGCTCGTGCCGTCACCTTTGGCAACAAAATACAGCGCCTTACCCGGCGCGGGATTAAGCGCCGCCTTGATCGATGCAGCGCTCGGTAAGGATATTGGCGTAGGAGGCAACCCAGGAATTACATAGGTATTATAGCTGGTCGCTTCTTCAAGGTTTTTGCGCGTAATACGGCCAGAGTAACTATCACCCATCCCATAAATAACCGTGGGATCTGTTTGTAGCTTCATCCCCTGTTGTAAGCGGCGAACAAACACACCAGCGATCTGATCTCGCTCGCTGTGATGCCCCGTTTCACGCTCGACAATCGACGCCATAATCAAGGCTTCATAGCTATTGCTGTAAGGTAAATTGGGCGCGCGTTTCTCCCACTCTGACTCCAACAGCGATTGCATTTTACGATGGGCATTTTGCAGTATTTCAACATCGGTAGTATTGCGACTAAAGCTGTAAGTGTCGGGGAAAAGCCATCCTTCAAGATGTGGAACTGATAACTGCAGCAACGCTAATTGCTCTTGCTCGGTTTTATCGCTGAGCAGATGACGAATAGTGGTTAATTTTTCCAGAGCCGCCAGCACTTGTTTTACTGTCCAACCCTCAACAAAGGTCACCTGATACAAAACCACATCGCCGCTCTTCAACTTTAACAATAAATCTTTAGGCGTGGTACCTGCGGGAAAAAAATACTCCCCAGCATGCACTTTTGCGGTCTCATCAAAACGCGCATACAGTCGTAATAATCGCGGGTGATTCAATATTTTTTCATTACCCAAATCGTTTGCCAAATGACTAACGGAGTGCCCCTGCTTTAACTCATAGGTATAACCCTGCTTAGGGATTTGCAAGGGTGTCACAAACCAATTCTGCACGTAAAACCAAGCCGCCAGCAGGCCGATCGAACCTGCAAGACAAATACTGGCGAACAAACCCAGCAACTTCATTGTCAACGATAATTTTTTACTCATAGAAGCGTCGTTATGACCCACCCAAATACGCTAAAAACCGTTCAAGCTGTTGTTGCAATGTTTGTGTTATTCGATGCTGAAGATAAGCATATTGCTGTGGTGTTTCTTGTAGATCATCAACCACATTATTTACCGGCCAAATACCGTAGACACTATTACAAAGAAAAATTTCATCTGCTGTAGAGATAAAGTCCAAATCCATATCGACAACATCAACATCCAATCCCATTGCAGGCGCTAACC
>DATIDX010000084.1:0-9058 GCA_035456025.1 Cellvibrio sp. | reverse complement strand
AAATCCAGAACATGATCCAGCGTTTGCAAACCAGTACTACCGCAGCGGGTGATTCGATCAAGCGCAGCCTGTTAAAAGGCGATGTTTCGGTGCAAATGGTGACCGAAACTTCGGCAGCGTTGGATTCCATCGACAAACAGGTCAGCACCATTAGCCAGCGCGGTTTACAAATTGCGACCGCCGCCGAAGAGCAAACCCAGGTGATTGAATCGATCAACCAGAGCATGCATTCCATCGCCGATGCCACTGAAGCTGCCAGCCGCTACGCCGCCCGCTCCCAACAATCGGGCGAGGAACTGGCAACCGTGGGTGCGGAATTGCAGCAATTGGTTGGCCAGTTTAAAACCTGAGGCTTGTTCCGGATTTTATGCTGCTTTTTGGTGCTATTTTGGGTGGGCCTTTCTTCGCGATTTATTGGTCGATTGGTTTTGTTGCACCAATCAAAAACAAAGCTGTGCCCATCACCTCAAAATATGCTTTTAGATGGAGCAAAAATATTCGGGCGATACTTTTTATCGCCCTCGGCGGAGCTGGAGTTGTTGCCCTGTAGGTGAAAAAAATATTATAAAAATCAAATATTTATAGTTTTATAAGCGATTTATTGTGGTGTTTTTAGGCGAAGAATTGCCGCTCGCCTGCCACTGGCATACCGCTTGCTAAACCCCTCCCAATGAGGAGTTGCAAGCATGTCAGAACCTGTGTCAGAACCTGTTGTTGAAAGCAATATCAAGTCGGTGCGTTCCGTATGCCCTTACTGTGGCGTTGGCTGCGGAATGGTGTTGGAAACCGACGGCAAAAAAATCACCAAGGTCAGTGGCGATAAAAACCATCCCTCCAATTTCGGCCGCCTCTGCACCAAAGGCCAAACCAGTGCCCAAGCGCTCACCAATTCCGGCCGGATGGAATCCGCCTTTGTACGCAGCGAGCGCAGCCGCGATCCGGTGACTACACCTATGGCGCAGGCGATTAGCACCACTGCCAAACGCCTGCGCGCGATCCTCGACCAACACGGCCCCGATGCGATCAGCTTTTACGTCTCCGGGCAGATGTCGATTGAATCCCAGTACCTCGCCAACAAACTCGCCAAGGGTTTTTTGCGCACCAACAATATCGAATCCAACTCGCGCCTGTGTATGGCGAGCGCTGGCGCCGGCTACAAACTCTCGCTCGGCTCCGATGCACCGCCCGGTTCCTACCAGGATTTTGACCACAGCGATCTGTTTCTGGTGATAGGCGCGAACATGGCCGATTGCCATCCGATTTTGTATTTGCGCATGATGGATCGCGTCAAAGCCGGTGCGAAATTAATCGTGGTTGATCCACGTCGCACTACCACGGCAGACAAAGCGGATTTGTATCTACCCATCAAACCCGGCACTGATCTCGCCTTTTTAAACGGCCTGTTATTTTTGCTGCACAAAAACGGTAAAACCGATCCGGACTTTATCGCGCAGTACACCCAAGGCTGGGAAAATTTCCCCGAGTTTTTAGCTGATTACACCCCGGAAAAAGTGAGTGAAATTACCGGCCTTTCAATCGAATCGTTGCTGAAAACTGCCGAGTTGATTGGCAATGCGCCCGAGTTTATGACCTGCTGGACCATGGGCTTGAACCAGAGCACCCACGGCACCTGGAATACCAATGCCATTTGCAATTTACATTTGGCGACCGGAAAAATTTGTCGCCTCGGCAGCGGCCCTTTCTCACTCACTGGCCAACCTAATGCAATGGGTGGCCGCGAGATGGGCTATATGGGGCCAGGCTTGCCCGGTCAACGCACATTGTTAGTGGAAAAAGACCGCGAATTTATCGAACAAATGTGGGGCGTTGCGCCCGGCAGCATCAGCACCAAACTTGGCAAAGGCACAGTCGATTTATTTGAACGCATGGCGGCCGGTGAAGTAAAAGCCTGCTGGATTATTTGTACCAATCCCGTTGCTTCGGTTCCCAATCGCAAAATTGTGATTGAAGGTTTGCAAAAAGCGGAGCTGGTAATCGCGCAAGATGCGTTCCTCGATACCGAAACCAATCGCTACGCTGACATTTTATTGCCCGGCGCTTTGTGGGCTGAAGCGGAAGGCGTGATGATCAATTCCGAGCGCAATATCACACTTATGCAAGAAGCCGTGAAGCCGCCCGGCGAAGCCATGGCGGATTGGGAAATTATTGCGCGCGTCGCCTGTGAAATGGGTTTTAGCGAGGGCTTCAGTTTCAATTCTGCCGCCGAAGTTTTTGAAGAAATCAAACAGAGTTACAACCCCAAAACCGGATACGATTTGCGCGGTGTTAATTACGAGCGCCTGCGTCAAGATCCGCTGCAATGGCCCTGTGCCGATGAGGCATCAACGCGCAATCCGATCCGCTATTTAAATACCGGCATCAACCAGCCGTTAAAAATAATCGATGATGGCAGTAAACCCTTACTGCAATTTGCCACCGATTCCGGCAAAGCGGTTTTCCATGCGCGCCCGCACGTAAACCCGGCGGAAATGCCCGATGCAGAATTCCCGCTGGTATTAAATACCGGCCGCGTGCAACACCAGTGGCACACGCTCACCAAAACCGGAAAAATTGCCACGCTCAATAAATTAAATCCCGGCACCTTTGTGGAAATTCATCCGCAAGATGCGCTTGAGTTGGGCATCAAAAATAAAGACAAGGTGGAAATCCGCTCGCGTCGCGGTTATGCCATTTTGCCTGCAGTAGTCACTGACCGCGTACAACCCGGCTGCTGTTTTGCACCTATACACTGGAATGATGTCTACGGTGATAACCTCTGCATCAATGCGGTGACCAGCGATAAAATCGATGCGATTTCCCAACAGCCGGAGTTAAAAGTCGCTGCGGTCGCACTTAAACGTGTCGAGGTATTTGCGGAAGAAACTGTTCCTGCAGAAAATTCTGCTGCACAGGATTATGATTACACCAGCCCTATGGTCTTTGCCGCCGTGGCTGAGGAAACCAGTATGACCTTGATTAAAGCCTTCTCCGAAAAAATCGGCGTGGTAGAAGCAGTAGCTCCGAATTTCTCCGAGGCCGAGCGCACTTATCTCGGTGGATACATCAGCGGCTTGCAAGCCTCTGCCAAATTAATTTCTGCAGTGCCCGCACTACCTGCCGATGCACCAATTAATCCAAGCCATCGCACCTGGGTGAATGGTTTGCTTGCCGGTATGTTTAGCCGTGTGTTGCCTATGGGGGTGGCAGCGGCTTCACCTGCGCAAGCCAAACCGGAATTATTGTTGCTCTGGGCATCGCAAACCGGCAATGCGGAAACGCTTGCTGAAAAATTTGCGCAGCAATTGTCGGCGCAAGGCTGGGCGGTGCATGTGAAATCCATGAATGATTATTCATTGGAAAAGCTCGCTGCAAATAAACTCGCGGTATTTATCACCAGCACCTTTGGCGATGGCGATGCGCCGGATAGTGGCGGCGATTTCTGGAGCCAGCTAAATAGCGATGCGGCACCGGCATTAAACGAATTGCAATTTGCATTGCTGGCACTGGGCGATTCCAATTACGACCAATTCTGCGGCCACGGCAAAAAATTATTTGCACGCCTACAGACGCTCGGCGCCAAGGCATTAGTTGAGCGGGTGGATTGCGATACCGATTTTGAAACACCGGCGGGTGAATGGTTTGCTAAGCTCAAGGAACAATTAGCACCCCTAACATCTGCTGCTGCGAACCAGCCATCCACAATGAGCGCGACTTCTGCTTCGTCACCCACGACACCTTCCTCGACTGCTGCTTATGGTAAGGCCAATCCCTATAACTCACGTCTGGTGATTAATAATCGCTTGAGTGCACCGGGATCAGGAAAAGATGTACGGCAATTTGGTTTTGATCTGGGCAGCTCAGGTATTACCTATGAAGCGGGCGATGCGCTCGGTATTTGGCCAAAAAATTGCCCCGAGTATGTATTTGAATTGGAGCAATCGCTGAATTTAAATTCTGCTGCGCCTGTGGTGGTAGATACCCATGAAAAACCTTTGCATCAGGCACTGCTGGAAAATTATGAAATCTGCCGCCCGAGTTTGGAAGCGCTGAATTTTATTGCGCAGCGGGCCAACAGCAAAGAGTTAAAAAAATTACTCGATGCCGAGCACAAAGCCGAATTGCAGGAGTGGCTGTACGGCCGCCAACTCGCAGATATTTTGCAAGAGTTCCCCATCCGCGCGAGCGCCGATGAGTTGCTGCCGTTATTAAAACGCATGCAACCGCGTTTGTACTCCATCGCCTCCAGCAGCAAAGCGCAGCCGAACCGGATTGATTTAACCGTATCCGCTGTGCGCTACACGCGCTTTCGCGATAGCAAAAAAATTCGCAAAGGCGTTGCCTCCACCTTTTTGGCAGATCGCGCTGACAATGTGGATGCCCCGATTTTTGTCCAACCCAGCAAACATTTCCATGTGCCGGACAATGGCGATACACCATTAATTATGGTGGGCCCAGGCACTGGCGTTGCCCCTTTCCGCGGCTTCCTGCAAGAACGGCAAGCGCGCGGCGATCAAGGTAAAAACTGGTTGTTCTTCGGCGAGCAACACGCCGCAACCGATTTTTATTATCAGGATGAAATACAACAATTCCAGAAAGACGGCCTGCTCAGCGAATTAAGCCTCGCCTTCTCGCGCGACCAAACCCAAAAAATATATGTGCAAGACCGCATGCGCGAGCGCGGCGCGGAATTGTGGGAATGGCTGGAGCAGGGCGCCTACTTCTGTGTCTGCGGCGACGCCAGCCGCATGGCTAAAGATGTCGACCAGGCGTTACGCGATATCATCCAGCAATACGGAAAATTCGATGAAGCCGAAACGGTTAACTACATCCGTAAATTGAATATGGATAAACGTTATTTGCGCGATGTGTATTAACGCTTAGTCAATAGCCACTGTGGTTACCTAAAATCCCCCGTCAGCGCAGGTTGGCGGGGGATTTTTATTGGCCAAAATTTGCTCTATTGATGATTTAATAACTCTGCTATATTGTGTTTTAAATGCATATATTTAACATAAGCAACAATATTATGGATTTAGAGTTTAAAAGACCCGATGAGCTGGTTGCGCTGCTATGCGAGCGGTTGCGCACCGAACGGCTCACCCAACAGATGACCCAAGCCGAGTTAGCGGGGCGTGCGGGCATTGGCGTCAATACCCTGTCCAATCTGGAAGCGGGGCGCAATGTCTCGTTTGAAAGTCTGGTGCGTGTGGCCATGGTGCTCGGTCGCCTGAGTGAGTTGGAGGCGCTGTTTATGCCTAAACTGGAAAGTCTGGACGACATCCTGCGCTATGAAAAAAGTGCGAGTCGGCAGCGGATAAAAAGGAAGTCGAAGGATGCCTGAAAAAATTCATGTCTATTACGATGGCTGGGGCGAGCACTGGCACTGGGGTACCCTGGTTACCTCTAGCGCGCTTACCGGTCGCCCACTCATCGCATTTGAATACAGTGATGAAGCAATAAAGCGCGGGTTGGAATTATCGGCTTATCGTTTGCCGTTAAACGGCTCGAAATTTCGCAAGGATTTTCCGCAACATCAAATGGGTTTACCCGGCCCGGTTTACGATGCCATGCCCGATGGTTGGGGCATGTTGTTGATGGATCGCCTGTTCAAACGCCGAGGCCTCAATACCGCGCGTATTGGTCCGCTAGAGCGACTGACCTATATCAATAGCAACGCAATGGGCGCTTTGTCATTTGAACCGGTTGCACCGGATTTATTTGTACCTGAATCGCATATTCCGCTCGCTCAATTAGCGTCTGAAGTTAACGAGGTACTGAATGGTGAAGGTGGCGAGTTCTTACAAAAATTATTGCAACTTGGCGGCTCACCCCAGGGAGCGCGCCCAAAAGCGCTGCTTTATCGCGATGCAATAACCGGTGAATTCACCACTGCTGCTGCGCCAAATCTGGAAGCCTGGTTAATTAAATTTCCCGCCCAAAAAGAACACCCTGAAGTTTGTGCGATTGAAGCGGTTTATGCGGAGTGCTTGCGCCGTTGCAATATCAGCACTCCGCAAACCGCATACTTTTCTTTACCGAATGGCCAAGCTGCGTTTGCGACTAAACGTTTTGACCGTCAAGGGCGTTCTGATCACCAAGGCGAGCTGCGAGTGCCCATGCAAAGCCTCGCGGCATTTACTGGTGCTGATTATCAAACTCCCGGTGCTTTGGATTACCGCAGTTTTTTGCGCGCAACACAAATGTGTACCAATGACGTGCGTGAAAAAGCGGTCGCATTCAAAAGAATCATTTTTAATGTGGCCTTTAATAACCGCGACGATCACCCCAAAAATTTTTCCTACCTGATGTCGCGTACCGGCCAGTGGTCGCTCGCACCCGCTTACGATGTCACCTTCTGCGAAGGCCCCGGCGGTTATCATCAAATGGATGTTATGGGTGAAGCCTTGCACGTTAACCGTAAACAATTGCTGATGTTGGGTGAGCAAGAGGCTGAACTTTCAAGCGCAGAAGTGAATGGCCTGATTGATGAGGTTTGTGATATGGCAGAAAAATTTACCGCTATAGCTAAGCAGACATTACCGGATCAAATTACCAAAGATACGTTAAAAACAATTCAGGGCCGGATTGATGAGAATGTTAAGCGGCTGCGCTAATGGCAGTGGTATGTAATATCCAGTAATTCCGATTGGCGCGTTTAGGCGCAATAGTCTTTAATTGAATTTTATTATTTTAATGTGAAAGGGCAGAGGGCAATATGGCTGATCGCAGTGGGAGATGTCTTTGTGGAGCGGCAACATATCATTTTTCTGGTGAGCCTGTTGCTGCGCGTATTTGTTGGTGTAAAGACTGCCAGCACATTGCATCCAACGGCACAGTCAATGCCGTAGTGAATACCGATTCACTCACCATTAATGGGGCGCTGGGTGAATTCGTTAGTGTTGCAGAAAGCGGCAACCAAATTCGCCGTCGCTTCTGCCCAACATGCGGCTCGCATTTATTCGCCAATTCATCCGCACGACCGCAATTCACGGTGGTACGCATCGGCACCCTGGACGAACCCTCATCAATTTTCCCCACCATGAATATCTGGACAAAAAGCGCGCCCACATGGGCATGCTTTGATGGAAATTTGGATTCGGTGGAAGGGCAGGCACCGCCGCCGAAAATTTTGGAGAAATAGATAGCGTAGGTTGGCGTGGGTCGCGCAGATTGAGCTTGCGAACCGTAACGGATGTAAGGACGGCAATGTGCCCAAAGCGGAAGTTACGTTTTGTGAAGATGCATGATGTTTTATTCTCATATGGATGATCTTCATCATCACGTATTTATTTTAGAGGGTTTAAAAAAATTGCACGTTAATTCATTGAAAATAATTAACTTCAAAAAATTTCGTGATGAAAATTTTGATTTCAATACGGACGTAAATATCTTTGTAGGCGATAACAATGCCGGGAAAAGTACAATCTTAGAAGCATTGGAAATTGTACTGAATTACAATTATCGTGGTCGTCCTTTTGGTGGCGAATTTTCGCCTGATCTTTTCAATCGGAAAGCAGTCGATCAATTCCTCGAATCAGACAAATCTTCAAAACACTTGCCCAAGCTAGTTATCGAGGCTTATATTGATGGCGTACCGGACTATAGAGGTGCAAATAACAGTCTAGAGACGGATGCCCAAGGTATAGTTGTGCAAGCTTGTTTCGATGCATCACTTGAGGACGTATACGAAAGCTATCGACTTACCAAACCAATCACTAGTATTCCAATTGAATTTTACAAAATTGAGTGGTTGGATTTTGCTTGGAATTTGATAAAGCCTGTTGCTAAAAAATTCAAAGCTTTATATATCGACCCAACCCGCATTCATCCCACCATGGGAAAGAATCAGTACATTTCAAGCATCCTCAATACCACGCTTGCAAAAGAAGAGCTCGTTAAATTGACTCTTAATTATCGAGAAAACCTACAAGTTTTTAACGGCTCTGGGGAAGTTAAAGCAGTTAACTCTAATCTTGATGCAGAAAACCTCATCACAGATGGCAAACTCACTATTGCAGCAAGTACATTACCCGCCGGCTCCATCCAGACCGGTTTGCAACTTGAAGTCGATGATGTGCCTTTCCACTTAATCGGAAAGGGTGAGCAAAGTAAAATACAAATCAAGCTTGCTATTCAAAATAGATCTCATGATATTGATCTCGTGATGATGGAGGAGCCTGAAAACCATTTGTCTCACACCAATCTAAATAAGTTAGTACATTACATCGAGACCCAACGCGCCAATAAACAGCTATTTCTGACAACACACAGTTCGTATGTGCTGAACAAACTAAGTATCGACAAAATTTGTCTTTTGCAGTCAGCTTATAAAAGGCTGCATACGCTAGATGCCACGGTCGTAAAAACTCTTAAACGACTGCCCGGTTACGACACTTTGCGAGTAGCACTTTCTAGAAAAGTGATATTAGTCGAGGGACCGTCAGACGAACTCGTGCTTAAAAAAATTTACCAACTAAAACATAACCGACTGCCCGAGCAGGACGGAATCGATATTGTCGTAGTTCGTGGTGTGGGATTCAGGACATTTATTGAGGTTGGAAAAGAAATCGGCACAAAAATTCATGTACTCAGAGATAATGACGGTGACTATGCTGCAAACGTCGAACAAGGCCGTATGGAATACGCCGCTTTCACCAATATTGAACTGTTTTCATCAGAAAATAACGATGAGTTTTCGCTCGAACCGGCAATGATTTATGCAAATGCAAGTGATATCGAGACTCTGAATAATTTCGCAAAAATAGTCTTATCGAGCCAAACCTTCAACAAATACTCCGAACTAAAAAAATTAGAAGAACGGCGAGAATATTTGATCGAGTGGTTTAAAAGTGAAACGGGCAACGGTAAAGGTGCTCGTAAAGTTGATTCAGCCATTAGACTCTTTGACAGTGCGGTGGAATTCAAATACCCACCCTTCTTGGATGAGGTACTTAACTTTGCCTAACGAACTTTGGATTGCAGGCGCTGGCTCAGGAAAAACTCACAAGATTATTACCGGTGCAATTGAGATCATTAAGAATGGTGGGCGAGTGCTAGT
>DATIDX010000083.1:0-15297 GCA_035456025.1 Cellvibrio sp. | reverse complement strand
ATCATGCGGAACAAGGTCGATTTACCGGCGCCGTTACCGCCGACAATCCCAACGACCGCACCTTTAGGAATGCTCAGCGACAAATTGTCGATCAACAGGCGATCGCCGTAACCTTTGCTGACGTTTTCCAGCACGATCACTTTATCGCCCAAGCGCTCGCCCGGCGGAATGTAGATCTCGTTAGTTTCGTTACGTGCCTGGAATTCTTGCGATTGCAATTCATCAAAACGGGCAAGACGCGCCTTGCTCTTGGCTTGACGGCCTTTAGGGTTTTGGCGAACCCATTCCAGTTCGGTTTTCAATGCTTTCTGGTGTGCAGCTTCAGTGCGTTGTTCTTGCTCCAAGCGCGCATCTTTTTGTTCCAGCCAGCTGGTGTAGTTACCTTCGTACGGAATGCCGTGGCCGCGGTCGAGTTCCAGAATCCAACCGGCGGCGTTATCGAGGAAGTAGCGATCATGGGTAATCGCCACTACGGTGCCGGTGAAGTTGTGGAGGAATTGTTCCAGCCAGTAAACGGACTCGGCGTCCAAGTGGTTGGTAGGTTCGTCGAGCAACAGCATATCGGGGCGCGACAACAGCAAGCGGCAGAGCGCCACACGGCGGCGTTCACCACCCGAGAGCACAGTGACATCGGCGTCCCACGGCGGCAGACGCAAGGCATCAGCAGCAACTTCAAGGGTGTGTTGCAGGTTGTGAGCATCCCAAGCCTGGATGATGTCTTCGCACTTGGCTTGTTTTTTCGCCAGCTCGTCAAAGTCGGCATCGGGTTCAGCGTAAGCAGCGTAGATTTGGTCCAGCTCAGCCAGCGCATCAACGGCTTCGCGCACGCCATCTTGTACGTTACCCAGCACATCTTTAGCGGGATCGAGTTGTGGTTCTTGTGGCAGATAGCCGATTTTCAGGTTCGGCATGGGGCGGGCTTCGCCGTTAAAATCCTGGTCTACGCCAGCCATGATGCGCAGGAGGGTGGATTTACCTGAACCGTTCAAACCGAGTACGCCGATCTTGGCGCCGGGGAAGAAGGAGAGGGAGATATCTTTCAGGATTTCACGCTTGGGCGGCACAATCTTGCCGAGCCTATGCATGCTAAATACGTATTGAGCCATGGGGCTTAACCTCGCGGGAGAGATGGCGCAACCCGGGTGGTTGGCCATCAATGACAGGGAATTTTTTCAGCGGGCGTACTATAAAGAAAGCATCGTCCTTTTGCCATGACGTGCGCTAGCGAACTGAACTCACTGCGCCAATTGAGGACGCTTATAGGCCGGAAATCCCTCCGTTAAGACGGAATTCGACATGATGGTCTATATCACTATTCTGGTTCTGGGCTTGATCGCATTTTACGTATTTTCTGCCCGCGGTATTTTTGTTGCAAAAAATGGCACCTTATCCGGGAGTGAATTAAATAGTGTGCAAGATTTATTTTTCCGCACAGTCTTCACCCTACTGGGGTATGTGGCCAAGCGCGACGGTCCGGTCAATGCGCGCGAGGTGAAGCGCACAGAGACCTTCATGGAGAAGATGGATCTGAATGCGAATCGCAAGCGCGAGGCTATACGCCTATTCAAATCGGGAGCCGACCCGCAATTCAAGGTGCAGCCTACCCTTGATAAATTCAAAGGTCTTGCCAGGAAAAGCCCCAATCTTGCACAGATATTGCTGGTCTACCTGATCAATCTCGCGCGGGTCGACGGTGCACTGGTTAATAAGGAAGTGGAAGCTGTCGAGGAAGTGGCATTTGGCCTGGGTTATACCAACATTACGTTTAAGCATCTGCTGAAAATGATTGCCTCACAAGACAGTTTTTCGGAAAGCATCAAAGCGGAACTCAAGGGTGATAAAGGTGCAGACAATCAAAAACCTCAAAGTGATAGTTGGAAATCTGCTAACGATAATAAAAAGGACGGTACTGAAACCCGACACAAATCGGGAAGCCATACCAAAGATGACGATAAGCCGGTGCAGGATGCCGACGAAAGCTGCGAGGAAAAAACCAAAGACTTCCAGGGCGAGAAAGTCAGTTTAAGATCGGCTTACGATGTGTTGGATGTTGCTCCAGGTGCCAGTAATGCGGAGCTAAAAAAAGCCTACCGCAGTCTGGTAAGCCAGTATCACCCCGATAAATTGATTGGTTTAGGTCTGCCGCCTTATATGGTGAACGCGGCGACTGAGTGCTTTAAAACCATCCAAGCCGCCTACGACTATATCCAGAAGGCGCGTGCCCACTAAGTCTAATCCCCCCGCTATGAGTTAAAAAAAGCGCAACAACAATAATTTACGCTGCGCGATATTGCACTGCTATATACTCTGCCTCTGGCGGATTTTTGACCGGGAAATCACTGGAGCCATCCACACGGATTCCTGCGCATCCGCCAGCCACGGGAATGTTTCACTACCTTATTATTCACAGATGTAAGTAAATAATTATGGACAAATCACGGACACTTCAAGAACTGAGAAAAGGCGCTGTCTCCTGGAATAATTGGCGCAAACGCCAGGCGATAGGCGAGATCAATCTGGACGGCGTTGAATTGGTCGGCATGAACTTCGACGAATATGACTTATCCAAAGTCTCGCTCCGCAATGCCCATATTTCTCAGTGCTCGTTTAAATATGCCGATCTGATTTTGGCAAATTTTCAATATTCAGATTTGCAAAATAACGATTTTTCCAATGCAAAATTAATTGCGGCCAATCTCTCCCATTCCAATCTCAGCCATTCAATTTTATTCCTTGCCAACATGCTCACTGCCAATACGCGCAACGCGCGATTGGAAAATATCGATTTTCGCGGCCACGATATCAGTGGCCTGGTGCTGCGTGATATATCGCTTGCCGGTAGCAATCTTGAAGGGCAACAATTGGCGCGGGTGGATCTCAGCAACTCCAACCTTGAAGGCGCAAATTTACAGGGCGCTGACCTAAGCGGGACCTTATTTACCAGTGCCAACCTGACGAATGCCGATTTGCGCGGTGCAAACCTGACGGGTGCTATTTTCAAGTCTGCCAATATCAGCGGTGTCGATTTGAACGGAATGGATTTGAGCAAGGCTGATTTCACCGCGGCAAATTTAACCCATAGCGATTTGCGCAATTCCAACCTCACTAAAACCAAATTGGCAGGTGCCAATATTACTGGCGCAAAACTGTGGAAGATAACCACAGCCGGCTGGGCGATTCCCAATATTGAATGCAGCTACGCGTTTTGGGATAAGTCTGGAAAAGAGAAAACGATTTATCGCAACCATGAATTCGAGCGCATCTTTGCTGAAGCTATCACTGTTGAATTGCGCTATCCCTATCGCTTGGTCGATCACGAGTTGGCAACCTTACCGATATTTATCGAGCACTTGGCTGCGGTACATTGGGGAACAATATTACGGCTAAAATCCATTAGCGATGTAGCTGGTGGTGCGCTGGTAAAATTTGTTGTGGAAGAAGTGGGTAGTCACAATCCGACAGAGTTGAAAAACCAGTTGCAAGCCGAGGCCGAGCGCATTCAGCTTGCACAATTAATGTTGCGCACTAATACCCAGCTGCATTTGCAGCTGAAGGAAAAGATCGGAACTATCCGCGAAGAGTTTTGGCCGCGTTTGTTGGAGCTGGCAGCTGATCATGAAAAAGATCAAGTGCGCAAACTTACAATTTTATTTATGGATTTGAAGGGCTTTTCCAAATGGCGCGACGATGAATTGTCAGAAAAGTTATCGCTGTTCCGTGGCTTGGTAAAACCAATTTTGAAAAAGTGGGCCGCCGGGCACCCCAATATGGAAGGCGATTCGCTCCGGGTCACCTTTACCAATGCGACGGCGGGATTATCCTGCGCCTGCATGATGCGCAACGTATTGCGCGCAGCAGGATTTGAGTTACGTATTGGTGTCGAGCTGGGTGAGGTAGCGGTTGTGCACAACGAGGTAACCGACATTCCCGATCTGGAAGGTGTAGCGGTAAGCATGGCGGCGCGCATGGAGGCGGCAGCCGAAGCCGGCGAGGTTCTGGTTAGCCACACAGTGCGGCACTATGCAGAGCGCAGCGACTTATTTAAATTTATTCCGCGCCGTGTACCACTCAAAAAATCGATTGGTACCATAGAGCAGGGCGAATATATTGAATGTTTTGCAGTAGAAACAACTCGGAATTTGCAGGATACCCTGGTCTAGAAGGATACCCTGGTCTAGCAGGATACTCTGGTCTAATAGTGCCGTGATGCCAAGTAAAAGATTCCACAAAAATCACCGCCCACGAGCGGTGATTTTTTGTTTAAAGCCAGCCAGATTTTTTAAACCGGTAATATAAGTAAGAACAAATGACCGCTACCACTGCCAGCGATGCGGGATAACCGTATTTCCATTTTAGTTCTGGCATATGCTCAAAGTTCATCCCCCAAATGCCAACAAAAGCGGTCGCTATCGCAAATATAGCTGCCCAAGCCGCAAGGCGTTTATTTACTTCACTTTCATCGATACTCACCATGGATAAATTAACCTGGATTGCGGTGCCGATAGTGTCGCGGATGGAATCTATCGATGTATTGATTCGGTACAGATGGTCATGCACATCGCGGAAATAGTCCTTGGTGTCTGCAACTATAGGTGGCACGCGGCCGCCATCTAATTTTCCCACTGCTTCCATTAAGGGTGCGACCGCATGTTTAAGTACAGTTACTTTGCGTTTCAATTCATAGAGGCGCTCAATGTTGGCGCGCTGCGATCCCTTGGTAAATATTTGTTCTTCGATAGTTTCCAGCTCGGTTTCCAGTGCGACTACAACCGGAAAATAGCGGTCGACAACTGCATCCATCAACGCATAAAAAACAAATGCGGAGCCTTGCATTAAATGATGCGGTTCCCGCTCGCAACGCGCCCGCACGCCGAGGAAGCCTTGTTGCGAGCGGTTGCGTGTAGACAGCACATAATTCTCGCCGACAAAAACATCCACTTCGCCCACGCTAATTTCATTGCCATCTAATTCGATGGTGTGCATGACGGCAAAAAGTGAATCGCCGTATTCTTCAATTTTAGGCCGCTGGTGTCCCATGTGGGCGTCTTCCACTGCCAGTTCATGCAGATTGAACTCGTGTTGCATTTGAGCCAGTTCATCCGGCTCTGCATCTTTTAGTGCGACCCACACAAAACAACTCTCGCGTTCGAGATAATCGCTTATTGCCTCAACCGGAATATTGTCGAGTTTCTTTCCTTCCTGATAGGCGACGCAATTAATAAGCATATACAGGTTCCGTAAAAATGAGCATTGTGAGTAACGGCTGGCCGTGCAAAATTTCGTTAAACAATACTGCAAAGATAAACAATTACGTGATAAAAAGTGGTATCACAGCATAACCCGATTACGATCCCGAGAAATTACCATTAACCGATTAAACACTGATGATAACAGGAGTTGCTATGAGCAATATTGAAGCCCTTTTCCGCCCGCTAACCCTGGGCAAACTTGAAATTGCCAACCGCATCTGGCTGGCTCCGCTCACTCGTTGTCGTGCAGGGCTTGAACATTTGCCGAATGCATTGATGGCTGAATATTACGCCCAGCGCGCGTCGGGAGGTCTAATCATAGCTGAAGCGACTATGGCTATGGAGGGGAACTCGGCATTTTGGCAAGAGCCGGGTATTTATTCCCAGGCGCAAATAGATGGCTGGCGGCTGGTTACCGATGCGGTGCACGCACAAGGTGGCAAGATTTTCTTACAGATATGGCACGGCGGCCGCGCTTGCCATCCGGCTCTGAACGGCGGCAAGCAGCCAGTTGCCCCCAGTGCAATTGCGATTGACGATGAGGTGCATACACCCGAGGGCAAGCTGCCTTACACTGAGCCCCGCGCCTTAACTGATGCTGAAATCCCCGGAATTATTGCTGGCTTCAAACAAGCGGCGAGCAATGCAAAAGCGGCCGGATTTGACGGCGTAGAGGTCCATGGTGCAAATGGTTATCTGCTCGATCAATTCCTGCGCGACGGCTCCAACAAACGCAGTGGTGCTTACGGTGGCTCGATTGAAAATCGCGCGCGCTTGCTTTTGGAAGTCATCGCCGCTGTGTGTGAAGTTTGGGATAGCAAACAAGTCGGTTTGCGTTTATCGCCGCTTAACAGTTACAACAGTATGATCGATAGCGACCCTATTGGGCTTATTAGCTGGTTAGCAAAACGCTTGAACGATTTCAATCTCGGTTACTTGCATCTAATGCGCAGCGATTTTTTCCAGGCACAAAAGGGCGATGTTATGACCCCGGCACGTGAATATTACAAAGGTGTGTTGGTCGGCAACATGGGTTATTCAGCTGAAGAAGCCGCAGAGGCAATAGCGACAGGAAAATTGGATGCTGTCGCTTTTGGTTCAACATTTTTAGCTAATCCGGATTTGCCCGCGCGTTTTAAAGTGGGTGCTCCACTGAATACTCCGGATTCTGCAACCTTTTATACCGCAGACGCGAAAGGCTACACCGATTATCCGGCACTGGCCATTTAACGTGAAGGACAAAGAGTTCGCTTTGGTGGACTTTTTGTCGATTTCATTTATTGAGTGAGCGCAATGATGCAGAGCAAGCCCAGCAAAACTAGAACCAGTTTTTATCGTCGTATCTATGTTGCCTGGTTAATCCAGCAAGGCATTAATTCTGTCCCCAAACTTATCGAGGCTACTGGCATGCCGCGCAGGACTGCGCAAGATACGCTGGCAGCCATCCACGAGCTGGCAATAGAACTGAAAAATTCGGGCGGCATTTACAGTGTAATTAATTGGGGTGCTGTAGATCAGAAATGGGTTGAAAATAATATTGACCACTTAAAAACGGTATTGGAATATCCGTAATTGCTTTGGCTATTCCAATACCTATTTGTTTTCTTTTTGCCGCATTTTTTTTGCACGGGATTCAATAACAAGGTAGACCACGCAGGCAATCGCCAAGGGGAGCAGGAAGTAAACGACGCGATAACCAATCAATGCGGCCAGGATGCTGCCCTTGGATAACTGGTGATGCAGCATAGTAATAAATATAGTTTCCAGAACGCCCAGGCCCGCAGGAATATGTGCGATGACGCCGGCGATACTGCTTATCAATAAAATTCCCAATACAGTTTCATAGGTTACTTTGTCAGGCATAAACGTATACACCAGTAGCCCCATTAACATCCAGTTTGTCATCGCAAGTGCTGCTTGGACAAACGCTAGCCGAACATTGGGTAATGTGATCTTGTGTGCGCGGAAATGAAAAGAACGGCGCTTGGAAAAGCGGCAGGCCCAAAAATAGATGGTGGCCACCAGCAACAATGCATATCCCAGCAGCTGCAACGCAGACTCGCCGATTTTCGCTTGCTCCGGTAAATCCACCATGCGAAACGCAAATAAAATTCCCGCCAAAATAATATAGCCAAGCCAATTAGTGATCAGGCTCAAGCTCAGTATTTTGGTGATGGTTGGTGCATCTAACCCCAAGCGTGAATATAAGCGGAAGCGCAAAGCAATACCGCCCACCCAGGCGGTTAAATTCAATGTAAATGCGTAACAAACAAATGCCAGCGGCAACACTTGTCGTGCGGGTAAGTTGTGGCCGGTGTATTTGCGTCCGATCAAGTCGTAACTGGCGAACACCAGGTAACTTGTTAATGCGATTGCTGCTCCAATCAACAGCGTTGTAACACTGTAAGCGCGCAATGCCTGTTCAACCTCAGCCCACTCAATATTTTTTACCAATATAAAAAGCAAAATGGGAACCGCAATAAAAAATGCGATGGTCAGAATCATTTTCGCCCAGCGCCACTTATTATTGGGGGCACGCTTATGATTTGGGCTGGTCGCAGTAGCCACTGTTGAACTGGATTGGCTCACGATACAGATTCCTTTGCCAGGGAATGCCGGTCATAATTTTTCTTTGGCTTAAACGCCTGATTTTTCACTGGTTTTTGGTTTTTAACCTTGTTAGCCGAATCATTTGATTTCTTTTCTACATAATCTTCCGACGTAGTGACTAATTTCAATTCATGGGCGTGCGCCGGTAACCAGCCCATAATGGTGGGAAATCTGCGCAAAAAGTGGAAGCTCAGGAAAATGATAGGCGCGCGCCACCACAGGCCGCGCGCAACAGTTTCCCGGTCAAGTTGTTTGCAATCCTTTTCCACCAACTCGGATAAATGTTCATAGAGATGCTGATTAAATTCAGCATCTTCAATAATGATATTTGCTTCGAGATTCAGTGCCAAACTTAACGGGTCGAGGTTACTCGATCCTACTGTTGCCCATTTGTCATCCATGAGCGCGACCTTCCCATGCAGCGGGCGTTTACAGTATTCATAAACCTTTACGCCTGAGCGCAGCAAGTAGTTGTACAGCAAACGCGATAACGCAGTAACCCAAGGCATGTCAGGTTGACCTTGCAGAATCAGGATTACCTCTACATTGCGCTGCGCAGCGCGGCGGAATTCCCGTAACAAACGATAGCCGGGAAAAAAGTAGGCATTGGCGATGACTAATCGTTTCTGTGCAAGCCGTGCAGCGAGCAAGTAATGGCGTTCTATATCTTTTGAGTGCCTACCATTGTCGCGCTCGACTATAAGAGCGCGCATATTTCCTACGGGTTCCGGGGCCTCAGCTCGCGCATTTTCAATATATTGGCGTCGCTCCTTGCGCGTGGATGCACGCAGTAATAACAACATGCAGGTTTGATGGATGTCGGCGACTACCGGGCCGCGCACTTCTACTGCGTAATCTTGTTTGGCTTCAGCGCCTGAGCGCAGCAGGTGGTCAAACGAAAAATTAATTCCCCCGACAAACGCCAGCTCCCGGTCAATCACGATTAATTTGCGATGCAGGCGGCGGAATAAATTGAGGCGCACACCCCACAATTTGGGTTGGGGATCAAAAATATGTAATCTGACACCGGCAGCCGCGAGAGCATCGGTGAATTCCGGGCTCAGATCCCAAGTGCCATAATCATCGACAGTAATATCAATGCTCACCCCGCGTTTCGCAGCGGCAATTAATTCCTGCTGCAATTGATGGCCTACTTCATCCTCGTAGACAATAAATGTTTCCAGCAGGATTTCTTCTTTTGCGTTGCGGATGCATTCAAAAACGCGCGGATAAAACTCATCGCCATTGATAAGTAGTTTTACATCGTTACCTTCTCGCCAATTATCCTTCATAAAAAAACCTCAACTGCTAAGGGTGCATGGTCAGATAGATGCGACCAGGGTCGTTGGAAAAGAACTTGCGCGTTTTGTGTCTCAGCATTGCGCACATACACCCGGTCGAGTGAGAGCAGTGGCCAACGTGCCGGGAAACTTTTTGCGGGTTGTCCAAACTCACTGACAAACGCTTCGCGCATATTGCAACGCGCGAGAATGGCGTCAGCGCGTTTGCGCCAATCGTTAAAATCGCCAGCAATAATAACGGGGGCAGGAGGCGGTATGCTTTCCAGCAGTTTGCACAGCAACAATAGCTGCTGGTGTCGATGGCTTTCGCGGAGACCTAAATGCACGCATATCGCATGAACTTCTTCATGGCCCGGCACCTTTAGCACTGTATGCAATAATCCGCGCTGCTCAATTTTACCAATCGATACATCCAGGTTTTGAAAGCGAATAATGGGATATTTGGAAAGTATGGCGTTGCCATGATCGCCGTGCGGATAGACCGCGTTGCGGCCATAGGAGAATTCGGGCCACATTTCATCAGCCAGAAATTCATATTGTGGTGTGGCTGGCCAATTACTATGGCGCTGCGCATGGCGGGTATGACTGCCATGCACCTCTTGTAAAAATACCAACTCGGTTGATAGCGAACGCATGGCGTCACGCAATTCAGGAAGTACAAATTGGCGGTTAAACGCCGTAAACCCCTTATGCATATTAAGGGTTAATATCCGCAACCTATGTACTTCGGTCTTCACTTGTTTAAGTTCAAGAGTCTGCACCTTCTCTTGCGAAAAGGTGGTATCAAAAGTGGATTCTGCCAAGCCCGAACCATCATTCATAAATTAACCACCATTCATATGGTGAAAGGGTTTATGTGGGATTTTTATCATCTGAGTCCTCGTGATTCTGTATGTTTTCGCACATAGTCTGCGGCGGTAGCCAAACCAGCGTGGGAGGGGGGCGTTATTAAATAACGGTGGTGCCTGCCAGATATAAACCCCCATCTTCCCGGCTCAGTCGCCCAGCTCATACATAGTCAATAAGTGGCGGGAGGAGTTAGCCGGTTTGTTTATATGTGTAATATTTATCGCAATAGTGATGATATTCATTAAAAATCCCGTCTGGCTCGGTGCCAGAGCTCATCCCTAATGAGCTGCCTACATACTTATAAGAAGCAGGAGACTATATGATCCAGTATCGCCTATTTGCAGCGGCTTGCCTGTTGGGTGCGAGCCTCGCCCAGGCTGAAACCTTTAGCTTGCAATCCCCTAACGCCCGCGTCCAGGTCGCTGTGACCAACGATGCAAAAGGCCTCAATTATTCGGTAATACTTGATGGCAATAACATCATCAGCGATTCACCCCTCGGGCTGATTATCGATGATAAGCCCTTGGGCAGCGCTGAATTGGATTTAGTCGGCACCACTAAAGACAAAGTGCGCGACGCATTTGAATTAGTGGCTGGCCGCAGTAAGAAGGTGCTCGATCACTACAACACCCTCACCTTGAAGTTCGCGACCAAAGATGAACGAAAGCTGCAATTAAATTTGATCCTGCGCGTATATGACCAAGGTGTCGCGCTGCGTTATCTTTTGCCACACCAAAGCGGCTTGAAGAATTTTACTATTCAAAATGAATTAACCCGCTTTGCTTTTGCGCAGGATTACACTTGTTTCGGTTTAAACCTGGGCAAGTTTGCCAATAGTCATGAAGGCGAATTTGATCCGATTAAAGCATCGGCGATTCGCGAACATAATCTTTACGATAATCCACTCGTGTGTAAAACCGGCGTCGGTCAAACTACATTTGCACTCGCAGAATCTGACGTGCGCGATTATCCCGGCAGTTGGTTTATCGGCCGTGGTGATGGTGGCATAGGTGTGGATGTTAAATTAACGCCGCGCTTTGATAGCCGCGCCGATGGTTTGGAGAAAGCAGCGGTGCGCGCAACTATGACTGCTGCGGGTGTTAAATCGCCGTGGCGAGTAATTATGCTCGGCGATACTCCCGGGGCACTAACCGCTTCATCATTAATCGCCACACTCGGTGAGCCGACAACAATAAAAGATACGAGTTGGATTAAACCGGGAAAAACCGCATGGGATTGGTGGAACGACAATCAAGTTGTGCTGGAAAATAGTGCAGTTAAACCCGGCATGAACACTGAGACTTACAAAGCCTATATCGATTTTGCTGCAACACTCGGGCTTGAATATATTTTGATTGATGCTGGCTGGCATGAAGGCGCAGCGTGGACTAATACACCGGGTTCTGATGTGTTAAAACCCATCGCAGCGATGGATCTGCCGGAAATTTTGCGCTACGCAAAAAGTAAAAATGTCGGCGTATGGGTGTGGTTGCAGTGGAAGCAGTTGGATTGGCAAATGGAAGAGGCATTGAGCACTTATGAGAAGTGGGGCATTAAAGGTATTAAAGTCGATTTTATGGATCGCTCGGATCAGGAAATTGTGGATTACTACCACAAGCTGCTAACCATGACGGCGAAATACCACATCATGGTAGATCTGCACGGGGCCTATCCTCCCAACGGTTTGGTGAGAACCTATCCGCATTATTTAACGCAGGAAGGTGTGATGGGCGCTGAGTACAACAAATGGAGTGCGCGCGTCACTGCAACACACAATGTGACATTACCATTTACGCGCATGATCCTCGGTCCAATCGATTACACCCCGGGTGGGTTCCGACACGCGACTGCCGAAGAATTCCCGGCACTGCGTCGCAACACCTTACCCTACGTAAAAACTACGCGCGGCCAGGCACTTGCTATGTACGTTGTCTACGATAGCCCGTTGCAAATGCTCGCCGATTCACCCATTACTTACAGCAAAACTAATGGCAAATGGCCGCAGCCTCAAAGTGAATGGGAAGCTGGTTTGGAATTCATCAAAGATGTTCCGGTAACTTGGGATGAAACCAGAATTCTGCAAGGTGATATAGGTGAATATATCGTCTCAGCGCGTCGCAAAGGCAAAGACTGGTATATAGGTGCGATGACAAATGAGTCGGGGCGTTCAGTCACAATTCCGCTGGAATTTTTAGACAAGGGCGATTACAGCGCACAAATTTGGCAGGATGGAAAAACAATTTCCACCCTCACTAAGAGTGAATCGACAGCAACTGCCAAACAAACACTGGCGCTGACGTTGGCGCCTTCGGGTGGGGCAGTCGTCAAGCTTACAAACAATAAAAAGTGATGGGCCCAAGCGGCTCATGAAAAAGGATGCCTGAAAGGGCGTCCTTTTTATCATTGCCCATTTAAGTAATAAATTAAGTCGTCAGGATTGAATTCCGCTTAGTGTTGATCTGCCAGTATTTTCCGCAATGCATCCACCGCCAGCTGATGATCAGTTTCTTGCGGTAAGCCTGATACGGTTACAGCGCCGATAATCCCGCTATTTTTAATCCGAATTGGAAATGATCCGCCGTGCGCACAATATTCTTTAGGGTCAATGTGCGGCTGCGCCTCAAAATCTCTGCCTTTAGATGCATTATATTGGCCCTGATAAAAAGAGCTGTGTCCAAAGCGCATTACCGATTGGCGTTTGCGGCGTACCCAGTCGTGATTGTCCTTGCTGGTGCCAGGCATAAAATAAGTGAATAGCACATGCTCAAATGCATAAACCTCAATTGCGACCGACACTGACATTTTTTCGGCCGCGAGTTTGATTGCATTTCCCAAATCCCACGCGGTCTGGTTGTTGAAATATCGCAATTGGATTTCATCTTCTTGGGCTAATAATTGTTTCAGGATTTCATTGTTCATCTTGTGCTCTTCGTAGAATGTCTAAGTTGGATTTTACATATCGTATTTGTGTGACTTGTTTTTAAGTTAGATCCAATACAAATCGAGTGATTCATGCCATTGGATACTTGGCGTTTAAGCAGCTATCGGAGCCTTACGGTAGCACAGCTAACCTCTTCATTAAGGGCATAGATTAAATTTTTATTTGAGTGTTGTTGGTGATATCAACTTGTAAGCTTGGGTACAAATTTTTACAAGCTTTGCCTTTGCATCGTGACTGCAATTGCATTATTGACGACTTCGGAAGTGCGTCAGTTACTTAATGTAAGGATAAGTCCTCATTACGTTTGGGTAATGGTTGTCACTTTGGCTATTTTTAATAGTGGAGACCTCCACTGCTTCGTGCGAAGCTAGAATGCCCAGAGGTTCCCAAGACGCTGAAAAAATTTGCAGTGCAGAACTCTGCAGTGGGGGAGATATGTGGCGAAAACCTGACACAACAATCAATATCAAGGACTAAATCATGGCAGTTAAAAATGCTTGGACTGTGGTTACAAAAAACCGTCCGCTAAGGAGTTCCATTCGCGCAATTTTTGCGATACTCGCATTCGGATTTTCGCTTAGCGTGAATGCTATTGTTATTACCTTCGAGCCCGATGATTTTCATGTGGGCGATGCACTGGAAAATAGTTACGTTACCACAGGTTTAATTGATGGTCCGTTTAAGGATCACGTGTGGAATAAGGCGATAGTGGCCCAAGATGGGCGTGATAATCATCCAGATTACAAGGCGCCAACTGGCACATTGATTTTTGGTGCCTTCTCCTTTGCTCATGGTGGTGACCCATCGGCCAGTTCCGGCGGTTTAGGAATTAAATTCCATCAAGATGTTTTGAACATCACCTTCCTTGCTAACAGTATCTACCCGCCGGGAGACTTATCCGCAGTATGGATGGCGTTTGATATTGATGGAAACCGCATTGCATCGGGCTATGCCGGCGGTGATAGACCTGCGAGCGAGACATTCTCTATAGACATCGGCGCTAAAGGGGTTAGGTCAATAATTTTAGGTGGCGACTATGACACCTCTGCTATTTGTTTTGATCGACTCACTTTTGAAGTGGAAGAAATTCATGTTCCTGAACCTGCAGGTTTGCTGTTGCTGGCGCTAGGTTTGTTGGCGCTAATGTTCCCTTTGAAGTCGCGAGCAGTTGGCTAACTGTGCGTTAAGCGGCAAGGCATTTACTCTGCCGGGAGCAATTTACGACGGGATTTTAGAGCAATAATCAACCCCGACCCCGCAACAATAGCCATACCTAACAAGCTCAAGTTGTCAGGTATGGTTCCAAAAATAATCCAGCCTATAAACCCCGTCACAAATCAGGCTTGTACGCTGGGTTTTTATCAGCTGCGCCGAGTGGCGCGGTGCCAGGATGATCAGCATCAGGAAAAAATGCATCAGATAGCGCATGGTGACTACGAAGGGCACGTTGTAATGCGTGGTGAGATATTTGGTGGTGCTGTCCATGCAGGCAAATAAAAATACGCCCAGCGCGCCGGGTTGGCGCGCATCAACCAAATGCAAAGTCCCGACCGCTGCGCGATGCGAATATATTTGAAGTAGGTTTTACACACCGGGCATTCGCCATCGTACACCAGCCATACGTCTTCTTTAGTTGCTACCAATTGATCCATTTATTGACCTCCCGGTGCCCTGGATTCAGTGGCGGATAGCACGGTGGGCTGCACATTCATATCCTCGTAGCGCACAAAGCGCGAACCGTTCTTCAAGCGATATCCCCACCAGATACTGAGAAACAGCGGCAGGCTGATATAGGTGGCGGCAATTCCAGCCCAATCGATTGTGTCACCGACAAAAGCCTCATAATTTTGTCCGAGGGTAATGGCAAAACACAGGCAGAAGGCCAGCATCGGCCCCAGTGGAAACCATTTGGCTTGATACGGCAGGTCGTCCAGCCTCCCACCTTGCAGCACATAACCTTTGCGGAAGCGGTAGTGCGAAATGGCGATGCCGAGCCAGACGATAAAACCGCACATGCCCGAGGTATTGAGTAGCCAGGTGTAAACGGTTGTATCGCCAATGAAGCTGGTTAGGAAGCAGAGTGCACCGATCAGGCTGGTGGCGATGAGCGCGCGATGCGGCACGCCGTTAGTTGATAGGTGCGCAAACAATTTTGGTGCTTTGCCTTGCAATGCCATGTTGTACAGCATGCGCGTGGAGGCATACATGCCGGAGTTGCCCGCTGAGAGCAGCGCGGTGAGAATCACGGCATTCATCACGCTAGCAGCACCGGCGAGACCGGCGCGTTCAAATAGCAGTGTAAATGGCGATGTGCTGATATTTGTATTATCAACTTTCAGCAGGTTGG
>DATIDX010000082.1:0-4641 GCA_035456025.1 Cellvibrio sp. | reverse complement strand
TGCCAGCCAGAGAGAACCAGGCAGATAAATGCGGCAATCAGCATGCACAGCAGTAACAGGGGTTTTGGAGTAGCCATTATGTCTCCCGTATATCCGTTTGGTTTTGTATGACCCGGGTATTCACGGGCCGGATGATCTTATCAGTGCGTGTATTGGTTGGGAAAAACCGCGAACGTAAATTCATAAATGGCGTCTCGATAAATTGATAAAGCATCCAGCCGCAAAAAACACTCACTGCCATAATCATTGCCACGCCCAGTCCGCCATTAATATCGACACCGTATTCGGTAAGCGGGGCTTTCAATACCTGGAACAAGGGTTTGTGGATTAAATAAATCGCATATGACCAAAGTGCGAGGCTCGCAGCACCAGGAATTCGTATTCGATGCAATATTGAGTTAGGGCTAAGTGCAGCGAGTACAAGAATGCCAAAACCGATAGATAGTAAAGAGTAGCCAGCACTCACTACCAATACCGAAGTGCCATATGGATAGTGGTAATACACATAAAACATTGCGCTCACACAGGTCAGGCCAAATATCAGCAGCAAGTTGCCCTTGCGTACAATTTTTGTGAAAGTCTCCGGGTGGAAATTTTTCAGTAGCGCAATTGCTACACCGGGTAAAAGCTCATCGAAGCGCGTCAGGCTGAAGTAGTAGGTTTGCTCCATAAAAGATTGAATTGGCATCGCGCCTGTATCAATCTCATACAAATTAATGCCACGGAAAGTGCGCAGGGATATGGCAGAGAGCATAGCGCCGACAATTGCAATCCAGCCGAGCGCGATAGATCGTTTTGTATAGCCGATAACCAGTGCGATAAGCGGGAAAATTAAATAAAACTGCTCTTCAATGCACAGCGACCATGAGTGAGTAAAGGTTTCGCCTGCGCGCATATCCAGGTTCTGGGTAAACGTTAAAAAGGACCACAATGGCGCTGTTGCAGTCCCGCTCAATGCAACGGGGAAGATAAAATACAGCGCAAGCACGAAATAGTAATTAGGCAGGGTGCGCAGAAAGCGACGGATATAAAACAGCTTGAGCGAAAACTCATGTCCTTTAGCAAACACTGAGAGGATTTGGTTGCCAATCAAATAGCCACTCAATACAAAAAACAGGTCAACGCCTGTCCAGCCGAGCTCGCTCATAAATCCAAAGATGGGTTCTCTGCTGACAACTACTCGGTAGTGGTAGATCAATACGATAATAATCGCGAATGCGCGAAGTGTGTCGAGTCCATAAAGGCGACTGTTGTTCTTGCCTTCCATTGCTTTTCCTTATTGTTTATTTTTAATGTGGTAAAAATCTAATGCTGGAGAGTTATTTAATCCGAATAAAAGTCAAATCAGTCGGGCCGTTTTAATAACCTTTCATAATCTGACCAGGATAAAAAACCGTTGAAAACATAAAAAGATTCTTTCGTATCTACAGGGTTATAGTAAACGGCATATTCATCACTATTAATGATGTCATCGCGCAATGACATAGCAGCGCTCTTGGCGCTTGTGGTAAGAACAGAGTAGGGCGACTGGGTGCAGGAATACTGCTGGTTGTTTATTGTAAATGTGAGCTTGGTAGCGAGTGTGAATTTGTCAGTTTGTGCGTTGGAGTTTTGCACTTCCACAGAGTCGAGGATTGCGGCAACACTTGGCCAGGACTTGATGCCGGTAGCGTAATACTGCATAACCTGCTGTTCCCTCGTTACTGATTGGCGAAATTGGTTCCTTATTTTAATCACGCGATAAGCTACAAAAAGGGCGATAAACAATAAAAATAAACCAACATAGATATTCATTTTTGGGTATCAGTTTCCTGTTAGATGTGGTCACACATGGTCAGTTTTTATTGCATAAACGCAATAAAATTTGCAGGCATTATGGCGCAAATACTTGCATAAGTTCAATCAACCGCCTGATCCGCTCATTGGATAGCTGGCGATAATCAGGATAGGGCGCAACAATTAACCGACTCTCCTTGTTAACGGCAAAATGGGTGTCCAGCCAGTCAAGGGGCGGCAGCTCCAGTTTGGTCGCGTAGGTTTTTCCTGCAATTATATGGATGGTGTCTGTATCCTGCTCCAGTTGCGGCGGGCTAAATAATAATGCCTCGCTCGAATGCGTCTGAAACAATTCAATATCCCGGTAAAGTTGCCAACTGGCTGGTAAATCTGAACGCTTCGCTTGATGCCAATCAAATAATAGTTTGGCATAAACATTAAACGCTTTGCGCCAGTGATTGCTGGTGTGCTTGACGATATGAGTGACTTCACCTGCGGCCAAACCGCGCAATTCCTCTAGCTGTGGGTAATCGTCAATTGGCGGGCGATTAGCAATGTAGAATTTGATGCTGCTTGCAGGCGAGCCCAAGCCGATTAAATTGTTGAACATATTTTGATTGATGTAATCCTAATTATTAGTACTGGAAATTGCCGGTGCTCAGGCACCCTATATTCTCGCATTATTATTTTGATTAAAGGAGTCAAAAATGGAAACACAAGAATTGCATCGCGGCAGGTTAATCGACCATATTCAGTTGGTGGTACGCGACTTGGCAGTGTCCCAAAAATTTTACACCGCTGTTTTTAAAGTGCTGGATATTCCGCTGGGTGGAACCGCAGAAAGTTTTTTCTGGGCAGATGAATTATTTGTATCTACCGCAGAAAGCGATGCTGCACAAGGCGTCCTTACCGGCCGCCATCATTTAGCATTTCAGGCGCGCGACGAAGCTATGGTCGACGCATTTTATAAAGCGGCCTTGGCGAACGGCGGTAAAGATAACGGCAAACCCGGCGAACGTCCCTACCATCCGGGTTATTACGCAGCCTTTGTGCTCGATCCGGACGGTAATAATATTGAAGCTGTTTACCACGGCATGGCAAAGCGTAGTGCGGCTTCAGTGAAAGTTACATTTTAATTGTTCGCTGGATTTTGCCGCTCACGCCGGAATTTCAGTGCAACTGAGCGCGCGTTATTGGCGCTTGGGTAAAAAGCCTTGTTCAAGCATCCATTTTTCACTTAAGCCTGTCCATTCTGCGACAGGCAAGTTTTTTGTTTTGCGTATTGCAAAACCGTGACCACCGCTGCGAAAAATGTGTAATTCGCTAGCAACGCCTGCTTCCTGTAGCGCCAAATAAAATCGGGCGCTTTGTGTTGCGCTGACTGTTGCATCATCCTGAGCGGCCACAATAAAAGCAGGCGATGAGTTATTAGTGATGGATTTGATGGGCGCGTATTCCTTTATCGTCGCCGCAGCCTCATTCATAAGCGCTGCTGCGGCATTGATTTCTGCAGCGACAACACCATAAACAATTATCATCGCGTCCGGACGTGCATTCTGTTTATCAATTGCATCTATGGGAGAATAAGTTTTCCTTTCCCAAAGTGTGCCCATGCTGGCAGCCAAATGTCCTCCTGCAGAAAATCCAATCACACCTACGCGGCTTTTATCCAGTTTCCATTCTTCCGCTTGGGCGCGAATCATGCGTATGGCTCGCTGTCCATCCTGAAGTGGCATATGCCGTCCACCGTCTGACCACTCACCCGGTAGTCGGTATTTCAATACAAACGCGGTAATTCCCAAGGTATTTAACCAGCGCGCAATATCCACACCTTCTTTATCAAAAACATTTTTGCGATAACCACCTCCGGGGATGATGATCATAGCGCTACCATTCGGTTTTTCCGGTGTAAAAACCGTCAATGAAGGTAGCGAAATATTGGAGACAGAATAATCGGGATTTTCAGGATTTTTATTAAAGTCATCCCATGCTTCTTCGAGCTGAATGTCATTGGTGCCCGGCGCAGGTGCATCGCCCCATAAGGGGATTTCTTGATATTTTCCTGCAAAGGGATTTGCGTGCGCTATGTTGGTGAGAGGGGCAATAAGTATAAAAGCCCATAAAAAAAATGAATAACTCTGAATCATAATGTTTCCTTTTATATTTAGGCTGTTATGTCTGTCGCCACTCAATATGTCATCTAATAATTAATAAGAAGAATTTGGGGTGATGTCGGGATTAATCTCGCCGTAGACTTCTTCAGGATCTATCCCATTCATCAGCAGCGTCTCTTTGACCATTTGGATTTGGTCGAGCACGGTTTGGTATCTATCGCCGTATTCGTATTTGTTTACCTCGATAGCTTTAGGCATATAACAAAAGGCAATTTTTAAGGCTTGAATTAAGTCGTCATTCATTGGATTGGTCATGGTTGTCTCCATTTAAACACTCGCCAAGCGCGATAATGTATCAGGATATTTTTCTACCATCTTAATTAACACAGCAGCTTGCGCATTGGGTTTGGCGCGGCCTTGCTCCCAATTCTCAAGTGTGCGTTTATTAATGCGCAAGTATTGCGCGAATACCGCTTGGGAAACATTTAATTTTTGGCGCAGCTCAACCAACTCGCCGCTTTTTAATTCTGGTGCAGTAATTTTTTCTGCAATATGTTTTTTGAGCGTGATTTTGCCTTCGCGTTCATCGTATAGAGCTTGTAACCCTTCATTTAATTCATCGAATAGATTGCGTTTCATTGTGCACCTTTTACATCGCGCGAATAATTCAAAATATACGCTTGGTGCGTATAGATGACAAGAGTAGGTTGGTGTGGGCCGCGTAGGCTGAGGAACGAACCGCAACAGCGAT
>DATIDX010000081.1:0-17329 GCA_035456025.1 Cellvibrio sp. | reverse complement strand
CTAGCTTGGCCGATCTTGAACTCAAGGTGCGGAACTATCGCAAAGTAATAACCTAAAAGATAGAGTTCGCAGTGTAAGAAGCTGCACTCTGCAGTTTTTATAATTTTAAAAAGGGATATGTATTTAATGGCATCACAGCCTGTTTTAGACCTTGCCAGCCTACTGGCACCCATCTCCTCTGATAATCCTACCGGTGTCGATTTGCGGTTGGATGCTTCGCCCCTGTCAAACTATCAAACCATTAAGACTGCACGCTACGCCGCCCGTGACGCGGAAAAAAATAATTTATATAAAGAAGCTAATGGTGAGGCCGACGAACACTGGCGCAAAATTTTATCCTTGGCACCCGGGCTCCTACTGCGTGAAAGCAAGGATCTCGAAGTGGCCACCTGGTTAACAGAAGCATTAATACGTCGCAACGGCTTCCAAGGCTTGCGCGATGCTTTTGGGTTGATCGAAGGGCTGCTCGACAACTTTTGGGATAATCTCTACCCTTTGCCCGATGAGGAAGATGGAATTGAAACCCGTGTTGCACCACTCGCAGGCCTTAGCGGCACAAACACGGAAGGCGTATTGATTGCTCCAATCCGGCGCGTTCCCCTGACAGAGGGCTACTCCCCTGGTCCTTTCGCCTATTGGCAATATCAACAAGCAGTGGAACTGGAACGAATTACCAATGAAGATGCTCGTATCAGTAAAACGGAAAAGCTGGGATTTACCTTGGCCGATATCGAGCGAGCCGTTGAGGAGTCAGCTGCTGAGTTCATCATCGACCAATTTGATGACATCAATGTAACCATTGACTCCGCCAAAAGAGTTGAGAAGTTGCTTGATGAGCTTTGCGGCTCTGAGCATTCGCCATCCATGCGTGCTATCGTCAATGCTCTGGAAGAATGCCGCGGCGCACTTAACCATATTGCAAAACATAAACTACCGATTGAAGTTGCGCAGACAAGTGATGCCCAAGGCACCCCTGCGGCCGCAACTACCAATGCAGTGCAATCTCCTGGTGTAGTAGTATCCAATGCATTAGTTTCGCGCGAAGCTGCTTTCAAACAGTTGCTTGATATCGCCAAATTTTTTAGAACAACCGAACCCCATTCTCCGGTTTCTTACGCGCTTGAAAAAGCAGTAAAATGGGGCAACATGCCGCTTGACGAACTGATCGTTGAGCTTATTCCTGACTCTTCGTCCCGCAAACACTTCAGTGAGCTCACTGGAGTCAAGACAGAAGATTAACCAAACCACCTAGCCAAAGAGGATTAGGGATTATGTCCGATAGCATCCACGATAAACTTAAACGCGTCAGAAAGCCTCGAGTCCATATCACCTATGATCTCGAAACAAACGGCTCTATCGTAGAAAAGGAAATTCCTTTTGTGATGGGCGTGATGGGCGACTATTCAGGCGATAACACCGAAGGCAAGAAGACGCTTAAAGATCGCAAATTTTCACAAATTGATCGCGATAATTTTAACGATATCATGACCAAGGTAAATCCCCAGCTGCGGATGAAAGTAGAGAATCTCCTTGAAAATGATGGCAGTGAAATGACGGCCAACCTCGACTTCAAAACCATGGAAGATTTTGAGCCGCACAGGATTGTCGAGCAACTTGAGCCGCTGAAAAAACTCATGGACACCCGCAATAAGCTTAGGGATCTGCTGACCAAAGCTGACCGCTCGGAAGACCTTGAGGCTATTCTCGAAGATGTTTTGAGCAACACCAATGCACTCTCGTCGCTGTCAAGTGAACTCGGCGTAGACAATGGCGGCAAAAAAGAGGAATAAACATGTCTAATCAGGAACAATTGGAAGGCCAGCAGGCGGAAACGCAAGTCGCAGAACTGAGCTTCCTTGAACAAGCAATCAGCGCGACCAAACAAACCTCTCGTGACGAAACCGAAGAGCTGCTCAGAACCTTAACTAGCGAGGCCATGAAAGGCACCGTCAAGTGGGACAAAAACCTCTCGGTTACTATCAATGCCGCCATCAGAGCCATTGATGAGGCCATGTCAAAACAATTGGCTGCTGTGATGCACAATGAAAAATTCCAGAAATTGGAAGGCTCATGGCGCGGCCTTAACTATTTGGTTAGCAATACTGAAACCAGCACTCAACTGAAAATTCGCATGCTCAACATTAGTAAAAAAGAGTTGGGCAAAGATTTGGAAAAAGCGGTTGAGTTCGACCAGAGCCAAATTTTCAAGAAGATTTACGAAAGTGAATTCGGCACTGCAGGCGGCCAGCCGTATGCAGCATTGATTGGTGACTACGAGTTTTCGACCCATCCAGACGATATTTCGCTGCTGTCGAAAATGTCCAACGTTGCTGCTGCAGGTTTTTGTCCATTTTTATCTGCGTCTTCGCCAAAAATGTTTGGCTTTGATAGTTTTACTGAGTTATCCAAGCCTCGCGATTTGGAAAAAATCTTTGATTCAGCTGAATACATTCAGTGGCGCAGTTTCCGCGATACTGAAGATTCCCGCTTCGTAACATTGGCTATGCCACGCGTTCTGGCGCGCTTGCCTTATGGGCAATCAACCAAGCCGGTAGAGGCATTCAATTACGAAGAAGTGCCAAGAAGTAGCGACGGTCGCCACACAGAAACAGACCATGACGATTATTGCTGGATGAATGCCGCTTACGCGTTAGGTACAACCCTGACAAAAGCGTTCTCCGAGTACGGTTGGTGTACCGCAATCCGCGGCGCGGAAGGTGGTGGCAAGGTTGAAGGCTTGCCTAGCCATACATTCGTTAGCGATGATGGTGATACCGACCAGAAATGCCCAACTGAAATTGGTATTACTGATCGCCGTGAAGCAGAGCTCAGCAAATTGGGCTTCTTGCCAATGTGTCACTATAAAAATACCGACTATGCCGTTTTCTTCGGAGCGCAGACGACCCAGCGCCCGAAAAAATTTGATGATCCTGATGCAACAGCCAACGCAGCAATTTCAGCAAGGCTGCCCTACATTATGGCAACATCACGTATCGCACACTTCCTCAAAACTATGGCGCGCGACAAGATTGGCTCGTTCATGGAAGTAGGTGAAGCAGAGGTATGGTTGAACCGCTGGATTAGCAATTACGTTAACGGTAGCGAAGGCGCTAGTGCCGAAGCTAAAGCTCAGTACCCGTTGCGTGAAGCGCGAGTTGAAGTTAAGGAAGTTCCCGGTCAACCGGGTGTATACAACGCTGTTGTATTGATGCGTCCATGGCTGCAAATGGAAGAACTAACCGCTTCCCTGCGTTTGGTCGCGAATATTCCAAAAGCAGGTTAATGATTCGGGCTAGCCAAGTAAAAGGGGGGAGACGTGTCTCCCCCCTTCCTCTTTTAATAAATGGATTGTTGTTGTGTCAGCTCTTAACCACCAAGGTACATCAGCAGATATATCCCAGAATGCAAACGGAAGCTTGCTAGAAACGCTTTATCAGCAAAAATCCTACCTCACTTCGCTCGCTGGATTTCTTGAAGAATCCGATGCTTACAAAGCGCTCGGTTATTGGTTAAGTAATTTTGAAAATGTTTCAGTTAATACAAAAACTGAAGATATTCCGTTCATAATTCACAAAGCAATTGCGCGTATAGATCACCTGATTAATGATCAGGTCAACGAAGTAATCCACCATCCAAAATTGCAAAAACTTGAAGCCTCATGGCGCGGTCTTTGGTATCTCGTTATACAAGCTGATGGAAGTCGCAATATTAAAATACGTTATTTGGATATCACTTGGGCTGAAATAACCAAAGATATCGAACGCGCTCTGGATGTTGATCAAAGCCAGCTATTTCAAAAAATATATAGCGAAGAATACGGCACTCCTGGCGGTGAACCCTACGGGGTAATCATTGGCGACTACGAAATTAGCCATAAACGTTCACCGCGACACCCTTTGGATGACATTGCCACTTTAACTGGCCTTAGTCAGGTCGCTGCAGCAGCATTTGCTCCTTTTATTTGCTCAGCTTCCAGCGAATTTTTCGGTTTGGATGAATATGCCACATTAGGTATGCCGATAAATTTACACAGCATTTTTGCTCAAACTGAATATATCAAATGGCGCGCACTGCGCGAAAAACAGGACAGCCGCTTTATTGGTTTAACTTTGCCCCGCATTTTAATGCGTGAACCCTATCGCACTACACCGGGCAGTTATAAAGGCATTTTCTTTTTCGAAAAAGATAATCATGAAAACCAGCAAGTAAGCCAGCTATGGGGAAATGCAGCTTACGCTTTCGGTGGGGTGCTGCTGCGCGAATTTGCAAATGTGGGTTGGTTTGGCCATATTCGCGGTGTACCGCGTGATCAAATCGGCGGAGGCCTGCTAACCAATCTGCCCAAAATAAGTTTTGCGACTGACTCACGAGATATTGCCTGCAAACCATCCGTAGAGGTGATTATTACAGACACGATGGAGAGAGAACTTAGCGACCTTGGATTAATGCCATTATGTCACTGTTATGACACGCCATTCAGTGCATTTTACAGTAACCAATCCGTCCAACAGCCACGCAATCGTCTGTCGCGATCTGAGGACATAAATGCAAAACTATCTGCAATGCTGCAACACGTTTTGTGTGCGTCCCGCGTGGCACATTATCTAAAAGTGATGATCCGCGACAAAATCGGCTCCTTTATCACCGCCGAGGAATGCGAACGATTTTTAACAGAATGGCTATTCAAGTACACCACCGGCCGTGAAGATCTGGAGTGGGAGGAACAAGCCCGTTATCCCTTGCGTCAGGCAGCAGTAAATGTGAGTGAACATCCCAATAAACCCGGGCAATACCTTTGTGTTATTCACTTGGTACCGCATTACCAACTTGACCAAATGGTGTCAGAGCTGGAGTTGGTGACCGAGCTTATGCAAACAAGTTAAAATAAAATTTGATATCAGGTAAACATCTAATCATGCGCATCGGGAAAAAACAGGAATTACGCCCGTCGATTTTAGATCGATTGATGGACGATGAACCGCACATCCAAATTGAGCAAGATAAAAACCGTAACCAATATTTACGCGATTTGCGCAACAGCGTGAAACGTGATTTGGAAAACTTATTAAACACTCGCTTTCGCATGCAGTCTCCCCCGGAAGAATATAGAGAGATGGAGATATCAATATTGAATTACGGTCTGCCAGACCTTGCTACAGTCAATATTGCCGATATGGAAAAAAAACGCGCCTTTACTAAAAATTTGGAAAAGACACTCCGTACTTTTGAACCGCGCTTTAAATCAGTGAAAGTAGTTCATATTGAAAATAAAGACACCACTGACCGAACACTTAGATTCAGGATAGATGCAATGCTTCATGCCGATCCGGCACCTGAAGTTATTATTTTCGATTCCGTTCTGGACCCAGTGTTTAGAACCGTGAAGGTAGAGGAATCAAAACATGGCTGATGAGTTACTTCCCTACTACGAGAAAGAGCTCGCATTTATCCGGCAAATGGGTTCGGAATTTGCCAAAGAGCACCCAAAAATTGCCGGTCGATTGGGTATTAGCGCGGATACAATTGAAGATCCACATGTTTCGCGGCTGATCGAAAGTTTTGCTTATTTAAATGCGCGCATTCAACATAAATTGGATGACGATTTCCCCGAACTTAGCGATGCGTTATTAACTACCCTATTTCCGCACTACCAGCGGCCAATCCCGTCGATGGCAATCGTGCAATTGGTACCAAACCAGGATCAATTAGAAGCAAGCTATGAGTTGCCCGCGCAAACCATATTGGAGACCGAACAATTTCAAGGCGAAAATTGTCGATTCACTACCGTCTATGATACTGAGTTATTGCCGCTGGTGATTAAGGAGGCGAGCTTGGTGGGGCGCCCCTTCGCAACACCTGGAGCAAATTCTGTCCGCGGAGCCGGTGGAGTGCTTCGCCTGCGCTTAAAAACATTTAATGAAGCGATTAATTTTCACGAGTTACGCCCGAACCGTTTCCGTTTCTATCTAAAAGGACAGTCACAGCATATTCATCCGCTTTATGAGATGATTCTGAACGAAACACAGCAATTGGTATTGGCCACTTCCGAGGCTGATCCAAAGCCCGTTTTTTTAGGCAAGAATCTAATCAAAGCTGTAGGTTTTTCAGACACACAAAGTCTATTACCTTACCCTCCATCTTCATTTTCCGGCTACCGCTTATTGAGCGAGTTTTTTGTTTTCCCGGAAAAATTCATGTTCATCGATATCGAAGGCCTGGCTGATTACATTCCGGCAAATGCGACAACAGAGTTAAATTTATACCTTTATTTAAATCGATCAGATGTAGAACTTGAACATAATATTAATGCCAATACCTTTGTGCTCGGCTGTACCCCAGTAGTAAATTTATTTCAGCACAAAGCTGACCCTATTAAGATTGAGCACACACAACGTGAGTATCAAATTGTAGCAGATGCCCGCAGACCAACAGGTTATGAAATTTATTCCGTTGACAACGTTATAGCGAGCAGCGCTGCTGGTGTGCAAGAAAAATTCTTGCCATTTTACGGCCTCAAACACGAACATCTCAATTTACAAACACAGTCATTTTGGTTTACTGCACGCAGACACGCCAAGCTTGGCTACGGCGAGCGCGATGAGGGAACGGATTTGTTCCTCAGTTTGGTGGATTTAAATTTTAATCCGAACTTGCCGGAAGACCGCACACTGATCCTGGATACGACTTGCAGTAACCGTGACTTACCAGCCAAGCTGCCATTTAATCTCGAACAGCCGAAACTCCAGTGCGTCAACGCTGCACCACCCTGTGAAAGAATTCGTTGCATTACGCAACCTTCCGTTGCTGTTCGCCCACCGTTGCGAGACGGTGCACGCTGGCGGCTGCTCTCACATTTGAACCTCAATCATTTATCGATTACCGGTTCGCGCGACGCTACCGATTCACTGAAGGAAATACTACGTCTTTACAATTTTAAAGATTCTTCAGCGACCAGAGCGCTAATTGACTCTATTCAATCGGTCACTGCCAAGGGCGTCAATGCACCCCTGAATATCGATGGCAGGGCAACACTGTGCCGTGGCATAGAAGTCGAAATTGAAATCGATGATTCGCAATTTACCGGCAGCAGCAGTTATTTATTTGCCACAGTGCTGGAGCATTTTTTTGGCCTCTACTGTTCGGTCAATTCATTCACCCGACTCTTGGTTAAACGCAAAAGCAAAGAAGGTTACTTAAAGAAATGTCCTCCCCGAGCCGGCGAAAAAACGCTTCTGTAATTGAGCTGCTGCTCAAGGCACCGCATCAGTACGGCTTTTTTCAAGCGGTGAGGTTGCTGGAGCGCGCGATATTAATTAAAGAATCGTCATCACCTGATTATCAGCGGAGCAGGAAGCATAATCCTGTAGCGCTGTTCGTACCGCCAGTTACGGAAATATTGCGTTTTAAAACCAGGACTTCCTTCAGCTTTCCCAATAATGAAATATTTTCAGTTTCAGCGGCGACAGAAAAATCCCCGGCAATACCTTGGGAGATGCAAGTCAATTTTATGAGTCTGGCAGGTAGCATTGGTGTTTTGCCATACCACTATACTGAGTTGATTTTACAACGCTTGAAACAAAAGGATGAATCCCTCGCCCAATTTTTGGATATTTTTAACCATCGCACTATATCGCTATTTTACCAAGCGGGAACCAAGTACTCGCTTCCAATTGAATATGAACGCAAAAAACTAAATAGCAATTTTAAGAAAAATCGATCCTTGTCATCCCAAGCTTTGCTTTCCTTAATTGGGCTGGGCACGCAGGGGCTGACAGATAGATTACAAGTTAATGATGAATCGTTATTATTTTACGGCGGACTCTTGACCCAAAAAGTCAGGACATCTACTGGTCTCAAACAAATACTTGCGGATTATTTTGATCTTCCTGTCAGAATTCAGGAATTTGTTGGCCAATGGCAAGAACTCATACCCGATATTCGCACGCGTATCGCATCAAAGCTGGAGCCTAAAGGACAAAACGCTGCTTTATCACGTTCAGCAATGCTGGGCGCCCGCGGCTGGATTGCTCAAGGTAAGATTAGAATTTTGCTGGGGCCATTAAATAAAGAGCAGTTTTACCGTTTTGCACCAGGCACAAAAGCACTGGCAGCAATGAACGATATGGTACAAATGTATCTGGGTCTGGAGCATGATTACGAGTTTGTAATTGAAGTGAACCGGGCCGATTTACCCAATAAAATTATGCTCAACAAAAAGGCGCCACCCATTTTGTGCTGGAATACCTGGTTATCAACCAATGAGCAAAAAAGTACAGCCAACGCGAATGAAACATTAAAAATTACTGTGTCAGCCAAACGTGTACATTGATAATCAACATCAAACTTTCAACATCTAATAGCTGTTAAGGACAGAGTCATGGTTAATATCGATTTAAAATCTCTCGTGGTAAAACTCAATGAACCATGCCGCAATGCGCTTGAAGGTGCTGCTGGTTTATGTCTATCGCGAACCCACTATAATGTTGAAATAGAACATTGGTTGCTCAAACTACTTGAAATACCAGACAGCGACATCCTGGTTGTACTAGAAAAATTTGATATCAATATTGGCAACCTTGTTCGCCATCTTAACCGCGAATTGGATGCAATCAAGACCGGCAACTCGCGCGCCCCCGCGCTGTCACCTACGATTGTTGACCTTGCAAAAAATGCCTGGATACTTGCCTCGGTCGAGTACGGCCATGCCAAAATTACCTCCGCACACATACTCGCCGCGCTACTTCTGGATGAAGGACTGCGTCGTGCAACTGAAGCCACCAACGGCGAGCTGAAAAAAATTGTGCCCGAATCCTTGCGCGAAGTTATCCGCAGTATCATCGGCACCACGGGTGAATCAAAACAAGCGGGTAAAAATGATGCCCTTGGCGAAGAGGCATCATTCTCTGCTCCGAGTAAAACACCTGCGCTAGATAAATTTACTGTGAACCTGACTGAAGCGGCGAAAAACGGCAAGATTGATGCCGTGTTGGGCCGTGATGATGAGGTGCGCCAAATTGTGGATATCCTGATTCGTCGCCGTCAAAATAATCCTATCCTTACTGGCGAAGCGGGCGTGGGAAAAACTGCTGTAGTTGAAGGTTTTGCCTTGCGTATCGCCTCAGGTGATGTGCCTGATCAATTAAAAAATGTCACTATCCGCAGCCTGGATCTGGGTTTATTACAAGCAGGTGCGAGCGTAAAAGGCGAATTTGAAAATCGGCTGAAATCAGTTATCGCTGAAGTTAAAGCATCACCTGAACCCATCATTATGTTTATCGATGAAGCCCACACCTTGATTGGTGCCGGCGGTAAAGAAGGTCAAGGCGATGCGGCAAATTTACTTAAACCTGCGTTGGCTCGCGGAGAGTTACGCACTATCGCCGCTACCACTTGGGCAGAGTATAAAAAATATTTTGAACGTGACCCTGCACTAACCCGTCGCTTCCAAGTAGTAAAGATTGAAGAGCCAGACGAAGAAAAAGCGATCAATATGATGCGCGCTATTTCCGAGATGCTGCAAAACCATCATCGGGTGCGCATTATGGATGAAGCAATTGTCGATTCAGTTCGTCTCTCCAGCCGTTATATTACTGCTCGCCAGTTACCCGATAAATCCGTGAGCCTGTTGGATACAGCCTGCGCCCGCGTTGCGCTCAGCCAAAGCTCAACTCCAGCAGCAATTGAAGATACACGCCGTCAAATTCTTCAGTGCACCGCGACCATTGAATCTCTTGGTCGCGAGAATGCCTCGCATGGCAATTATGCAGAGCGCTTGTCCCAGCTTGATGCTGAAAAAGAACAACTACAAGCTCACCTTCAGGAGCAAGAAAAGCAGTGGTATATTGAGTTGGAAAAAGTAAAAGCCATTCAAGCCCTGCAAAAACAAATCGAAGATGATTTCCACGCACGCCAGCAAAAGAAGGAAGCTGCCAATTTATTAAGCGAAGCCGAATTAGCCGACGTGCGTCAGCAATTGGAGTCTTTACGCGAAGAACTTGCTGCGCTACAAGGCGAAACACCACTCATTCAGGTGAATGTTGATAGCCAGGCAATCGCTGAAGTAGTGGCCAATTGGACCGGTATTCCCGTTGGCAAAATGGTCTCTAATGAAATCAAGGCTATCCTAGATTTACAAACCGCACTCGGCGAGCGCGTGATTGGCCAACCGCATGCGCTAGAGGCAATTGCCCAAAGTATTCGCACTTCACGTGCAGGTTTAACGGATCCGCGTAAACCAATTGGTGTATTTTTTATGGTTGGCTCCAGCGGTGTAGGTAAAACTGAAACTGCACTCGCGTTAACTGACATTCTTTATGGCGGTGAGCAAAATATTACCGTCATCAACATGTCTGAATTTAAAGAGGAACATAAAGTATCCATGTTGCTGGGCTCACCACCCGGTTATGTGGGCTACGGTGAAGGAGGTGTCTTAACTGAAGCGGTAAGACGCAAACCTTACAGTGTAGTCTTACTCGATGAGATGGAAAAAGCACATCCCGGTGTACAGGATATTTTTTACAATCTGTTTGATAAAGGTACCATCAAAGATGGCGAAGGCCGCGATATCGATTTCCGCAACACAGTTATCATAATGACCTCCAACGCAGGGGAAGAACATATCCGCGCTATGTGTGCAGCGCAGGAAGAGCGCCCCGATCCGGAAGTATTGCTAGATAATTTCCGCCCGCAACTATTGCGTTATTTTAAACCCGCTTTCCTTGGTCGCAGCACCGTCATTCCTTATTATCCACTCAGCGATGATGACTTGATGAAGATTTGCGTAATCAATATGAATCGCATCAAGAAGCGGGTTAAAGGCCATTACAACGCTGACTTTACTTATGATGAAGATGTGTTATTGCATATTTTGGCGCGCAGTCAGGAAGTTGATACAGGCGCTCGTAATATCGAGAACATTTTAACGCGTACTCTATTACCTGCATTGGCGGCTGAATGCCTTGGAAAAATGGCGAACGGTGAAACAATTCGTAGTATTCACGTAGGTGTTAGTGAAGAAGGTCAGTTTAATTACCAGATTTTATAATCTGCAAGGCTGCCAGCGGTTCGCTTGATCGAACCGTTATTCATATAATTTTTGTTTTTCTATTCAGTAAATGGAGTTGCTATGTTTCTTTCCGGTACAGATACCATTTTATTTTCTTCTATGCAGGGAATGCAGTCATATCTTAATGCTCTCAATATTTGTGATTGCCAATGAATCGCCTAGATAAATTAACCCAGAATTTTATTACCATCGCGCAAAAACAGCTGGGCACAGCCCAGCGACTTATTTTATTGCCGATATTACTTTTTGCGCACCTTAGCTACAGCAACGGAACACCTGCTGCCAGCGAACAGCTCTTTGCTGCGGCTACTTCTGCTGCCTATCAGGATATTATTCGCGAACAAAAATCTGGAGTGATATCGGCTGATCTCGAACAGATTATAAAGTCGTCAGAAGCGGCCATAACTGCTCAGTCGCCAACACTCGCTATGGCTACAATTGTGCGCAATATGCCATCTATCCTTCAGCAAGTTACATCTGCATCTGTGCAAAAAATTGCTGCATTGGCACTGTCCCTTCATGGGACCGACATAGCACAAGCACTATTAACTGAAGCAAAGAATCAAGGCGATAATTTTAGTGAGGCGCGAATAAGCTTTGAAATTGCCAAATACGACGCTGAGCAAGCCCAGTGGGGCAATGTGATCACTCTACTTAAAAATCCTGGGATTATAGAAAGCCTTGAAAAAGAAGACGCCGCTGAAGCGAACCTGCTAATCGGTAATGCTTTACAGCAACAGAAGAAGCACCGTGAAGCTATGGTGTTTTATGAAAAAATAAAATCAAGCTCTTCTCATTACCGCTTGGCGCAATTAAATCTTGCTACGGCAAATATCCGCCAGGATTGGTGGAGCGATGCCCATTTGGCAATTCACAATGCTTTGAAGGTAAATGGATCCAAGCGAGATGAATTGGATTATCGCCTTTACACTGTCTTGGGATATTCACAAATCCAGTTCGGTTTTTATCGGGATGCCAGAGAAAGTTTTCGCAATGTTGCCCTCAAAAGTAGCTACAGCAATCGTGCCTTGTTGGGTTTGGGCATGGCAGCGCTGCACCAGGAAGATTTTATCGGTGCATTGAGTGCTTTCAATCATTTGCGCGATAAGCAAGAACGCGATATTTCCATAGCTGAATCCTACTTGCTGGGAGCTTTTACGCTGCGCCAACTTGGGCAGCAAGAGGCTGCGCTGGCAGCTTACCAGGAGGCGGTTGCCTATTATCAACAATTAAATAGCAAACAATCGGCGGAACTCACTAATCTGGAAACCAAACCTATTGATTTGCAGCTGACCAAAACTATTTTTATCCGCCCCGAGTCTTCAAAAAATAAGCAGCTGAACGAATTGTTGGAAAGAATTGTTATTACTAATGATTTACTCGCCCAACCACTTTCTGGTAACCGGGTGAGCGCTCTGACCAATATTAAAGCTAGCCTTGAAAAAAAATACCGGCTGGTAGCAAAAAAATTGTTGGTAGAAGAACAAAAATCAATTGAAAGCTATTTGAGTCAGTCCAGATTTGGATTGGCGACACTTTATGACGGAAACTAATCCGATGCGCTTTTTTATTCCCGCTGTAATCACTCTATGTTTGCCGTTGGTTGTTAGTTGCAGTTCGACTGAACCACAAGAGGCCACGCTTCGCGATCTGGATATCCAATCCTCCGGCGAAGCTGGCGCACCGGTATTTGTTAAAGCTAAAAATGAAGCAGAAGTTAAAAAGGCTTATACCGATTATCTAAAAACAGCATCATCGGAAGAAAAAGGGCGACGCATGGCCATGGGCCGTTTGGCCGAGTTGGAAATGGCTGAACTAAATAAATTGGAGGATTCGCGCACCGGCACTCAAGTTGCTGCAGAAACTACTGGTGCTTACCGGGAATCAATCCAGCGCACGATTAATTTACTTTCAACATCCCTAAGCGAATACCCCAATGCGAAGGACAATGATCGCGTTCTCTACCAGCTGGCCCAGAATTACGAAAAACTGGATTTACTGGATGATTCGCTGAATACACTCACACAATTGACAACGCAATTTCCCCAATCGCCCTATTACGCTGAAGCGCAGTTCCGTTTAGCCGAAAATGCGTTTGTTCTCGGCGATTACTTAACCGCAGAAAGTGCTTATTCAGAAGTTATATTTACCGCAGGCGGAAATGAATTTTATGAACGTGCCTTATTAAAACGTGGGTGGGCACGCTATAAACAAGGCCTTTTTTCCGAGGCGTCTGAAGATTATATCGCTACCATCAAACACAGAAAATTTGCTGCTTACGAAACCTTGGCTGGCAATGAGAAAGACGACTTTGATGAATATTTCAGGGCGTTGGCTCTGGCTACTATTAATTTGGGCAACACGGATATGCTCAAGGATCAATTCACTGACGCATCAGAAGCCAGTTATCTATATCACGCCCATCAGGTTATCAGTTCACTTTATTTATCACAGCAGCGCTACACTGAAGCCAATGAAACACTAAACCGTTTTATTGCGAGCAATCCCACATCCGATCAGATTCCGGAAGCGTATTTACAGCAAATTGAAGTACTTAAAAGAGCAAACCTTACCAGCCAGTTCGAATCCGCAATGGAAGCATTTTACAACCGTTTCAATGCCAAGAGCAGCTACTGGGACGGCAAAGAGACATCGCAAAGCTTTGACAACATTAAAAAATCCATGCGCGACAATATGCTGCTGATTGCGGACGCCCAACAGCAGGAATATAGGAAGACGAAAAAACCAGCTAATTTTGCCGCAGCAAACGAATGGTATAAACGCTACCTTAACCAATATTCATCCTATGCAAGAAAAGATAAGGTATACACCGCTTACGCCGAATTACTGACCTCGCAAAATATGAACGTTGAAGCACTCGGCTATTTTGAAAAGGCCGCTTATGACGGCGATATAGTGTTGGACAAGGAAGCTGCTTACGCCACTATCGATTTGACCGATAAACTTTACCAAGCCCAACCGGACAATCCGCTGTGGTTGGACAAACATCTCACCTACTCTTTGCGTTCGGTACAGCTTTACCAAACTGAGCCTCGCTACCAGCAAGTTAGTCTCCATGCGGTGGAACTTGCTTACAATAACAAACGCTATGCCGATGCTATTGCATTCGCCGATAGTATTTCCGGTACTGCTGCGGTCAACGTGCGCAATGATTCCAACTATATTAAAGGCCTTGCCTATTTAAAATCGAACAAGCCGGAAGAAGCGGAAAAAATCTTTACCGAGCTCTTGCTCTCAACAAAAGTGGCTGCCGATAAAACACGTTTTGCCAACAGCCTGGCACTGGCCATTTACCAACAAGCACAAGCAGATTTGAGTGCTCAAAAGATTGATAGTGCCATTAATAATTATGCCCGCGTAGCAAAACAGGCCAGCGGTTCTGATATTGCGCCAGACTCGCTTTATGAAGCGATTAATCTCTCGGTTAAAAATGAACGCTGGAATCAAGCCGTAGCCACTATCGAATTGTTCCAGCAGCAATATCCCAAGCATCGCCTCTACCAGGATGCAACTCGGCAATTATCGACTGCCTATGTCCAGCTCGGGCAAGGTGATAGGGCAGCCGTGGTATTTGAAAAAATATCGGCGCAAGACAACGACCAAAACGTCAAAATGGCTGCACTGTGGCAAGCAGCCGAATTGTATGAATCAAAAAACAATTGGTCTGACGCAATTCGCGCTTACACCACTTACGCCGACAGTTACACGACACCTTACGCTCAATATCTGGAGTCGATGAACAAATTGTCTGCGCTTTATTTGAAACAGAACCAGAAAGACAAAGCCTACGCATGGCAACAAAAAATCGCGACTGTGGATAAACAAACTGTCAAAAGCTACAAAACTGATCGCACTAATTATATTGCCGCTAATGCAACCTTAGCTCTGGCAAAAACGCAGCAAAGTAATTTTGAAAAGAAACATTTGGTTGAGCCGCTAGCGCAAAATCTGCGCGATAAGAAAAAATTCATGCAGGACGCCATATCACTTTTTGGTCAGGCATCGTCTTACAATATTGCCGAGGTCACCACCGAAGCGACTTACTCGATCGGGAAGATCTACCAGGTATTCTCCAAATCCTTGCTCGATTCAGAGCGACCCAAAAATCTTTCCGGCGATGAGCTCGAGCAATACAACATTCTTATTGAAGACCAGGCCTTCCCCTTTGAAGAAAAGGCAATCGAGTTTTATGAAATCAATATGTCTCGCACCGCCGATGGTACTCAGAGCACTTGGATCAAGCAAAGCCACAGCGAATTGCAAACACTTTTCCCGTCGCGTTACCAACGGCAGGGAAAAATCGGCATTTACCGCAGTTCTATCCATTAATAATGAAACCCTGTGTTCGGTGTTTTAGAGCAGATAACCATGAGATTTACAGCCAAATATTTACCCAGCTTACTCGCAATCGTGTTTATGACGGGGTTACTTGCCTCCTGTTCATCAGGACCAAAAGCAACACAAGGTGCGCCGACGGCAAGTGCGAAGGTTGAACAGCTTGCCGAAAAAGATCGCGCAGCATATGTTGCGGCCTTAGCTGATCTGGAAAAAGGTAATACCAAGGAAGCGGCCGCATCGCTGAATAAAATTGCCTACGCCAACCCTGGCTATCCCGATGCCTGGGTTAATCTCGCAAGTGCAAGCTATAAGACAAAGAATATCGACGCGGCAAAAATCGCTATTGAGCACGCCCACAAGTTACAACCCCAATCGGCAGACATCGATAATGTTCGCGGCCTTATTTATGTTGAGGAAGGTCGCTACAAGGATGCCGAACAGTTATATATCGCGGCGTTAAATCTGGATCCGAAAAACGCTGGTATACACTACAATTTGGCGCTGCTCTATGACGTCTATTATCAGGATCTAGCCAAGGCGATTACTCACTATGAAAGTTATTTGTCACTTTCAACCCAGAAAGATGAAGAGACCGAAGCCTGGCGAGATGAACTGAAACAAATGTTGACCCGCGGGAGCGCCCAATGAAATTACATAAATTATTGATACTGTGCCTGGGTATTTCACTGTCGGTTTCCGCTAACGACGCGGATGACCGTTCAGCCGAGGGAGCCAATCAAGAGTTGCCGAAAATTTTGTTTGTAGTGCCGTGGAAAGACAGCAAAAATAAAAAGGCGTCTAATCCAAAATTGGTTTTACACAATTTGATGGGTGATTTATACGAACCGCAATTGGCTTCAGATTGGCAGTAATTTTAGCCACCACCCCCTTCCCTGCCAAGGCAGCACTTATTGATTGAAAGTCGCTGCCAGTTGATCAAACCTGATGGCGTTTATGCCATTGCTAAACTTCATCGGCCCACCTGCATAAACCAAATATGCCTCAGTCATCTGCGGCGATAATTCAAGAATGCGCTTTAGTCCTTTCAACAATTCCGGCTTGTAGGTTGAGCTGGATTTAATTTCTATCGGCGTTAAATTGCGCCCCTGCTGATACAGGAGATCCGCCTCAAGTCCGTTGCTATCACGAAAAAAATAGAGGTTGGCTAACTTGCCGCTGTTATAACGATTTTTAACAAAATCCATTACCACCAAATTCTCAAATAGTTGGCCGACCAACGGATCGCGTGCGACCTGCGCCGGATTTTCTATCCCCAGCAGAAAACTCAACAAACCGGTATCGATAAAATAATATTTTGGGGACTTGATCGCGCGTTTGCCAAAATTATCGTAATAAGGCGATAGTTTATGAAGAATAAATGAGGCTTCCAAAATAGAGAGCCAGTATTTAATTGTGGTCGCGCTCACACCTACATCGCCCGCCAGGGATGCGTAGTCCATTAACTGCCCTACCCTACCCGCCACCAGCTTCATAAATTTCTGGAATTGCGCCGCATCTTTTAAGTTGATGAGCTGGCGCACATCGCGTTCGACATAGGTTTGGTAATAGTTGGAATAGGCTGGTGTCGGCCGCTGTTGCTGATCATAGATGCGCGGGAGGAACCCCTGATAAATGTAATCCTCCGCCGAGTTGAAACCCAGCTGGTTTTCTACCAGTTCGGCGATTGAAAACGGTAGAAGATGAAGGATTGCAGTGCGTCCGGCCAACGATTGAGTGATTGCCTCACGCAGCGCCAGCTGATGTGAACCAGTAAGAACGTATCGCCCTTTTTCCGGATCGGAATCCACCGCTACCTGCAGGTAGCTGAGCAAATCCGGCACACGTTGGATCTCGTCAAAAATAACCTTGCCGGAAAACTGGGTTAAAAATGCTTTGGGATCTTCC
>DATIDX010000080.1:0-3589 GCA_035456025.1 Cellvibrio sp. | reverse complement strand
AGCAACTTTTTATCGTGGTGACGGCGGTAGTCTCGGCGGTGTCCTGGCTCTATGCCTGCTTCCTCGGCATAGCGCGCCCATGGAATAACGTCGCGCCCTTCGCTTATGTGATGGCTATTTACGTGGCTTGCCTGAGCGTCGCATTGTTGATTGCATTGGAATACTGGCGCGGTTTGCGTCGCGAGGAGGGGCGTCTCGCGCTGCGCTAAGGGTTACGTCAGGACGAAAAAAAACCGCCCGGAGTGCTTCGGGCGGTTTTTTTATGGTGGTAAACAGCAGTTGCCGTTTAGTAAGTGCTATTTAACAACGGCTGTTCAATCAGCGTTACTCCACGAGCTTCAGTGAACCAAACACACTCGCATCCAGGTAGCCCTGGTTGTTTTTGTGGCCGGCGGTATCGACTGAACCCATCATGCTTTCGCGCTGTTGGTTGCCGTCGTTATCGATGTAGCTGGCGGAGAAGCCCATCAGCTTGCCGGCGGCCAGGGTGAGCGGCGTATTCGATTGCGAATCGGAATAGTTTTCGCCGTAAATGCGCACGCGCATTTCCCACAGATGCTTGTCGCCCATGCTCACCAAACGCACATCGATATGGTCATTCAACAACTTCGGTCCCGAGGTGGTGTAGTCCACCACATCGCCGTAGGTGCTGACGTGATACGCCCAGGCCGAGGTGTTGTACTGGTGTTGGCCACCATTTTTATTTTCGTCGATGAACAGTTCTACCGTGTCATCTTCCCAATAGGCTTCCAGCGCATTGCGCGTGCGGTCGTAGATACGGTCATCGGTGATATCAAACAACAGGTAGAGATAGTTTTCATCCCAAAGCGCTTTGTACTGGCCGCTGTAATCCTGCGCGCTCGGATTGGATTGGGTGCCGAGCCAGAACACATTGATCGGCGCCCAGCTTGCAGTTTCCCACACGGCGTCAACTGTGCCATCAATCTCCGGCGCAACACTTGCCTTGCGTGCAGTGTAGAGGTTGCGGTCAGCAATGCTGGAGCTGGACGAAGACGATCTCGGGATCGATGACGAACTCTTCGAGGATGCCACTATCACCGTTGAACTTACCGAGCTGGATGAGCGGATCGACGATGCTGCAATCGATGAAGCAACAATTGATGAGGCCACCGAGGATTTGCTGCTGCTCACTACTGCCGAGCTGGACGAGCGGCTGCTGGAGCTGCCCACCACACCCACTTGGGCGCGTTTGATCGAGAACAGGTAATCCCACAATTGCGGATTCATATAGGCGCGCATCCACACGGTGTGCTGCAGGTCGTTGCCATTTGGCGGATCACCCGGATCAAGTTCTTGCGTGGTGCCGCGCGGGAACTCGTTCATGTAGGCACAGCCCTTGGCTTGGGCAATCGCGTTCACGGTGTTCTTGGTGTCGTTAATCGAGTTGTTTTCATCGCCATCACCCTGCTGCGGCCAAATAACAACCCGCGAGTTGGCTACCGCTTGCGCGTGGTTGGCACTGACTGGATGACCTGACATAGGCACTGCCGCTGCGATCAAATCCGGACGGCGTGCTGCCAATTCCCAGGAGCCGCCACCACCCATAGAGATACCGGTGACGTAGATGCGATCGCGGTCGATTTGGTAGGTGGTAGCCAGGTGTTCGATCAGGTCGGTCAGCGCTTTACCGTAGCGCGACGGGCTGCCGCTGATGGAGAAAGGCGCACCGCCACCGGATGACCACTCGTTGCTAAAGAACTCACAATTACATTGCGGTGCCACTATGTAGGCCGGTTTGTTGGCCAGGTTTTGCGGGGTCAGCAGTGAATTGCTGGAGGCAAAAAACGGCAGCGCATGGCGCGACGTCAAATGCTCTTCATTGCTGCCGCGCTCACCGCCGCCGTGCAAATAAACCACCAGCGGATACTTCGCCTGTGGATTAGCCGCCGCTTGTGACGGTTGATGCAAGTTGTACGGCAATGGAATGACGCCATTGTTGAATACCGGCATTTTCACCATCAATTCGCGGAAGTTCTTCACCACCTTCTGGTTTTCGTCATTGGTGTTGTAGGGCGCCCAGGAACCGAATTGGGTGGCTGGGGGAGCGGCTGGACAATCGGTACGTGCGACATCTGGTAATGAACTGGTCGATGAGGAGCTAGCAGCTCTGGATGAGCTGGGCGCTGCGCTGCTGATCGCAATCGAGCTTTGGCTGCTGGAACTGATTGCCGGCGTTGAGCTTCTCACCGAGCTCAATGCTACCGAGCTGGGCGCCACCGAGCTGGGCGTTGCTGAACTTCTCACTGAGCTTGAAGCTGCCGAACTTGATGCAGGGACATCATCGAGCGCCGGGTAAGCGTTGCGCACCAGTAATTGGAAGGCTTCCGGGAACCAGCGGCCGGCAACCGGTGCATTGGCCAGGGCGCCTGTGCCCAGGTTGGTGTCTGACGCGGTATAGGTTGGGTCGCACATGCGGTCAAAACCTTTGGCCGGGTCGAGTGGGTCAAATGACAGTTCCAGCGATGAGGCGCCGTCAGATTCACCCGGCGGTTTCACCCACACATAGGCATCGATACCCGGTGCCGGCGTAGCCTGTGGACGCTCGCCAATGCCGCCCGGTTGGTTACACCAGTTGCCGCGATGCAAACGGCGGTCGACGCGCGATTCGTTCACAAAGGTATCGAGTGCAGTACTGGTGGATTGCGCGCTAGGACGACCTGCACCACCCCAGCCATTGCGCGAGGTATCCACCAACATACCGATACTCGCCGGGAAACCGGCCGCGATCATTCTGGTCCGCCACGCCTGCACGAAGGCGACTTCGCTGAATTGCGGGTTCCACTCATAGAACTTCGCTTGCCGCACCTGGGTGCCGCCGCCGCTGCCGGGTAAGGCGCTGCTGGCGAGGGAATCGAGGAAGGGTTCGTAAGTTGGTGTATAGCCAGAGGTGTTGGACACAAAACCGGCAATCGATTGCACACCTTTGGGGGTGCCTTTAACGGTGTTGGCGATCAGGGTTACCGCTTTGCCGAAGTTGTCATCCCAGCCCAACCAGCCTGAGTGGCCGATATCCATGTAGCTGTAGACGTTCGGAATCTGTGCCAGTTTGCCCAGGGTGTACTGGGTGTTGGCCACATAACCGTGGGTCGCGTCGGTCGCCAGTTGGCACTCGGGGTCGTTCAGGTTGGTGACCAGATTGGGCAGCGAGTCGGGTTCGATAATCGCGATGATGCGCAGGTTGCGGTATTTGCTGTCGGAGAAAATCGCGGCCAGTGCATCGATATACTCGGTGCGGTAGCGCAAGGTACCGTTTGCGCCCTGGGTCAATTCGCCATTGGAAGCAAGTGCATGGCAGTCGCGGTTAGGCAGGTCATAGACCACCACCTGGATCAGGTTCGCACCTTGTTCCAGTGCGGCGTCCAGGTGATCGCGTAAGCCGAAACCTTCAGCCGGATCAATCGCGCCGATACGGTCCATCCACACCGCAGTGTTAAAGCGGGCGATCTTGTTGCCGCCCACTTCGCCGGCCGCTTTGGCTGACCAGACCGGGTCCACATACCAGCGGGCGCCGATAAAGGGGTTGTCCAGCGGATGCGCATCGGTCGATGACAGTGAGTTGCTGATGCTG
>DATIDX010000079.1:0-45403 GCA_035456025.1 Cellvibrio sp. | reverse complement strand
TGCCAAGGGGGATGCTGCATTGAAATCTGGAGACGAAGTGGCCTTTTTTCCGCCGGTTACAGGAGGCTGATATGTCGTTTTCTATTGCCATACAAACACAGGATTTTGATGTCGGGCACGAATACCTTGACTTAATTAGTGGGGGCAACAGCGCGGGTGCAGTTGTGTTTTTTGTGGGGCGAGTTCGAGACCAAAATAATTTGCTCTCGGTGCAGGGGATGTTCCTCGAACATTATCCTGGTATGACAGAAAAAATATTGCAAAGTATTTTAGATGAGGCGAAAGGACGTTGGAATTTGATCGCGGTGCGTATAGTGCACCGCATTGGCGAATTGCATCCGGGTGAGCAAATTGTATTTGTGGGCGTTACCAGTGCGCATCGTGAGCACGCATTTCAAGCGGCTGAATTCTTGATGGATTATTTGAAAACCCGCGCGCCATTTTGGAAAAAAGAAGTGGATATTGATGGGGCGACTCGCTGGGTGGAGGCTAATGCGAAGGACCAGGAGCGCGCGATAAGTTGGGAATAATTGGTCAGCAAGGCAAGCGGCAATAAACCGCTTGCCCGATTTTTTTTAGTGGTTTGCCGCTACAGCAGATACGTCGTTTGTTGCTTGCACTTTGCGTGCACTCAACGCGAACCAGCAGAGCACCAGATAGCACGCTGCAGGTACAATAAATGCGGTGATATAACTAGAGTGGCCTGAAACCATTCCAACTAGAAGTGGTACAAAAGCGCCACCGATAATAGCGGTACACAAAAAGCCTGAAGTGGCTTCAGAGCTTGCAGTTGAACGCTCAAGCGTCAGGCTGAAAATAACCGGGAACATGATGGAATTGAACAAGCCAATCGCCAATGCAACAAAACCAGCACTCACACCACCTACGCTAAATACATAGAGGCACATCAGCGCAGCAGCACCGGTAAATACGGCAAGCAGCAACGCGGCATTTACTTTGGCCAATAACGCTGAGCCAATTAAGCGACCAACCATCGCACCACCCCAATAAATGGCAGTGATCGCCGCCGCTTCTTGAAGTGAAATCCCAGGGGTGCCATCCGACGTAAACAACCAGTTGATCAGTGGGAAATTAAAAGCTGCGTCTGATTGCCCCCAGATTGAATCGGCATTCAGGAAAAATGCCATTTGAGTTCCTATTGCCACTTCCGCACCAACATACAAAAAGATGGCCATGCCCCCGAGCAGAGCCCACTTGGATTGGGTGGCCTCTTTAAACATAGCTAGCACGCCGCGACGGGCTACTTCGTTTGATGTCACTGGCGCTGCTTCGCCAACAATGTTGCGGCTCAGGAAGAAAAACACCAACAACATGGCGATCATGCCTGACAACCAAAAATAGGCGGCATCGATACCCGCCAAGGCTTCTGCACGGGCAGCTTCCGTTACTTCCATGCCTGGTTTAACTTCAATACCTTCCAGAAAGAGTGATGCACCAATAATCGGACCGATAAAGGTGCCGAAGCTGTTAAATGCTTGACTAAATGTCAATCGAAAGTGACTGCCTTCAGGTGCACCCAATGCTGCCGCCAAAGGATTGGCCGCCACTTGCAGTGCAGTAATGCCGCCTGCTAAAACGAATAAGCCGCCGAGAACCAAGGTGTAGTTTTCTATATTTGCAGCGATCAACATTAATAGACAGCCGCCGATCATTGTTCCTAATGCCATCAAAATAGTAGGTACAGATTTAAAGCGGGATAAAATTGCGGCGGCGGGAAAACTCATCACGCCGTAAGCGATAAAAAAAGCGAAGGCGCTAAGCTGTGCCTGCACATCGGTCAGGCTGAAAATACCTTTTACTGCTGCGACTAGGGGGTCAATAAGTGAGGTAATAAAACCCCACGCGAGAAAAAGTGTGGTCACTGCCGCATAAGCCGGGCCGTACCTAGCTGGTGATTTCATGTTTTACCTCGTTGTTATAAAAATGGTCTGTTTTTGTCGTGGTCTTAAATTGACGATTGCCGATTGAAAGCCTGCGTCAAGCGCGCGGTACTATAATCCAAGCCTATAAAGCTGTCACATTGTTTGTTCCCGGTTTACAATCACGCGCATCACAATTGTCTTATGGTCAATGTGACTCATATTTAGTTGGATATTAGAACGATAAAAATTAACCTTGAGGTGGGTCTTGTGGCAAAAGCAACCATCGATGATGTAGCTGCCCTTGCAGGTGTATCAATGAAAACCGTATCGCGCGTGGTAAATAACGAACCCAACGTTCGACCCGCAACGCGTGAGAAAGTGGAAGCTGCTATTAGTGCCCTGGATTATCGACCCAATCAATCTGCGCGCAGCTTGGCGGGAAACCGCTCCTATCTTTTAGGTCTCATTTACGGGCATCCGAGTGCGCACTATGTATTGGATATCCAAGAAGGTGTGTTGGAAATTTGTCGTCCACAGCGTTATGAGTTACTCGTGCATCCAGCAATTCATCGCGATCCGAACTTGATTAGTGAAGTCACGGATTTGATTCTTGAAAAGCGTGTGGATGGTGTAATGCTGACTCCGCCGTTGTCCGACAATATGAATGTCATTAATTTACTTAAAAAAATGAATATTTCGTTTGTGCGCGTGGCTCCGACGGAAGATAAATCTGCATCGCCTTACGTAGAAACTAACGATGAAGAAGCTTCTTACGATATGACTTGTCAGCTTGTCGCATTGGGGCACAAGCGAATTGGTTTTATTTGCGGTCATCCAGACCATCGCGCTATGTCACTGAGGTACGAAGGTTATAAGGCGGCATTGGTGGAAAATAATATTCCGCTGTTAAAAAGTTTGGTGGAGCAGGGGGATAATTCATATGAATCGGGTGAGGTGTGTGGGAAAAAATTATTGAATGATTCGCAGCGACCCACTGCCATTTTCGCGGCTAACGACGATATGGCGGCAGGTGTCATGATGGTTGCGCATCAACTGGGAATTAAAATTCCTGCGCAGTTGTCAGTGGCAGGGTTTGATGATACCCCGGTTGCCCATCAAATCTGGCCGGCGTTAACAACTATTCGCCAACCTATTCGGCAGATGGCAAAAAAAGCTACCGACTTATTACTTAAGCAAGTTAAGGGGAAGGAGATTCAGTTGCCGGCGAGTATGCTGAGTTCAAGTATTATCGTGCGCGAATCTACCGGGCCGTTTATTAAACCCAAAGATAAAAATTAAATCGCTATTTTGCTATCACAAAAAAATGCACCTACGGGTGCATTTTTTTGGAATGTCTTATGTCAATGGGCTTTGAGTTCGGGTGTGTTGTGGATAAGCCAAGCAGCAGAGCCTACAAGCGCAGCCTTGTCATTAACAATCAAGCGAATTGAAATATCGCTTACGTATCCAGCCATTGGTCCTTTGTTTTTATAGCGCTCCAGGAAGTGTGATTCTGGCAACAAACTCAGTAATTTCGGAGTTAGACCGCCACCAATTACCACACCGCCGCGCGCACCTAATGACAGGGCTTTATCGCCGGCAACCTCTCCCAGAACATCGCAAAAAGTTAATACCGCTTGGCGGCATAATGGGTCTTCATTTGAAAGGCCTTTAGTGCTGACATCGGCAGGGCTATAGGATTTTGCTTCAACGCCGGCATTGTGTGCCAATGCGCGATAAAGTGTGACCAGTCCGCCGCCCGAGAGAATATTTTCAACCGACACATGATTTTGTTCTTTCAATAAAAAAGCTTTGATGTCGAGTTCCCTTTCATTGGTTGGAGCGAAACTCGCATGACCTCCTTCAGTAGGAATGATCTTCCAATTATTTTGATTTGGCACCAGCGCCGCCATACCAAAACCTGTGCCTGGCCCCATAACAACAATCGGAGCTTCAGGGTTGGATTTGTGGGAGTCATACAAAGTGACCAATTCGCTTTCTTGCAAAAATGGAACGGCGTAAGCCAGCGAGGCAAAATCATTGATCACATGCAGGGTTTTCATGCCCAGTTGCTCGCGCAAGCCGTCAATTGAAAATTTCCAGTTGAGATTGGTCATTGATGCTTGGCCATTTTCAATGGGCCCTGCAATTGCCAGGCAGGCAAATTTGGGGACGTCAACACCGAACTCGGCGCAGCAGGCTTTGATCATGGTGGCCATATCGGCGTGCTCGGCACACTTGAGTGTGGTTTGACGTTCCGCCGTGTAGTTGATCAGGCCGTTAGCGCCTATGTCTTCAGCATCAAATTCGACCAGTCCAAAACGACCATTGGTTCCGCCGATGTCTGCAACCAGTAAAAGGCTCATGTGACTCCTTAGCTTCTTTTATAAGAAGATCAAATAGTTATAGGTAGTGTTGTCGTAGGTTTGTCCTAATAGATAGGCGCGGGAGGATAACATTAAACTGAATTGGCGGAAATTGCTGTATTATTGACAGCGCTGTCAGCAAATAGTAGTTTGCCGCGCAGCCTAGGTAGTTGTCGGCCCCGTTGTGGCCGTGAAGTAGAGAGAAACGTTCATATAGGTGCTCAGCAATGAGCTCTCCGCACGGGGTGCCTTGTTCCAAAATGTCAGGGCCTAGTCTCAGGGATCTTCCGCCGTTTTTCCTGATTGCTGCTACTTTTAGTGGAGCCATGAGCGCTGCCTAAAAATAACCAGGCTTTACCGGTCAAATACCCATTTTCTAATAACTTTTAGCCAATATTCCCACGGAGGTTGCAATCGTGCAGTGGCCAAGCATCACCAGTAGAGTGAAAAAAGATCCAGCACTTGAGGCGAAGATCGATGAACTACTTGCGCAACTAAGCCTTGAGGAAAAGGTTGGGCAAATGATCCAGCCGGAGATTCGCCATCTCACTCCGCAGGATGTCAAAGACTTTCACATTGGTTCGGTGCTCAATGGTGGTGGCTCCGTGCCTAATGGCAATCGCTATTCAAAAGCAGCTGATTGGTTGGCAATTGCCGATGCTTATTACCAAGCCTCTATGGATACCGCCGATGGCAAAATTGCCATTCCTATTATGTGGGGCACAGACGCAGTCCACGGTGTGGGCAATATCGTGGGCGCGACTTTGTTTCCCCACAATATTGCTTTGGGTGCGGCTCGCAATCCTGAATTGATTAAAGAGATTGGCCGCATCACTGCAACTGAAATTGCGGTAACAGGCCTAGATTGGGATTTTTCCCCGACAGTGGCTGTAGCGCGTGATGACCGTTGGGGGCGTACTTATGAGTCCTATTCTGAACATCCGGATCTTGTGCGCGAATACGCGGGCATGATGGTGGAGGGGCTGCAGGGTGACGCAGAGGATTCAGGCTTCCTTTCTAAATACCGGGTCTTATCGACCGCAAAACATTTTATTGCCGATGGCGGCACTCACAACGGTATCGACCGCGGTAATTGTCTGGATGACGAAGAGACTTTATGTCGCATCCATGCGGCGGGTTATTACAGCGCGATAGAAGCGGGGGTGCAGAGTGTTATGGCATCCTTTAATAGCTGGCACGGCGAGCATATGCACGGTCATCGCTATCTGCTCACAGATGTGCTGAAAAACCAAATGGGTTTTGATGGTTTGGTTGTGGGCGATTGGAATGGCCACGGTTTTGTAGCCGGTGCGACGGTTTTGAATTGTCCACAAGCGATTAATGCTGGGCTGGATATTTTTATGGTGCCTGATCCAGAGTGGAAACAACTGTTCCACAATACCGTTGAACAGGCGCGCACAGGTGTAATTCCCATGGCGCGTGTCGATGATGCTGTACGCCGCATCCTGCGTGTAAAACTGCGTGCGAATTTGTGGGAGAAGGGGCTGCCGTCAACTCGTCCGCTTGCTGGCAAGGATGAATTATTGGGTGCGCATGAACATCGCATGGTTGCTCGTCAAGCTGTGCGTGAGTCGATCGTGCTGCTGAAAAATAAAAATAATCTTTTGCCATTATCGCCCAAGGCCAAAATCCTTGTTGCGGGTGACGGCGCCGATAATATCAGCAAGCAAACTGGTGGTTGGTCGGTCAATTGGCAGGGAACTGGCAATACGATGGCGGATTTCCCTGGCGCTACCACTTTGTGGGCTGGCATCCAGGAGTCAGTAGCCAGTGCTGGCGGTAAAGTCACTATGAGTGTTGATGGTTCCTATGCTGAAAAACCGGATGTTGCCATCGTTATCTTTGGTGAGGATCCCTACGCTGAGATGCAAGGTGATATCCAACACCAATTGTTGAAGGCCGGCGATACCACCGACCTGGATTTACTGAAAAGATTAAAATCCCAGGGGATACCTGTAGTGGCCTTGTTTGTGACAGGCCGTCCTATGTGGGTCAATAGAGAGCTTAATGCTTCTGATGCATTTGCGGTGATATGGCAGCCAGGTACTGAAGGTGCTGGGGTAGCCGATGTGATCTTTAAAAATAGTCAGGATCAGATTAATTATCCGGTCAAGGGACGACTGGCATTCTCTTGGCCAAAATCTCCAGATCAAGGAACGTTAAATTTTGGTGATGAAGACTACAATCCCCTCTTTGCCTACGGCTTCGGTCTTAATTATGGCGATGCAGATACCCTTGGCGATGATCTTTCAGAAGAGGGAGTTGTCTTTGAAGCAAGCTCGGAAGTCTTGGAGTTATTCAATCGCCGTCCCATGGGCACCTACGGCATTATCCTCGAAGGCAAGAACAATGATCGCGCTGTTCTCAACGGTAATGTTGCCAGTGTTTCAACACTCACTGTGAGTTGCGTTGATCGCGATGTGCAGGAAGACGCGCGTCGTGCGGTATGGAATGGCGAGGGCGAAGGGTTGGTGGCTATATCAACACTCAATCGCCAGGTGTTGAGCGACTATTATGAATCGGATTCCTCATTGGTGTTTGATATTAAAGTGGATGTAGCACCGGCGGATAAAGCCTGGGTGCGTATTGGTTGTGGCCCATCGTGTTATTCGCAAGTGGATATCACTCGGGAGCTCAGCAGTATTGTCGGAGCAGGTTGGAAAACCGTGACCGTGGATTTGAAATGCTATCCCGATGCCGGCACTGACTTTGGTTTGAAGCGCACACCGCAGGAATTGTTTGCACTGATCCTGGAGCCATTCACCTTGGTTGCCAACGACAAGCTGGATGTGACTTTCGCGCAAGTGCGAATTGAAAAAGGTTTGGCTCAAGGAGCTAGCGTGCGTCTTAGCTAAATATCTGCCCTGATAAATCCGCAAGCCGCACAAGCAATTGTGCGGCTTTTTTGTGCCTGTTGTTTGATCGTGGTGCTGTTTGAATTGTTTCTCTTGCATCATGTTTGTGCAAGGCAAAAAATTGGGGTGCATTTCACCGAATCTTTTTTGTGCATCAAGTTTTGCGTATTTGAATTTAAATAGCGCGCGAAAAATATCCTGTCCCCATAAAGGGGCGCATCTAAAAATCGAAGTTTTTCCTGCAAAGTTTTAAAATTTTTCATATCTCATTGATTATCAAAGATTTAACCTGCCCGATTTTTCCAATAGTTTTTATTGGCATACGCCTTGCTCTGGTGGATTCAGCTGCCTCCATGTTATGCCATACATTCAAAGAAATTTTTTAGTGCATAGCGAGTTGTAAATTTTATTTTGAAAATTTATTGGAACGTTGCTGATGATCCTCACACATTTTTTGAAACTCTTTGGAGAAGGTTCTATGAAAAAAAATACGATTCATCTTCTTGTTGCTGCGGCAAGTTCTCTGTTGTGTGCTGCTCCAGGTATTTCAGCAAAAACATTTACTGAATCTATGCAGCAGGGTAGTGTTATTAAAGTAAATTTTCGCACCCGCTATGAAGATGTAACGGAAGATATAATTAATGCAGCAGGAAAAACCACTGGCGAAAAGGCGGCAGACGCCTGGACTACCCGGTCGCGGTTATCTTATCAATCCGGAGCCTGGAATGGATTTGGTTTTACTGCAGAGATGGATAACGTCACCGAGATGACGAATGATCACGATTATCGCACTGCGCCCAATGATCCTCTCAATCCAACAGCGGCAGTTATTGCAGATCCTGTGGGCACTGAAATTAATCAGGGATTTGTTTCCTACACGACATTTAACAATCAAATTAAATATGGTCGCCAGCGTCTTATTCTTGATAATGCTCGTTTTATAGGAAATGTGGGTTGGCGCCAGAACGAGCAGACTTACGATGGTGTTTCATTTACGAACAAGGCAATCCGTTACACCAACTTTACCTACGCTTATATCAAAAATGTAAACCGCGTGTTTGGTGAAGACAATCCCGGCCTTGGCGATTTAAATATGAATAGCCATGTGTTGAATGCAAGCTACACCGGCTTTGATGCAGGAAAATTAATTGGTTACTCTTATTTGTTGGATGTAGAAAATCCTATTGCACAGTACGGGCTTACTAGTGACACTTTCGGTGCGCGCTGGCAGGGAACTGTTGGCGAAACATTTGCTTACAACTTAGAGTATGCGAAGCAACAAGATGCCGGTGTAAATGAAGCCTACTCTGCGGACTATATGTTGGCGGAAGGTACTTATACGGTTTCCCGGTTTAGCATCGGTCTTGGTTATGAATTATTAGGCTCGGATGATGGCGCATATGGCTTCGCTACACCCTTGGCAACTCTCCATGTGTTCAACGGATGGGCCGATAAATTTTTAACAACACCAAAAGATGGTTTGGAAGATAAATATTTGAATTTGGGTATTACTTTCGCAGGTGCGCAAGCGCTAGTGAGCTATCACAAGTTTGACGCTGATGCGAATGGAGCCGACTATGGCGATGAAATTGATTTGAGTATCAGCAAAAAAACTGGAGCTGTTGTCTGGACTGCCAAGTATGCCCAATACGCGATGGGTGATGCCGCCACAAAAGTTACCGATACTGAAAAATTCTGGCTGATGGCTGACTGGAATTTCTAATAAAGTGGATGGTTTGTTTGCCAAGCGGTAATTTGTGTTCATGCCGGTAGCATTCCTTTGTCTATGTCTAGCAGGCAAGTGGCTTCCGTCCAGTACTAATTTATGGCACTAGCTAAAAAAACAAAACCCCACTTTTTAGGGTGGGGTTTGTTAGCGGTCTACGACCCTGCAGGCGCCATTTTACGTTACAAATCCGCCATTAAGCGCGAGATTTGTATTCGCCAGTGCGGGTGTCGATGATGATCTTTTGGCCGATCTCAACAAATGCAGCAACTTGCAATTCGGTGCCGTTCAGCAGTTTTGCAGTTTTCATCACTTTGCCAGAGGTGTCGCCGCGCACAGCTGGTTCGGTGTAAGCCACTTCGCGGGTAATCGCATTTGGTGGAGTTACAGAAATAACTTTACCTTCGTAGAACACAGCGTCACACACATCTTCCATACCGTCTTCGATCCATGGAAGCAGGTCGCCCAACTCTTCTGCAGTTACTTCGTATTGGTTGAACTCAGGGTCCATAAATACGTACATTGGATCAGCGTAGTAAGAGTAGGTTACTTCTTTGCGATCCAATTGAATGTCTTCAAATTTGTCGTCTGCACGGTAAACGGTTTCGGTGTTCATGCCGTTCAGCAGGTTTTTCAGTTTCATTTTAACAACGGCTGAGTTACGGCCAGATTTGTTGTATTCCGCTTTTTGAACAACCCAGGGTGAGCCGTCGATCATCAGAACGTTGCCAGCGCGGCATTCTTGAGCATTTTTCATGGTAAATCCCAGTTTGCAATGGTTAACGAATAAAGAGGGAAGCCTTGGTTCGCGAAGCGCGCGGGCTTGAAAGCCCCCAGGAGTCCCGGGTTTGAAATCGGCGCGCTACTATACAGTCCTTTGCCGCTTTTCTGTAGTGCTTTTTTAGCCCTGTTTTTTTCCGCAAAAAGCGATTAGTTGGCTGGCTAAATCCGTTTGTTCCAGCAGCAAATCGCACCAATCGCGGCTAAGTTGTTGCCATTCACCTAGTTGCAATGTCAGTTGCTGCCAGTGTGTTTCCATTGTCTCGCTCCTGTTCCAGTCCAGCCACGCTTGGTGCAACAGGCGTTGTAATTCGGCGGGAGCCTGACGGGTATAGATCTCAAGAAATGCTTCCAGTTTGGTGATATGTACTTCTTCATCCTGCGGGTAGATATGCCAAAACATGGGCTTGGCCGCCCATTGCGCCCGCACGAACGAGTCTTCACCGCGCACGAAGTTGATATCGCATGCCCACAGCAGCTTGTCATACTCGGTTTGGGTTACAAAAGGGATGACTTGCAGGCGAAGCTTGCCGCGGGTGTGTATATCGCCAACGGCTAAGTCTTGCCCGAGGGTTTGGTTGATACTGGTAAGGATCTTGCCATTAGGCACCAAGCAGTGGATCGGCCTGCTGGAGTTTGCCCAAGCCGTAAGCAGGCTTGCAACTGAAGGGTTTTCGTAAGCAAAAAGAGATACCAGAAGCGCATCTGGCTGAGGACTAATCCCCTGCGTCTCCAGCCATGATACTGGCTCGAAGCTGTCACGGACGGCAATCAATGATTGTTCGCGCAGAAGTCCCCCAGTGTGTGTGCTAAAACCCGGAAAGAAAAAGGTTTTGCGCAAGCCAGTAGCGGGGTGGGTGGAAGGCATTTGGTGGAATTCCTCAACCCAGCTTTCAGCACTCAGATAGTCCAGGTTGATCCACACGGGTATTGTGCTGCCAACTTTGCGTCTGGCCATTTCATCCAGATAAGGAATGGGGATATCACAAGCAAAAGCTTCAACTACGATATCCGCAACCTGGACGTCGGTATCAAATTCTGCGCACCAACGGTAAACCTCTACGCCGGATAGGTGTTGCCGATCGAGTTGCTGGGTTTTCGGCCAGATGCGTACCAGCGAATCAAGGTCGTCTACCCACAGACGGACACGTTGATTATGCTCCTTGACCAGTTGCCGCGCTAATCGCCAACAGACGCCTATATCGCCAAAATTGTCGATAACACGGCAGAAAATATCCCAGGTTCTTATTTCGGTAGCAGACATATTGTGTTTTCAATGAGGAACATCAGGTCAAAGCTCCGCATTTTAATATGCATGGATGTATGGCTGCAGATTTATTGCTGCGGTGAAAGCAAAAGAGGATCAATACGATCCTCCTTTAGCGAGAAAATTACCGCCAGTGGTGATTTTGGCCTGCGCTATTAATGAATTTGTGTGAAATTGACTGGAATCCAGTCGTAAGATTTACCTTCCTTGCGAAGATGGCCGAGACCGGGGAATTGGATGTGGGCTGCCCCCACAAGAATTCCTTCTTTTGCTGCTTGAGTGAAAATTTTATCGCGCTGCTCGGCAGCTTTTTTCTGGTCACTATCAAACGCAATGGTCACTTCGGGATGATCCAGTTGTACGGCGGCAACATGGATTAAATCGCCGATTAACCACAATTTTTGTCCTTGGCTTTCCACTTCGTAAACGCTGTGGCCCGCAGTGTGACCTGCAGTGGAAACTGCTTTGATGCCAGAAGTCAGCTGCGTTTTCTTGGTAAACGGAGAAAGCTTTTTGGCGGCTTGGTAGGGCGTTAACATGGCACTGGCGTTGGTGTAATAGATTTTGTCGTCTGGTGCCGCCTTATCAAGATTGGCCTTACTTAACCAAAAATCTGAATCCATTTGATCAACATGCACCACTGCATTGGGGAACGCTAAGGTGTTGCTGCTCACCAAGCCACCAATATGGTCTGAATGTAAGTGAGTAATATAAATGTCGTCAATTTGCGCCGGCTCGTAGCCGGATGCGCGCAAATTTGCGACAAACTTGCCCAGGGTAGGTCCGAAGAGTGTGCCGGCACCGACGTCAATCAACACCAACTTTTCACCAGTATTAATTAAATAGGCATTCACTGATGTCTCAAGTGGTGCTTTTAAAAAAGAATCTGCCAGAGCAGCATGAGTTTTAGGTTCGGGATTGTTGAGTAATTTATCGACTGGTAGTTCCACTGTACCGTCATTGATTGCGGTGACCTCAAAAGAGCCCAGCATTAAACGAAAATATCCAGGAGCAGAGGTTTTCACTTGGGGGGCAGCTGCTGTCGCAAGTCCGCTCCCTAAGCCAGAAATAAAAGTCACTGAGACTAGCGCTGCTGCCAATGTGAGCTTTTTTATGGAAAACACAGACATGTAAAATTCCTTGGGGTTTGAACCCGTCAGTGTAAAAGATAGGCCGAACACAACCCGATGCGATCGGCTGAAAAATTGTATTTGTTTGCGTAAAGCAGCACAATGCTATCCATCAACAAGTCAACCTATGTTTGAATCCAGATCAGAAATTCGGTCGTTATCCAGGAATAAATATCCCCCATTTCACCTTGTCGACCACGACTCAATATTAATAGAGAAAAACCATGCCTTCCTTACAAGATCAACTGTTAAAAGCTGGCTTAATCGACGCAAAAAAAGCGAAGCAGGCCAACAAAGAAAAACGTAAAGAAACGAACGTGGCGCGTCGTTCCAACGAGGAGGTTGTCGATGAAATAAAACAATCAGCCGAACAGGCGAGATTGGAAAAAGCTGAGCGAGATCGCGAGTTGAACCGCCAGCGCGATCAGGAATTGCAACAAAAAGCCGTAGCTGCACAAATTAAACAGTTGATTGAAAACCATCGTCAGTCCAAAGGTAGCGGCAATGGCGATGTGGAATATAACTTTACCGATGGCAAGCTCATCAAAAAAATGCGGGTGTCCCCGCTGGTGCTCGAGCAAATCGTACGTGGTGTATTGGCGGTCGTGAAGTTGGGCGAGGGGTACGAAGTCGTGCCGCGTATTGTCGCCGATAAAATTGCTCAACGCGACGATAAATTCGTAGTGGTTGCGAATACCAAAATCGATATTCAAGTGGATGAGGATGATCCTTACAAAGATTATGTAATTCCTGATGATCTTATGTGGTAAATCTGCAGGCTATGGCTGTTAGGCACTTCGCCGGTGAATCTGCTGTATTAAACTTGCTCAAATAAATCAATAATAAAAATATGTCGGGTGAATGTCGGGTTTATGCCGTACCTGACTCTGTCAATTTCCATTAATACTCTGGGTTTACACAGGTTGGAGTATGTAAATGATTCTTAAAGAGCTGCGTATTAGTCGCCATCTTTCATAAGAGCAGTTAGCAAAAATGTCTGGTTTAAATGTCCGGACCATTCAGCGCATTGAAAGTGGCCAAAATGCCAGTATGGAGTCATTGAAGTGCCTCGCCTCTGTACTTGAAGTGGATGTAGCAACCCTAACCCAGGAGCGAATGATGGTTGATAAAAGTTCTGATATATGGCGTAACTTGCCATTTTGGTTGAAGTGGTGGTTTTTCTGTAATTATTTAACATTCAAACCGTTGCGCAAATCCACCCTGCGGGGAATGTTTTTTGTCACCAGTGTGGATTTTCATTGTGTGCATGGGCCCTGGTAGATCAACGGGCTTTGTTTGGAGGATTGGCATTGCTGGTTACTGCGTATTTCTTTCATTTGCTGGTATGGCAGGGCGATAAATACGGTGTGTGGTATGACAAGGTTAATGATGCAGCGAGCTGATTTGAAATAAAAAAATAACAGCGGTGAGTCGGATGAAGGAACTTCCGCTGTTATCGCCAGAGATTAAAACTCCCCTAAAAACCCGCCAGATTGACGCGCCCACAAGTGCGCATAAACACCGCTGCGAGCAATCAATTCGTTGTGGCTTCCCTGTTCAATAATTTCACCTTTATCTAATACAATTAAACGATCCAGCGCAGCAATAGTTGATAGGCGGTGCGCGATAGCGATAACGGTTTTACCTTCCATCAACATGTTTAAATTCGCTTGAATCGCTGCTTCAACTTCTGAGTCGAGTGCAGAAGTGGCTTCGTCCATAATTAAAATCGGCGCATTTTTTATCAGAACGCGTGCAATTGCGATGCGCTGGCGTTGGCCTCCAGATAATTTTACCCCTCGCTCACCTACATGAGCGTCGTAGCCTCTACGCCCCTCATTGTCACTAAGGTTCATAATGAACTCATGCGCTTCTGCTTGTTGCGCGGCGCGGATCATTTCGTCCTCCGTTGCGTCGGGCTTCCCGTAGAGCAAATTGTCGCGGATAGAGCGGTGTAATAGCGATGTATCCTGTGTGACCATGCCGATTTGGGCGCGCAGGCTTTCTTGTTTAATGTCGGCGATGTTTTGCCCGTCGATTAAAATAGTACCTGCATCCACATCGTAAAAACGCAGCAATAAATTCACCAGGGTAGATTTGCCTGCACCCGAACGCCCCACCAATCCGATTTTTTCACCCGCAACTATATGCAGGTCAAAGTTTTGTAGCAGACCTTCATCTTTGCCGTAGTTAAACCGCACCGAGTTGAAGTCAATAGTGCTGTGTTTAATGATTAAAGGTTGTGCGTCAGTTTTGTCCTGTACTTCACGGGGAATAGTTAAGGTGTTTAACCCATCACGCGCGGTACCCATATTTTCAAACAGCGCTGAGACTTCCCACATGATCCATTGCGCCATTCCATTTAAACGCAATACCAAGCCGATTGCAGCTGCTATAGCTCCGGTGGTAATCGCTGCGCTGGACCAGAGCCAGAGTGATACAGCCGCAATTGCAAATATGAGCAATGCATTGATCGCCCATACTCCACTGCCTAATAACGTGGCCAAACGCATTTGCGGGTGGACGGTGGATAAAAAGTATTCCATCCCTTTTTTTGCGTAATCGGCTTCGCGGTTGGAGTGAGAAAATAATTTCACTGTCGATATGTTGGTGTAGGTGTCGACCAGGCGTCCGGTCATATCAGATCGCGCATTTGCTTGGGCCGTAGATATTTTGGCGAGGCGCGGCAAGAAATAATAAAGCAATCCTGAATAGGCGAGGAACCAGGCCAGAAGCGGAATTGCGAGGCGCCAATCGAGCGAGGCGGCGAGCACCAGGATGCTCGTGAAATACACAATGACATACAGCATCACGTCCAATAATTTCATGATGGTTTCGCGCACAGCCAATGCGGTTTGCATGACTTTTGTGGCGATGCGTCCGGCAAATTCGTTTTGGTAAAATTGGTAGCTTTGGCCGAGTAGGTAGCGGTGCGCTTGCCAGCGAATGCGCATGGGGAAGTTTCCCAGTAAGGTCTGGTGCATAAGTAATGAATGGAGCAGTACTGACGATGGTAATGCGACAAGTAGAATAAAACCCATCCACATCAATTCAGTCCGTGATTCGATCCAGAATGTTTGGGGGGAGTGTTTGTTGAGCGAGTCGACTAACTGGCCTAAAAATCCGAATAGCGATACTTCCATAACCGCTATCAAGCCGGTAAAAATTGCCATCCCGATTAAATATAACTCTGCGCCGCGGCTGTAATGTCGGCAGAAGGCATATAAGGTTTTCGGTGGTTCGGTGGGAGCTTGCGGCGGGAAGGGTTTTATCAGGCTTTCAAAAAAACGGAACATAATGCTATCGCCGGTAATAAATAAAAAGGGCTGGCTAAATTCTGAACCGTCATTGTAGCAGCTCAGTGTGGATTATTCGTGTAACCAAGTGTTAATGCAGGATGTTAAACTGCTGATCGGGTCGGTTGTTTGGTATCGAATAGCCAGTATCTACCGGATTGCTGCAAATGGTTGGCAGTAGCTTTTAGTGGGTTAATTATGAAAAATACGTTGGTTGTGTTCGCTGCTGGTTGCCTGGGCGGTTTGATAATGTGTGTAGTGATGTGGTTGTTTTCCCGATACGGCATCACCCAATCCTTAAATGTTCAATTGGCCGGTTCAATCTCGCCGCATTGGATGTATCCACGCATAGTCTGGGGTGGCCTTTGGGGGCTGTTGTTTTTGTTACCCATTTTTGCAAGCAGCCTATTTGCGCGCAGTTTTGTGATTGCGTTAATTCCTACGCTTATTCAATTGTTTGTATTTTATCCCTTCTATGAAGGCAAACGTGTTGGCGGTTTGGAGCTTGGTTTATTAACACCGTTTCTTGTGTTCTTTTTCTTTTGGGTCTGGTCATTGATTACCGCCATTACGCTGCGTTTATCCTGATTTTGGAATAGTAAAATGTATAAATTCCTCATTAATAGTATTGTCGGCATCTTGTGTACCGTGTGCATGTCGGCACACGCGCAATTGTTGCCAGATAATAAAACCCTGAATGCCCAATCAGTTCAACGCTGGATGCAAACGAACCGCGATATTGAGCCGGTGGTCAAAGTGGTTGACTCAATGAATGCAACCGATGCAGAGCTCAAAGCCTTTGATGCTTTGCCTGCGCAAGAGCAAGATCAGCGTATCAACGAGCTGCTTAAATCCAAAGGGCTGTTGGAAAGTGCCAGCCAAATTGCCCAAAAGCACGGTTGGAAATCGGTCGGTGAATATATGCGATTAAGTACAATGCTCGGTAACGCTATTGCAGCTTATTTTTTATTTGGTGATTTAGGCAAAGTCACTGATGAGCAGGCTCAGCAATTAAAAGAAAAAGCTGATCCGGCAGTACTGGCGGTGCCGAGGAAAGACATAGATTTTATCAAGAGGAATGAAAAAGCCTTACAACAATATATTCAGGCTTACGGGGCAGGGCGGTAAGCCGGGCGGATGTGCACCACATCCGCCTTTTTATTTTTAAAACTATCGAGAGCTGCCGCTCAGGCTTAAATAGACCAAGGTCTGATTTAACAATTGGTAGGCAACTTCACCAAAGGTGATTGGGCCAGTCAAGTCTCGGGTCTTTTTGCCTTCCAGTTCTGAGTAAAGATAATTCAGTATGCAGTTGCACGAGAAGGATATGCCCTCGCTTGCCGACGCTGAAAGCTCCTTATTAAAACTCTCAATATAATTTTCAACCGGTTTGGCAAAACGGTAACTGATGTCCGCAAATACAGGCGCGTAAAGATTAACGGTATTTGTTGCTTCATCAATCTGTTGAATGCTCACATTAATCATTACACCCGAGTAGTTAGCCACTAATGGCAAGCGGGTATCAATTTTCGCATACTTAACATAATCCGCTAGGCTTGCGGTTTCCCCGTTTATCGTGCATTCACTGACGTTAAATCCGGTATTTTTGAATTTGATTTCCGGGCCATCGCCTTGGGTAAACAAATTGACAATATTGATATTGGCTAATTGATTAATCGGAAGCGGGATGTGCATTACTACTGCTTGCTGGTCAAAAAGCATTCCGCGAGCAGGGCCAAATCCGACCTTCGCGCTGCGGCTGCCTATATCATCAAGATGGGTACCGGAAATCCAACCAATAATTGGCGAGAAATACATGTTGGGATAATCAGGAGCATTTTGCGCATACGACAAATGAACGTCGGACATGGCTGGTAAAATTACAATGCTAAAGCCGTGCTCAGGCGCTTCCTGGGCAATTCTGGTGATGGAGTTACTGTCATATAGCGTGATACGGGGTGCGTTGCTAGGTTGTATGCCTTCGATGGTATTTACGAAAATATGCTCACGATCAACTTTGCCTCCCTCTGCCGTCATAAAGTACGGAATTGTTCCTGCAATCCAATTGCCCGACGGAAGATCAGTTAATACAGATTCATCTGCAGCGATTACCAGATATTCGCCTTTGTTAATTTTTTCAATAAGCTGATCGCGTTTGATAAGTGCGCTGCGAATGCTGATGTCGGCGTCTTGTGCCATGCAAGATCTCCTGATCGATCTAATGAATGTTAGTAGCTGTTACTTAAAACCATACGAAGTTCTTGTTGCATAAATCGCTGGTTGTGTTTAATGAAATCCCTTACGCGCCTGACTGCATTCAGCTCTACCACCGGATCGGGGTTCATTAGCAGCTGTGATCTGAGGTTGGAAAGCAGGAGCTTATAGGCGATGTGTGAGCTGGGGATGAATGCATCATCTTTTAAAATACGTTTCCATATATCACTGCGCTCATCAGGAAGCGCGAATTGGTTTTCCTCTGGCGCATTCATCAGTTGATTGATTTGAATCAATTCTTTCTTAAGGTTGCGCGCGTTTTTACGAAAAAACTCACGCAGGGAATTAAGAGCAAATATGCGCGCGTTGTTATCATCAGAGTTTTGGAAGGCGTGACGCAGGCGCACCAGAAAAAGGTTCAGGGGCATGTTGGCTGAACCAAGGTCAACTTTGCCGGTGACTAGTTTTAACCATATCCCATTCTTGAGCGCAGGCAGCACCAGTTTCGTGGTGGCATTGCGCCGCTCTTCAACGGATTGGCGCTTCATGGACAGCGAGCATATCTGACTGATTTCCGCATCGAGCATATTAATATGCGAGATAAAAAATTTACGCAGCTCGGTTACCGAATCTGAAAGTTTCACATCGATTTTAGGATCTATCATGCTCAGTTTGAGTTTGGAGAGCATCAACTTCAGCGGAAACACTTGTGTTTTCAAATGAAATTTATCGTAAATCATGCTTTCCCAAATCGGGTCTGATTCACAGGGGAGGCAGGTGGCCAAGCGATAAGATTCAGGGGTTTTCTCAATATCCCCCAATATCTCATCAACAAGCGACTGCTCGATACGCAACATATTGGCAATCGCGTCTGGCGCTATCCCTCTGATGTGAGCGAGCGCTACCTCTTGGCGCAGTTGATGGGTGTAATTGCGATTGGGATCACCTAAAAAATTAGGTTGGAGAAGTGCGTCTTTGCTAATGCCAGATCCAGATAAGCTACGATCGTAAAACGATGAGACAATGTGGCAGCTGTAATAACCGATGCTGCTGTGTAGCCACCGCTTGGCTAATCCTGTATCAACAACTTTGTTGTTGTCCGTTTCATTTCCTTTCGAGAAAAAAGAAAAGCGGGATCTTTCAACGTGATGAGAAAGTGATATCTGGATTATTTTATTTTTTTCGTCAATGTTTACATCCTGTACTGACCAAGGCGCGTTGATTCCTAATATGGCCTCAAAATAATGCTTGGGTTGTCTAACCACTGGATGCTCCTTTGGTTGGCACTGTCAGAAATTTACCTTTTACTTCGACAAAACTGCAGATCAAAGTACCTATAACTTTTGGTGTTTTCCCCCGGTCATTGATTGCTGCAAATGATTCACTTGCGGTCGTCCCTGATTTTTATCTGAATTATTTGTTGCATTAATAGCAGGTATCAACCGCTGACAAAATGCCGGAGAAAAAGCGCGGGCATAACACATTGTCGATGATGTGGGTTCAGTTAATAACTGTTAAGGGGCGCGCGATTATGACTATCTCGTCACTTATTTAATAGATATTTTTCATTGCGAATAAAAAATGTGTCGCTTAAGATTTCATTTTGTCTTTAGGATTGTCATTGGGCTAAAAAATGATCTGCATTGTGTGAAGAAGAGGTATGAGTCAGGTAGGTAATAATTTATTTTTTCGGTGGTTAAAAAATTATTAGTTTTAGCTCATTAAATTTACTTTAAAAATTATTATTTTTTTATGGGAAATGGTTCGCGAAAATAGGCATTTTTTATTTCATTGATTAAATGATTGTGAAATCTTTGAACCGTATTGTGGTCGCCGAGGTTTATATCGGTTAACGAAATAGTTTTTAAGGATTAAATTATGCAGTTCATTAAAGCGTTATTGGGTGGCGATTTTTTGCAACGCAACAAAGGAGTTAATAATTCAACAGCAGAGCGAATCAGGGTCGGAATTATTGGCACAGGTAAAATTGGCGTCGATTTACTGGTAAAAATTCGTCGCTCCCCTTGGATGGAGTGCGTCATTTTTTCAGGTAGAAATCTGGATTCTCCGGGTATGCGTTACGCTGCTGATTTAGGGGTTAATGTTTCTGATCAAGGTATAAATGTTTTTTTTGAGCCACGTTATCGCTGTGATGTTGTGTTTGATGCGACCTCGGCCGCGAACCACATTGAACATGCACAAATTTTCGATCGACTGGGAATCCTTGCTATCGATATGACACCGTCGCAGATTGGTGAGTGCTGTGTGCCTGCCTTGGGTATGAAAGAAGTTCTTGAAAACAAAAATGTCAGCATGATTTCTTGTGGCGGTCAATCTTCCATTCCGGTTGCGCAGGTGCTGGCCAGCACGATTTCCGGGGTTAGTAAAATTGCAGTCAGGTCGGTTGTTTCCCCTAACTCAGTTGGACCCGGCACTTTGGCAAATCTCGACGAGTATTATCACAATACGGCTGCAGGGTTAAAAAAATACACCGGGGTAAGCGATTTTAACGTGGAGTTATTTGTTGACGAAGTAAATCCTGAAACGCGTATGCTCACCAGCGTTACTGCATATTGTGACTATGTTGATTTGGATAGCTTGCAGATCCCATTGGCGGCAATGCTGCAAAAAATTCAGGCTTATGTTCCAGGCTATAAACTGGAGGGCGAGCCCGTGTTGGTGGAGGGGGGGGTTAGAGTAGATTTAAGCGTCGAGGGATTGGGAGATTATTTACCCAAGTATGCCGGTAATCTCGACATTATTAATTGCGCCGCAATTGCAGTTGCCGAACATTATGCGCAAACAGCGCTGGTCGCCCGTCAAGCGAAAATGCCGCTAGTTCGCCATCAGCGTAATTTGCAATTGGAATATTGATAGTAAATAGACAATAGAAGAAACACGAAGGCAGGCATCAAATGCCTGCCTTTATATTTTGCGGTGCGAATTATCCAGCTGCGAGAGTGCCAGCGCGGTAGTCCATAATTGCCTGCTCAATCTCATCGGTGGTGTTCATCACGAATGGTCCGTATTGAACGACAGGTTCCTTAATGGGTTTACCGGAAATCACCAGGAAGCCTGTGTCCTTATTTAGCGCTTGCACGCTTAATTGATCTCCCTTCCCCAGCAGGCCGGCATTACCTTGAGTTAACTTGCGTTGATCCTCGCCGATAGCAATTTCCCCTTCGTATACATACAAAAAAGTATTGTGATCTTCAGGTAATGCGTGGTGGAAAGCTGCTTGCTCAGGTAAATGTACGTCCCAATAGATCGCTTCAGTGGTTAGGCCCTGTATCGGACCACTAATGATTTTCCCATTCACGAACGCGCTGTTGGCAATTACTTTGATGCTTCCACCGTTAAGTAGTGCCGCAACGGGAATGTCTGCGGCGGCGATATCACGGTAACTCGCAGCTTTCATTTTTTCGGCAGCAGGTAAGTTTAACCAAAGTTGGAAGCCACGCATTAATCCGTGCTCCTGCTGGGGCATTTCTGAATGTATTATGCCGCGGCCCGCTGTCATCCATTGCACATCCCCGTTGCGCAAATGGCCTTTATTGCCCATATGGTCCTCATGCAGCATGTGGCCTTCAAGCATATAGGTTACAGTTTCAAAACCACGATGCGGATGTGCAGGAAATCCGGCGATATAGTCGTCCGCACTGCTGCTGCCAAATTCGTCAAACATTAAAAATGGATCAAAGCGCGCATTTGGATGTTGGCCCAGGCTGCGTTTTATGCGTACACCAGCGCCGTCGCTGGTTTCGCGGCCTTGCAGTATTTGCTGTAACTGGCGTTGCATAAAATTATCTCCTAAATGTGCTGCGGTTAAATCGGGTGATCAGATGTGCGGCTATCAAGCCGCAACTTCGTTTTCGATCGCGGCTTTAGCAGCGCTAAACGCCTGATCTTTTTGACCCATATTCAGGCCTTCTGCATAAATAAAATGTACATCTTTCAAACCCACAAAGCTCAGGAAGTTAGTCAGGAACTGGCTTTGGGTATCGCTTGCTTGACCCTTATGAACACCACCACGGGTGGCGATGATGTATACGGGTTTGTCTGCGAGCAAACCAGCAGGGCCAGTTTCAGTGTACTTAAAAGTGACCCCGGCACGAGCAATATGGTCAAAGTACGCCTTGAGAGTCGAGGGGATACCAAAGTTGTACATCGGTACGCCAATCACAATTGCATCTGCTGCTTGGATTTCTGCAATGATTTTATCTGAGTAATCCAACACCGCTTGTTGGGCTTGAGTCCGGCCTTCAGCTGGGCTAAACAGCGCTTGTATCCGTGTTGCGTCCAGATGGGGTACGTCTTCTTTCGCGAAATCGCGGATGATTACTTCACCGTTTGGATTCTGGGTTTTCCACCGTTGTACGAACTCCTGGGTTAATGCGCTGGAGTTGCCGTTATCACCGAACACGCTGCTGTTAATTTGCAAAAGGGTAGCCATATTCAATTCCTCATGGTTTTGGTGGCTTGATTGCCATTGGCTCATTAAATGATTTGACGAGTTAATGATAAATAGCGATATTTGGTGATATATGATCGAATAATTGGATTGATGGTTATGAATAGCGAAGTGATGCCTGTAACTGCCGTGGGCAGTTTTGAAAATAAGGTGACATTGGAACAATGGCGGGCGCTGTTGGCAGTTATTGATGCTGGTGGTTATGCCAAAGCAGCTGAGCTGCTCAACAAAAGCCAGTCTGCTGTTTCTTATGCGATCTCTCAACTGGAGATGGCGTTGGGGGTAAAGGTTTTCCAGTTGCAAGGACGCAAAGCAGTAGCATCGCCAGCGGGGGAGTTGCTCTATCGTCGAGCTAAGCAGTTGCTCGAGCAGGCTGAGCGACTGGAAAAGTCAGCCGGTTGTTTGTCGGTGCACGTAGAGCCCCTGATAAAAATTGCAGCGGACATCATTATTCCACCTGCCCGTATCTTGCAGTGTTTGGCTATTTTTGCAGAAAGTTTTCCTGATACACGTGTGGAGGTATTTGAATCGGTGTTGAGCGGAACTGAGGATGCACTTTTGCAGCGCCAGGTAGATTTGGCGATAGGTGGCCGGGTTCCTACCGGGTTCATGGGGGAAAAATTGGTCACCGTGGTAATGCACGGCGTATCTAGCGCCAACCATCCCTTGCAGCAATTAGGGCGACCGATCAACTACGAGGATATGCGCCAGCATCGCCAGATTATTGTGCGCGACTCAGGCCAGTATCGTCGCCGGACAGAAGGGTGGCAGGAGGCCGATCAGCGTTGGACAGTCAGTCATATTAAAACCTCACTGGATGCTATTCGTATGGGGTTGGGGTATGCCTGGTTGCCCGATGCCTATACCCAGGAGGATGTGGAAGCTGGGCGCTTGAAATATTTGCCAGTGGAAGTGGGGTCGGTGAGAGAAGTGACGACTTATCTGACCTTTGCTGACCGCGATTTTGCCGGGCCAGCTACACGACATCTAGCGGAAACTTTAAAAACCCATTTGCCAAAAATGTGCGGGGGCGATAGTTGAGGTGCCCATCAAAGTTGCCCGCAGGTCTGCTGCGGGCAATCGGCTTAATGTCTGAATTCAGCCCAGATAGGGCAGTGATCTGAGGGTTTTTCCATTCCGCGAATATCGTAGTCAATTCCCGACGCGACACATTTTTCCAATAAGTTATCGCTCATCAGGATTAAGTCAATTCGCAGCCCGCGCTTGGGGTTGTCTTCGAAACCGCCGCTGCGGTAGTCAAACCAGCTAAACAAATCGCTGGTGTCGGGATAGTGCGTGCGGAAGCAGTCTTTCAAGCCCAGAGACAATAATTCATTTAGCCATTCTCGCTCCTCGGGCAGAAAGCTGCACTTGCCAGTACGCAGCCAGCGTTTGCGATTATCTTCACCAATGCCTATATCAATGTCCTGGTGGGAAATATTCATGTCGCCCATGAGGATAATTTGTTTGCCGGCATGCTCCGCATTTTTTAGATAGCTGATTAAGTCTGCATAAAACTTTCGCTTCGCAGGAAATTTTACCGCGTGATCGCGGCTCTCGCCCTGCGGAAAATATCCATTCAATAAAATAACTTCGCCTACAGGTGTATCAAATACGCCTCCGATAAAACGGCGTTGCGCAAGCTCGTCATCCCCGGGGAAGCCCTTGATCACTTTTTTAAATGGATGCTTGGAAAGGATTGCGACACCGTAGTGGGTTTTCTGACCAAAATATTCGACGTGATAGCCCAGCGCCTTGATGGTTTCGAGCGGAAAATCCGGGTCATTTACCTTGGTTTCCTGTAGGCCGATAAAATCCGGGCTGTGTTTGGCAATCACCGCTTCCAATTGATGTAAGCGAGTCCTTATGCTGTTTACATTAAATGAGATAACTTTCATAAAAATGGCTCTGGGATGAAAAAACACCTGAGCATTGCTGCCCAGGTGTTGTGCTTGGAGTTAAAAATAAAGGCTGGTTACGGCTATTGTTTGGCGACTTTTTTCTCGGGCGACAACTGGTCGATAAAGTCAGCCAATATATGACCCGCTTCCATTAAGTACGGATCTTCTTTTGGATTAATTTCTTTGTCTGCCTCTTTTGGTGGGGCATCCTCATCTTCGTCGCCGCCATTTGCTTTTTTCAGCGCTGCATAGTCTGGGTAGGGCTTCTCGCCTTTGGCCGCGCGCCTTTGGTTCTCCATATCTAATGCACGCTTTTCCATTTGCTTTTGTTCCTCCTGGCGCGTAGCCAAGCGCAATGAAACTTCTTTCTTAGCTGCAGCTTCTTTCATCATCTCACTTTGTTTGTTGAGGAAGATAAAGTCAGGATCTTGCGCCATACGCTCCTGGTGTTCAGTTTCAATGCTGGGCAAATATTTGCTGATGGTGTAGTAGTTTTGATGCGGTGCAGGGTGAATGCGATCCCATGGCAACGCATTGTCATAGCTGCTTTCACCTATCTCATCAGGATCTAACAAACTGGGCAACTGGACGTCGGGAATGACACCGCGATGCTGAGTGCTGTCACCGGAAATACGATAGAACTTGGCTTCAGTGATTTTCAATCTACCATGTTTTAATTCGACGAGGTTTTGTACCGAACCTTTGCCGAAGGTGGTTGACCCAATGATAATTCCACGGCCGTAATCCTGGATCGCACCGGCAAAAATTTCAGAGGCAGAGGCGCTCAAGCGATTAATTAAGATCGCAATGGGCGCGCGATACATGGCAGGTTGATAGGCGCGGTAATTGCGAGAAATAGTGTCGTCGCTCTGACGAATTTGCACCACGGGACCCGGATCAACAAACAAATCTGTCAGCATGGCTGCTTCTGGCAGCGAACCGCCACCGTTATCCCGCAAGTCGATAATAATCCCATCCACTTTTTCCTTGTTATTTAACTCATTGAGCAAATTAAGCACGTCGCGCGTGGTGCTTTTGTAGTTGGGATCACCTTTTTGATAGGCCTCGAAATTCATATAAAAAGTGGGAATGTCGATAACACCGAGCTTAAAGGTTTTATCGCCATCTTTTACTTCGAACACTGCTTTTTTCGCGGCTTGGTCTTCCAGTTTTACGGTTTCGCGTTTAATTGTGATGGTTTTATTGGTAGTAACAGTTGGATCAGACGGCATAACTTCTAAACGCACCAATGTGCCTTTCGGACCGCGAATGAGTTTTACCACTTCATCTAAACGCCAGCCGACAACATCAACAAACTCGCCGTTTTCACCTTGTGCGATGGATACAATCTTATCGTTAGGTTTTAATTGGCCTTGTTTCTGTGCAGGGCCGCCGACAACCAAGCTGCTTACCTTGGTGTAATCTTCGTCGCTTTGCAGTACTGCCCCGATCCCTTGCAGCTCAAGGGACATACTGATATCAAAGTTTTCCGCATTCTCTGGCGATAAATAATTGGTGTGTGGATCGTAAAGCATGGTGAGTGAGTTCATCATCACGCTAAAAGCTTCTTCTGATGTCTGTTGTTTCAAGCGACGTAGTTGATTGGCGTAGCGTTTTTTCAACGTGGTTTTACTTTCATCGAGCTTTTTGCCGGACAGCAGAGAGTTGAGTAGATTAGATTTTAAATATTGGTGCCAAAGCTTATCGGCGGCAGCTTGATTAGCTGGCCAAGGCGCTTTTTCTCGGTCAATTACGATCGACTCTTCTACATCAAAATCGAAAGTGGTTTTTGGATCTTCAAGCGTTTTAACGACTTTTTCCAGACGCTGGATCATGCGCTCGTTAAAACGATTAAAGATCGCAAAGGCGTTGTCGAGTTTTCCTTCTTTGAAATCGTTGTCAAAGGTTTTGCGGTACTTTTCGAATTCGGCGATGTCCGACTGGAGGAAGAAATTCCGGGAGCTGTCAAGTGACTTTAAATATTCGTCAAAATAGCGGGACGATAGGGCATCGTTAAAGTCCAAATCGCGGTAGTGCTCGCTATCGAGCTTTTGTACCAAATCGATAACTGCTTTACCTTGTTCGGGCGATGGATTGAGTGCTTGAACTTTGTCTGCAAGGCTCAACGACGAAAAGCTTAATGCCAGGCAGAACAGGCTGTATTTCAGTGATCTCACAACAACAATTTGCATAAGGTGCATCTCAAAAGTCAAAAAGCGCGTATTTGCAGCGCATCAAGGTAAAACAGTCATAAGTGGTTAGGTCTGACCCCGCAAATGGTGTCGATCCTAGTCTCTGATAAAGGGCTTACTATAGCGGAATTATGTCGTTAAGGGCAGAAGCTGGGGCGTCCCAAGGGGCAGCTTCTGCATCTTGCGCGTGAATTGTGATCCAGATTTTCGACAAAAGTTTCCTATCAATTATTGGGCTGTAGGCGGGGGATTCTCACTTGTAGAATCACTGGTGGGTTTGCCCATCAAGTCCAACCATAACTCTTTGCGATCCAGCGGCGTTGCTTTAGGCAGATAGGGATTACTGATGCGAATGGCTCTGCGATTGCTCAGGTCTGCTTTGGCGAGCGCGTCCTTTACCTCCGGGCTTTCGTAAAAGTACTTATTAAATGCACCGTCTTTAATCGCCGATTCAAGTCCAAATTCAATATCTTTGGCCAGTTCGGGGTCTTTGTGGGTGACAAAGAAGTAGGTTGGGAGCGGGTAGATCAAGACCAGATTTTTCTCCACAGTGAGTTTCAGGTCGGGAAAGGCTGCCAGTTCAGTCCAAACTTCGTTAGCGCCGCGCGGAAAGGCATCAAAACGGCCGCCGTCCAGCATATGGTAGAGGCTGGGTTTCTTGGTGGCCTTGATCACTTCCAGTCCGGCGCTCTCCAATATGGAAGCATCCTGCCAACTGCGACCCTGGCCAAAACGGATTTTTTTTAGATCCTCCAATGTTTTGACATGGTCAAAACGTGCTTGGTCGCCTTGACGAATGAAAAATAGCCGATGATTCATTAGGCCTCTATAGGCATCGATACGGATAGGTATAAAGTCCCGTTCCATTTCCTCGGAGGTTCCGCCCCACATTACAGAGATAGCGCCCGATTTCACTGATTCGACAACTCTTGGGCGGGAATAGACTTCAGGTGTTGTCGAGTAAACATACTTTTTATTGGAATAGGATAGCGCCAGCTTAAGTAACCCGTTCATATAATCCGTTTGCACATTGGACTTCATGTTCGTGATAACGGTCTTTGTTTCGGCGGCCAAGACTTGTGTGCCTGGTGTTAGCAGTAGCGCGAAAAAAACGAGCTGGAGAACTTTATTCAGCATATTGGTGTGCATAAACACTACTCGGACGGATGGGGTTATCAGTTATTAACTAAAAGTAGCACAGCAATGCGGGTTGTGGTGTTTACGAATAAAAGGGATTTTTTAAATAAAAATACCGCACTAATTAATGCGGCATAACGTAGAAGGTATTCATTTTCTCTGAAATGATGGTAATTCAGCAGGTGGTGCTGCAGTCAAACATCATTTGCATAAAGTCAATTTGATCGGCGCGGGTGACGCGGGTTGGGACGACATATAGCACCTGGCGATTTTCCCATTTGTAGTCATAGCGGGTAAAAACAAGATCCCCGTTGCTGGTTTCATCAGCACTGACAATCATACTTTGGTGAGGAGAAGTTTCCAGGATATCCAGTAATTCACGGAGCGTGGTTTCGAGGCGCCTGGTCTCCAGCAATTCGTGAGCGCCTTTGTGACTTATGAAGATGTAATCGCATCCAAGCATAGTACTCAAACTTAGGACGAATTCGCCGCGTTGCACCGCCTCGGCTACATCCAAGCTGTGTGTGTTCTGCTGTCGAATAGTTTGTTGCTGGGTGGGCTGATTTAGGGTCATGCTGCGCTCCGCAAATAGGGTCGGATTATTATTTGCGTCCAGCAATCCGCTTTCCTGAATGGCCAGAATCTAGCAGTGAGCTGTCTAAAAGGCTATAGGCTCTGGGTGGCAAATGTCGATAAATTTGACAATTTGTGCGCGAGTTGACTCTCCCTCAGAAAAAAAGCGGCCACTGGCCGCTTTTATAGGGAGCAGATCTAACCAATAGGTTATGAGTTAGCTCGTTTGACCAGTGCATCTTTGATCGTATTGCGCATTTTGTGTAGAGTTTTCTCGGTTGTTTCCCAGTCGATACAGGCATCAGTTACTGATACACCGTATTTTAGATCACACAGATTTGCTGGGATACTCTGATTTCCTGCTCCTATGTTGCTTTCTACCATCAGGCCAATGATCGATTTATTGCCCTCTACAATCTGGTTCGCCACGTTTTCCATCACCAGAGTTTGTAGCTCATGGTTTTTGTTGGAGTTGGCATGACTGCAATCCACCATAATATTCGGCACTACTTTTGCCTTGGCCAGTTCCTGTTCACATACAGCAACACTGACCGAATCATAGTTGGGTTTACCATTGCCGCCGCGCAAAACAACGTGGCCGTAGCTATTGCCGCGAGTGTGAATAATCGCGACTTGTCCTTCAGTGTTGATGCCGAGGAAACGGTGCGGTTTGGACACAGATTGCAATGCGTTGATGGCAACAGTCAGGCCGCCATCAGTACCATTTTTAAAGCCGACAGCAGAGGATAGACCGCTCGCCATCTCGCGATGGGTCTGGGATTCGGTGGTGCGCGCGCCAATCGCCGACCAGCTAATTAAATCGTGCAGGTATTGGGGTGAAATCGGATCCAGCGCTTCAGTAGCAGTAGGCAAGCCCATTTCCGAAATATCGAGCAGCAACTGGCGGCCGATATGCAGGCCTTCTTCAATTTTGAAGGAGTCATCCAGGTGAGGGTCGTTGATCAAGCCTTTCCAGCCCACAGTGGTGCGCGGCTTCTCAAAGTAGACGCGCATGACGACATATATAGTATCGCTAACTTCATCGGCTAATTTTTTCAGGCGTTGGGCATAATCTTTGGCAGCGACAATATCGTGGATGGAGCAGGGTCCAATCACCACAAAAATGCGATGATCTTTGCGATCAAGGATATTGCGTACAACTTCTCGTCCCTGGGTAACAACGTTGCGAGCCTTTTCGGTCAGCGGGATTTTTTTCTTAAGCGTTGCAGGGGAAATCAGCAACTCTTGCGAGACTACATTCAGGTCATCGACTTGGGTACTGGTCATGGTTTTTTCCTAAAAATATCAAATAGTGGGTTATTCTACCTTTATTAGTCGAAAAAGTGGGATGGATTTTTAATTATTGCCTTAAATAAAGACAGGTTTCCTGATTTTTAACTGTATCTGAGATAAATGGTTTAGTTGTTTACGATAATGCGATAGGTAAGATTCATTTAATCCTTGTTATATCATTTTTTTAGATAATCTATCCTTTAATGGCTTCTCTGCTGTTTTTATTTTGTCGATATTGATTACTTATTAGGTGGAGCCCTCGCTTATGTTTACGAGTAAGCGGAGTTTAGGGGGCAGGGTTATCGTTGCTATGGGTGGGAAATCCACTTATTGTTTGAAAAAAGTTAAAGGAGTTCCCCTGTTGTTATGAATAAGTATTTGGTTGCGTTGTTCCTTTTAATCTTAAGTCCGCTGGGAGTTGCTGCCGATGGTCAGCGCACAGCATTGGTGTTGGGTGGTGGTGGTGCCCGCGGTTCTGCACATATAGGTGTATTGGAAGTTCTTGAGCGGGAACGCATTCCGGTCGATTGTGTGGTGGGAACCAGCATGGGCGGCTTAGTTGCAGGCTCTTACGCGGCAGGTTTGTCGCCCAAGGCTATGCGGGAGAAGCTTTCCAAAGCTGATTGGGCGGACATGTTCCTCGATCTTGCCGATTACTCCCAAATTAGTTATCGCAAAAAGAAAATCAGCTGGCGCTATCTGAATGGGACTGAGGTCGGGATAACCGATCAAGGTATGCAAATCCAGCCGGGAATGGTTGCGGGGGAAAAAATAAAGTTGTTTTTTAATCAGCTGGTTGATGCGGATTTGGGTGAGCGGGAAATTCAGGAGTTACCTCTGCCGTTGGCTATTGTGGCAACCGATATCGGAACCGGGGAGCGCGTTGTTCTTCGCGATGGCAGCTTAACCAAGGCTATGCGCGCGAGTATGTCGGTACCTGGGTTGATGGCGCCCATTGAACATCAGGGGCGCAAGTTGGTTGATGGCGGCTTGGTTGATAACGTGCCTGTTGAAGTGGCGCGCGATCTCTGTAAAGCCGATCGGGTAATCGTGGTCAATGTGGGGTCGCCCTTGAAATCGGCTGACGATATTGGCTCCATCTTGAGTGTCACAGGGCAAATGATTGGCATATTGACGCAGCAAAATGTTGATAATTCGTTAGCCGGATTGAAAGAGGGTGATATCTATATTGAGCCTGATCTTGGTGATATTACCGCGACAGATTTTGCGCTTTATAAAGAAGCTGCCCATGTTGGGAAATTGGCCGCTGAGAAGCAGATAGCTGCATTGCGTAGCTTGTCCGTCGATGAGCGGACATACAAAGCATGGAAAAATGAAAATACCGATCAACGTAAGCGGGAAATTACTATCGATAAAGTGGTCATTATGCCGGTCACGCTTGTGCATCCCGAATATGTTGCGCGACAAATCGAACAGAAAGAGGGCGAACTGTTTGACCGCGTCAAGCTGGAGCGGGATCTGATTCGCACTTATGGCGACGGTTTTTACGATAGTGTGGATTATCGTGTAATCACCGAAGACCAGAAGAATATTCTGGAAATTACTGCCCAGGAAAAAAATTGGAGTTCGGACTACATTACCTTCGGGTTTTCCCTTGAAAGCGAGCATCGCCAGGGTTCAAATTTTAATTTGCGCGGCGCTTATCGCAATACTTGGCTCAACTCCTACGGCGGGGAAATTTTCACTGCGGTAAATGCTGGGAATGAACCTTCGTTTGAGTTTGATTATTACCAACCTTTGAATCATCGTCAGGAATTTTTTATTGAGCCGCGTTATTTCCGGGAGCGTGAAGTGGTTGGCTTGTTTGCCGATGATACGGAATTGGCAAAGTATGAATTGGACACATCGTATGGCGAGTTTATGGCCGGTGCAAATATTGGGATATTTGGCGAGGCAACTATGGGGTGGCGCGAATATAAAATAAGAGGTAGCGCCAATGTGAGTGGGCTTACATTGCCTGATGTTGATGAGAGTTATGGTGGCCCCATGCTGTCTTTGAACATGGATAAGCGTAACCGGCTTTATTTCCCTTCTCGTGGCTGGCGCAGCGACATAACTTTTTTCGATGCCCAAGACGAGGGGTATAACAAGGTGTCGGTTGATTTAAGCGGTGCCTATAAGATGAGCGACTATGTTATTGCCGGCCGCACTGCCTATGTTGGTTCAATGCAAGGCGAGCTGCCGTTTTACGATGGCGTGAAGTTGGGTGGGTTTCTGAATATGTCAGGTTATGCCAGTAACCAGATTTTGGGTGATGATGGTTTCTATGCACACATCCGTGCAGAGCACATTCTGGGACGTATGCCACTTGGCTTAAATGGCGATTTACGGGTAGGGTTTGGTTTGGAGACGGCAAAGTTGCGTACAAATTATACTATACCGGATGATGATGGTTGGCTTGATTCTGGTGTGATTTATGTGGGTAGCGAAACGCCATTGGGTCCCTTGTATCTAGGGTATGGCTTTACCTTTAGTGGTAACTACAATCTCTACTTTAAACTAGGTGCGTATTAAATTTTTTGTTAAAAGCAAAGTCTGTCGATGCTGAATCAAAAAACACGACATCAAAGTCAGCATTACTGATTCTGATAACGGTATTTTGCCTTTTCCAAGCGCTATGGAGCTAATAGACGCTTTTATTGAGATAAAGGGTGGATTGCAAATCTGTATTCAGAATCGAGGTTGATGCACTGGGTGAATTGAAAACACAAAATCCTAATTTTTAGGGGTGGATTTTGTCAGCGGTCTGATGAGCCTCGTTTAAGTGAGGCTCTTTTTCTTGAGAAAATTTAGAAATGGAAAATGGCTGCCGCATAAGGGCCTTTGATGTCCAGATTGGTGTGAATATCGTCTTCATCGATATTCATGGTGAGGTCGCGATAACCAACTTCAATTCCTAGATCCAGCGCTGAGTCAAAGAGATAGCCAATCTTCAAATTGAAATCAGCCACGTCGGTGCCCTCATAACCAATATAATTCGCTTCAACTCCAGCAAAGAAGCCAGTTAAGGGTAAATCAAATTGCACGCGACCGTACACAAGCGGAACAGAAATATCTATGTCCGTTTTATCCACAAATCCTGCGCTTTCTGCTTGCAAATAGCCTGAATATTTTCTCAGGGTGAAACCCAAATCCAAATTTATCCAATTATCGAGAAACTCGTAATAAAGCGCGGCGTCGGTGTAGCTCAAGTCAAAATCAGTGGCGACTGTGCTACCGGCGGGATAACCAATATCGCCAATGCTGAAGTTGTTGTCGATTACGCTTTTCTGGCTGCTGGTGATGTTGTTTTGCTGAACTTTGATGTTGGGTAAAAATAAAATTGGATGTTCAATCGCGATGTAATAAAAACTGTTGTTACTTTCATCGATTCCCAAATCACTAGTCGTAGTAGAAGGCTTACCAATATCACCGGCGTATTCACCCTGCCAACTGCCGGCGCCCGCGTGAATACCAAACACTGTATCCGCATGGGTCTGGCAGGCCATGGCGAGTGCGAGCGCGCAGGGTAAAAATTTAATTGGATGGGAAAACAAATTCATAGAACTTCCTGGAGGTTGCGTAAAAATATGAGAGGCTCGCGTCAGTTGGCGCCATACCGAAATCAAAACAGCCTGCGGGGTGTGCGGTAGTTAATCATTTTTTTTGTCTTTTAATAAATCGAGAAAGACGCGTGCGGCATTGTTGAGAGTGCGTTGGCTGTGGTGAATGTAACCTAAGGGGCGCATGATCGGAGAATGTTCAACATTTAATGTATGCAATTGGTTGTCGATGATGCGGCGCGGTAAAACTCCCCAGCCGAGCCCAATGCTGAGCAGCATTTTGATGGTATCGAGATGATTGGATACCATGCCGATGTTCAGCGGTAGTTGTTGGCTGTCGAATAAATTCTTTATCAGCTGCGTCGTATAAGTATTCGTGTCCGGCATTACCGTCGGGTATTGGCTTAAATCGGCCAGCTGAAGATGCGGTTGCGCTGCAAGTGCATGGGTGGGCGCGACGACGAAGTGGAGCTGGTCGTGCCAGAGGGTTTCGCAGCGGAGGCGTGCGTCTTGTTGAAGCGCGAGCGTAATAATGGCGATGTCGAATCTACCTTGGAGTATTTCATGATAAGCCTGCTCCGAATCAAGAAAATGTAAATCCAGTTTTACCTGAGGGTACCTCGTTGAAAAATCCCGTAAGTAGGGCGGTAAATAGTGCAACCCTACATGATGACTGGTCGCAATACTCAATTTGCCTTGAATGTCGCCCTGCAAATCGGCGATCGCCCTCTGAGTAGCGGCGACCTCACCTAAAATTAACTTGGCTTTGCTTAACAGCAGCTGACCGGCCTGGGTAAGTGCGACCTGTCTGCCAATCCTGTCAAATAAAGATGCCCTTAATTGTTCCTCAAGCAAGGCGATACGCTTACTAATTGCTGGTTGAGTAAGGTGCAGCCGCTCAGCGGCGGCGGAAAACGAACCGTGTTCAGCAATAGCAACAAAAGCATGTAGATGTTGGGTGTCCATCGTTATATTTTTAGTCCATTCCATTTTGGAATGCAATATATAAAAAAGATAAATTTGTTTTATGGGTTGCTGGGACGTAAGATCGCATTCATCAAATTGAGAACAGGCAGATCGATCTGCCGCATTTAGCCACCGTGTAAGCAGATTCTTTGGAGATTCACCATGTCCGCTAAAACGCTTTACGACAAACTTTGGGATGCCCATCTCGTGCGCGAAAGCGACGATGGTTCAGCGCTCATTTATATCGACCGACACATCGTCCACGAAGTGACCTCTCCGCAGGCGTTTGATGGCTTGCGTTTGGCTGGACGCAAGCCTTGGCGTGTGGATTCGATCCTTGCTACGCCTGATCACAATGTGCCAACTACTCAAAAAGAGCGTGCGCACGGCGTGAAAGGGATTGAAGATCCGGTATCTTTGATTCAGGTGCAGACACTCGATGATAACTGCGATGAGTTCGGTATCGTCGAATTCAAGATCAACGATCATCGTCAGGGTATTGTTCACGTAGTCGGCCCGGAAACCGGTGCTTGTCTGCCTGGCATGACTGTAGTTTGTGGTGACTCCCATACCGCCACTAACGGCGCTTTGGGTGCTTTGGCTCACGGTATTGGTACGAGTGAAGTCGAGCACGTAATGGCGACTCAGTGTTTGGTCGCCAAAAAAATGAAGAACATGTTGATTAAAGTCGATGGCAAGCTTGGTTTGGGTGTTACACCAAAAGATGTTGTACTTGCGATTATTGCCAAAATCGGTACCGCCGGCGGCACTGGTTATGCGATGGAATTTGGTGGTCAAGTATTCCGTGACATGAGCATGGAAGGGCGTATGACCGTTTGTAATATGGCAATTGAAGCAGGCGCGCGCGCCGGTATGGTTGCCGTGGATCAAACCACCATCGATTATGTAAAAGGCAGAACCTACGCACCCAAAGGTGATTTGTGGGAGCGCGCTGTAGTGGCGTGGCGTGATTATGTCAGCGACGAGGGCGCTCATTTTGATGCGGTGGTTGAGCTGAACGGTGCTGACATCAAGCCTCAGGTGAGCTGGGGTACGTCGCCGGAGATGGTTGTTTCGGTTGAAGATAAAGTGCCGGATCCTGCGCAAGAAACTGATCCAGTCAAGCGCGAAGGTATGTTGCGCGCATTACAATACATGGGATTGCAAGCAAATCAGCCGATCACTTCTATTTATGTTGATCGGGTGTTTATTGGTTCTTGCACCAATTCGCGTATTGAAGATATTCGCGCAGCAGCTGATGTAGTAAAAGGACGCACTAAAGCCGCATCAGTAAAAGAGGCTATTGTGGTGCCGGGCTCCGGTGCGGTAAAGGCGCAGGCTGAAGCGGAAGGCTTGGACAAGATTTTTATCGAAGCGGGTTTAGAGTGGCGTGAGCCCGGTTGTTCAATGTGCCTTGCAATGAATGCTGACAAATTGGGTAATGGCGAACACTGCGCATCTACGTCGAATCGCAATTTTGAAGGGCGCCAAGGGTACGGTGGTCGTACTCATTTGGTGAGTCCAGCGATGGCGGCAGCGGCGGCGATTGCCGGTCATTTTGTCGATGTGCGCACATTCAATTAATCAGTAGGAGACCGCGATGAAAAGTTTTACTGTTTTGCAAGGCGTTGCTGCTCCTATGGATCGTGCCAATGTCGATACCGACATGATCATCCCCAAGCAGTTTTTGAAATCGATCAAGCGCACTGGTTTCGGCAAAAATTTATTTGATGAATTGCGTTATTTGGATGAAGGCCAGCCGGATCAGGAATGTACTGGTCGTCCGATTAATACTGAATTTCCGCTAAATTTTCCGCGCTACCAAGGTGCTACTATTTTGCTATCGCGTGAGAACTTTGGTTGCGGCTCCAGTCGTGAGCATGCCCCATGGGCATTGGATGATTACGGCTTTCGCTGTGTTATCGCCCCAAGCTTTGCGGATATTTTCTACAACAACTGTTTCAAAAATGGTTTGCTGCCGATTATTTTAAGCGATGCAATTGTCGATCAGCTCTTTAACGAGATGTATGCCAGTGAGGGGTATCAATTAACAATTGATTTGCCTGCCCAGGTTGTCAAGCCCCCAAGTGGTGAAAACTTCGCATTTGAAGTCGATAATTTCCGCAAACACTGCTTGCTGAATGGCTTTGATGATATTGGCTTAACACTTGAGCATGCTGATGCTATCCGTGCATATGAAGCCAAAAAGCGTATAGAAGCTCCTTGGTTATTTGATGTAGTGAAATAAGCAGTGAAATAAATACTTTTTAAATTGGAGTGTCCTGTGGGTAAGCATATTTTAATTCTGGAAGGCGATGGTATAGGCCCAGAAATCGTTAAAGAAGCGCGTAAAGTGCTGGATGTGGTTAATGCGAAGTTCGATCTGGGGTTAACGTTTGAAAACGAATTGATGGGCGGTTGTGCGATTGATGTGCACGGCGTCCCTTTGGCGGATTCCACGCTGGAGCGCGCGCGTCAGGCGGATGCTATATTGTTGGGTGCGGTTGGTGGTCCTAAGTGGGATAAGTTGGATCGTTCAATTCGTCCTGAAAAAGGTCTGCTGAAAATCCGTTCGCAATTAGGTTTGTATGCGAATCTGCGTCCAGCGTTGCTGTATCCGCAATTGGTAGATGCCTCATCGCTGAAGCCGGAAGTGGTTTCTGGTTTGGATATTTTGATCGTACGCGAATTGGCTGGCGGTATTTATTTCGGCGAGCCGCGTGGCATCCGTGTGTTGGAAAACGGCGAGCGTGAAGGTTATAACACCTACAAATACTCCGAGAGCGAGATTATTCGCATTGGTCGAACTGCGTTTGAAATGGCGCGCAAGCGTAATCGCAAAGTGTGTTCAGTTGATAAGGCAAACGTGCTTGAAGCTACTATGTTGTGGCGCGAGGTAATGGATACTTTACATAAAGAATATCCGGACGTAGAACTGTCGCACATGTATGTTGATAATGCTGCAATGCAACTGGTTCGCGCACCAAAACAGTTCGATGTGTTGGTGACTGGCAACATGTTTGGTGATATTTTGTCCGATGCTGCAGCTATGTTGACTGGCTCTATTGGTATGCTGCCGTCGGCGTCTTTGGATAAAGATGGTCGCGGTATGTATGAGCCTTGCCATGGTTCTGCACCGGATATCGCCGGGCAGGGCATTGCTAATCCGCTCGCGACTATTTTGTCGGTATCCATGATGCTGCGTTATTCGCTCGGTTTTCCTCAGGTTGCTGATGCAATTGAGGTTGCAGTCGGCAAGGTGTTGGATCAAGGGTTCCGCACGGCAGATATCTACACTGAAGGTACGACCAAAGTATCTACCTCACAAATGGGCGATGCTGTTGTTGCAGCGCTTGCCTAATCATTATTAGCGTATGAATTGTTAAGAGAGACAGAAATGAAAGTAGGTTTTGTAGGTTGGCGCGGTATGGTCGGCTCCGTATTGATGGAGCGTATGCAATCAGAGAATGATTTTGCTGATATCGAGCCGGTATTTTTCACCACCTCCAATGTTGGTGGTGCTGCGCCCGCAGTAGCTGCTGGTTTGCCTGCGTTGAAAGATGCGTATTCTGTAGATGATCTTAAGCAGCTAGATGTGATTGTGACTTGTCAGGGTGGCGATTACACCAATGAAATTTTCCCGAAATTGCGTTCTTCCGGCTGGAATGGCTATTGGATTGATGCAGCTTCAAGTCTGCGCATGGAAGATGATGCAGTTATTATTCTTGATCCGGTTAACCAGGGTGTTATCGATGCGGGCCTTAAAAAGGGTGTGAAGAACTTCATCGGCGGCAACTGCACCAACTCCATTATGTTGATGGGCGTAGGTGGCTTGTTCCATGCTGGCTTGGTGGAATGGGTTAGCTCTATGACTTATCAGGCGGCTTCAGGCGGTGGGGCTAATCACATGCGCGAGTTGTTAAAAGGAATGGGTGTGATCCATAACGCAGTGTCCGATGAGCTGGCGACACCTGCTTCTGCCATTTTGGATATCGACAGAAAAGTGGCTAGTACCATTCGCAATGACGTGCCGCGTGAATTCTTCCCTGCACCTCTGGCTGGCGGTCTGATCCCATGGATCGACAAGCAGTTGGATAATGGACAGTCGAAAGAAGAGTGGAAAGGGCAGGCTGAAGTTAACAAGATTTTGGGGAATGCCGACGTTATCCCGGTGGATGGTTTGTGTGTGCGTATTGGTGCTATGCGCTGCCATAGCTTGGCTCTGACCATTAAGCTCAAAAAGGATCTTCCGCTTGCTGAGATCGAATCCATTATTAAGTCAGGCAATGATTGGGTGAAGTTTGTACCAAATGATCGCAGTATCACTGAGCAAGAGTTGACGCCAGCTTCAATCACTGGCGGCTTGAAAATTGGGGTTGGTCGTGTACGCAAGCTGAACATGGGGCCAGAGTATGTCTCTGCATTCGTGATCGGTGACCAATTGTTATGGGGGGCTGCAGAGCCTTTACGCCGCATGTTGCGTATCCTTAAAAAAGAAGCAGCATAAATATTTATCAGCTAGATATCTTTTTGCTGCAAGATGAACCCCAAGGTTGGTCCCGGCCTTGGGGTTTTTTTATAACCACCTTATTGGCAAATAAGGATTTAAATGTCAGCCATTTTTCACATTTTGATAATATCATCCCTGAAAATTGTAAAAAAAGCGGGTTTGTTTAGTCTTTGTCAAGACCCCGAGTATTGATAAAAAGCTATTTATAATGAATACTTACGAACGATACTGAAGATTCATTCGAGGTTTTATACCTCATCAGCACAGCAGTCCATTTAACTACTAAGCTGTGTTAATCAACTAATATGTCTGGCTAATCGTGTTTGGTTCAGCCGTGAAATAATAAAAGGATAGCGCTATGCGTCTTCGTCAGTTGGTTTTAGCCTGTGGTCTTACATCCCTTGTGCTGTCGCCTTACGCCAGTGCTTTGGGGTTGGGTGAGGTTAAACTCAAGTCAACGCTGAATCAGCCTCTGGAGGCCGAGATCAAGTTGCTTGATACGCGTGATCTTACGGCTGAACAAATTTTGGTTGCGTTGGCGTCTCCAGCTGATTTTGAACGCAATGGCGTAGATCGCTTATTTTTTTACACTGAATTCCAGTTTCAAGTGGATCTTCAGGGCGCAGGCGGCCCCAAGGTTCTCATTACTTCGCGCAATCCTGTCCGCGAACCTTATTTGAATTTTTTGATTGAAGCTCGCTGGACGGCTGGTCGTCTATTGCGCGAATACACGCTGCTGATGGATCTGCCTACTTTTGACGAGGGAGGCTCAACCAAGGCGGCGCCAGTTGCTGCGACCAGTAAACCTACCCAACAACCGAAAACCTCTGCGAAAGCAGCAGCACCTGTGCGCTCGGATTCGTCTGTGGCTGAGCCACGTCAGGCGTCAGTCTCCCGAAAAGCCAGCTTAAATGGCAATGAATACGAGGTGCGTGGCAACGACACTCTGTGGGATATCGCTCAGAGCGTCCGCCCTGATTCAAGCGTATCTGTCCATCAAAGCATGATGGCACTTTTCCGCACTAATCCTGATGCCTTTATTAACGGTGACATCAATAGGTTGCGTCGCGGTCAAGTATTACGAGTTCCTGATGCTGCTGAGATGGGATCAGTAGGAAAGTCTGAAGCCGTTGCTCAGTTTGCCCAGGCAATCGGTGAAACCGATCAGGGGGCTCAGTTAAATGCTTCTCGCCGTACCACGGCAGCTCGCGCAGAATCAGCAGAGGTTAGTGGACGCGTGAAACTTGCGGCGCCTAGCTCAGGTACTAACAGTACCGGGCAGGGCAGTGGTGCAAATGATGGTGCGGGCAAGGCGTTAGAAGCTGAGTTGGCCGGTACCCTGGAAGAATTGGATAAATCCAAGGCGGAGAACACCGAGCTTAGCTCGCGCGTGAAGGATCTCGAATCTCAGATCCAGACGATGGAGCGTTTAGTGGCTGTTAGCAATGAAAAATTGCGCGCACTGCAAGTAGCATCTGGTCAGGCCGATGCCAATGCTGCTGCATCATTATCTGCCTCGACTACAGCTGTCAGCTCGGTTCCGTCGGCAATTACGCCTGCCGACCCTGCCTCTGAGGTCGCTGCTGTACCAGCACCCGCAAGCTCTGCGGCGGCTGCCTCTAGCATAGCGGCAGCTCCTGCAGTTGACCCAAAACCTGCTACGCCACCAAAAAAGGTGGCTCCAACACCTGTGCCTGAGTCAGGTTTGGTTGATACCGCAAGAGAAAATGCTCCCTGGATCGGTTTGGGGGTTTTGGGTTTAGTTGGGGCAGGGTATTTTGCCTATCGTCGCCGTAAGCAAGCTGAAGAGGAGCAGGCTGAGGAATCTAGCGAAGTGTTTGCGTTAGATGACGCCACCAATCATTACGATGAGCCGGTCGATGAAACTAATCACTACAATGAAGTAGCTGATGAAGCCTCATTATTTGATGAGCAAAAGGAAACCACTACAGTCGCTGAAACCGGCGATGTGGTCGGTGAGGCAGACATCTATATTGCCTACGGAAAGCTGGATCAAGCCGAAGAGATGCTGGTTAATGCCCTGCAAAAAGATCCAGATTCAGCTGAAATCCGTATGAAACTTCTTGAAGTCTATGCCCAGCAGCAAAATGCGCCAGCATTTGACAGACACTATGCAGCGCTTATGCCGTTGGCAGGTGGTGCTTTGCTCGCACGTGCTTCAGAGTTGCGTGAAAGTATATCCGGTGCTGGGGAGTTTGATCCGGTCGTGGCTCCGGTGGTCAATCGGGCTGAGCCTGAAAATGATCAATTTTCATTAGATGATTTCGGTGTCGATGATGATTTGACCCCGCCCGCAACTACGGAGGTTGCAGAAGCAGGGGGCTTTGATTTTAACTTTGATTTGGATGAGGACGAGGCACATTTGGATTCTCGTACTGGTGCAGAGGCTGCATCTGAGTCGGGCAGTGAATTTGAGTTGGATTTTGGTGATGATTTGGAGCTGGCTTCCGAGCCTGAGGATTTGTCTGAGTTGTCACTCGCGCTCGATGATTTGGATGCTGATTCCCGTCCGACCGATTTAGAAGCAACAGCGCCTTCCATTGAGGAAGAATTCAGCTTCGATTTGGACGATGACATTGATCTGGGTGATTCTACGCTGGAAGAAGAGCATGAGGTTACTCTAGCTGAGCCAGAAACTCTGGATGTGTCGGCAGATGATTTTAATCTCGACATGAATGTTGATGACGTCGACCTGGCTGCCCTCGATCACGAAATGGAAAGCCTCGATGCTGACTTCGATGAGGATTTACTTGCGGGTGGAGTTACGGAGTCTGAATTTGATCTGAATCTGGATGATGATTTGGAGAATGATTTCGATGACGATATTAATGATGGAATTTTGGAGCGCGATTTATCTACATCTGAATTGACCTTGACTGACGATTTGGACGGTGGCGCTGAAGCTTCCGGCTTTGCGTTGGATGAAGAGTTAGCCGATTTCAACGATGAAGTCAGTCTGGATGATGAGTTAGACCTTGCTGCACTCGATGAAGGTTTTGATGGGTTGGATAAGGTTTCTGAAGCTGAATCCGAGAATTCAATCATCGATGTGGAGTTGAAAGATGAAACTCCAGCGCCATCGCTAAATGTGGCTGCTGAGAAACTCGCAGATGCGGATGACGATCATGATGATTTGTTTGCGGAAGCAATGTCCGATTTTTCCGGTCCGGCAGATGATTTGGATCTGAATGAGTTCTCAAGTGACGAAGCTGCTCTTGCAGACTTATCCGACGATGATATGGATGCCGAGTTGGACTTCCTTGCTGATGCTGACGAAGCTGCAACCAAGCTGGATCTTGCGCGTGCTTATATCGATATGGGTGATAGCGAAGGTGCAAAGGATATTCTTTCCGAAGTCCTTGGTGAAGGTAATGATGAGCAGCGCAAAGAGGCAAACGACTTGCTAGCTCGTATAGGTTAAATTTGAGGTAATTCAAAAAGCCTTGCATCCAGGTGCAAGGCTTTTTTATTTTATAGGCGCCTATTTCGGTTGGTGGTTCATTTCCAATGAATGAAAATTACGTTCCTGCTTCTAAGCCGTATGCTCGTAATGGCGAGGTGGTGGCAGATACTATTTGGCCTGATGGAATGCGCCGCGTTGCCTTGGGTATTGAATATAAAGGCACTGACTACCATGGTTTCCAAGTTCAACCCAATGGTGTGAAGACGGTGCAACAGGCGCTTGAGAAAGCGCTATCGAAGATTGCGGATGAATCAATCAGTCTCGTATGCGCCGGACGTACTGACGCGGGAGTTCATGCGACCAATCAGGTTATTCATTTTGATACGCTTGCAACGCGGCCGGAGAAGGCCTGGCTCCGCGGCACGCGGCCGCATTTACCTGATTCCATATCTGTACGCTGGGTACACGAAGTGGCGCCGCAATTCCACGCGCGTTTCAGTGCTCTCAATCGTACATATCGTTATTTGTTAACCGATGCTAAAACACCCTCGGGTCTGCTGCATGACCAAGTTACCTGGTCGTCGAGGCCGTTAAATGTTGATGCTATGCGAGAGGCAGCGGCCCATCTTGTAGGTCAGCATGACTTTACATCGTTCCGGGCTACCCAATGTCAGGCCAAGAGCCCAGTGCGACGCATTGAATATTTGCATATTGTGCGGCGTGGCGACCTAATTTTGTTGGAAGTGCAAGCCAACGCTTTTTTGCATCATATGGTGCGTAATATCGTCGGGGTGCTGATTGCTGTCGGCGCTGGCGATAAGCCCTCGCGATGGGTGGCGGAAGTCTTGGCAGCACAAGATAGAAGTGCGGGTGGTGTAACTGCGAAACCTTTTGGTCTCTATTTGGTGGGGGTCGATTATCCAGGCAATTTCGGTCTGCCCAAGTGTGCCCCTGGCCCATTATTTTTTGCTGAGCCTTTGGGTGGGCTTGCAGTTTAATGCAAAATTAGAGAGCCGGTGTTGTGCGGCTTTTCGCACTGAACTCTGTTAACATTCCTGCGTAATTTTTTTCAAGCCCCCCATTTCAGGTGGTGCTTGAGCAGCGATTGGAGAATCCAGGTTTGCCCAGAGCGCGAGTTAAGATCTGCGGGATTACAAACATTCAGGACGCCTTGGCTGTGGTGAATGCCGGCGCTGAAGCGCTCGGGCTGGTGTTTTACTCAGCCAGTCCGCGCGCTGTATCAATAGACCAGGCGCGCGACATCGCCTATGCAGCTGGCCCATTTGCTGTCGTGACCGGACTATTCGTGAATGCGGAACCTGAATTTGTAAATTCCGTATTGAAACAAGTGCCTTTACAATTGCTGCAATTTCACGGTGACGAATCCCTGGCATATTGTGAATCATTTTCCCGTCCTTATATGAAGGCAATCCGCATGCGACCCGAATTGGATGTTGCTGCTGCAATTGCAGGTTTTCCGAGCGCTTCTGCTATTTTGCTAGACGCATATCGTGCCGGTATTCCTGGAGGCACTGGCGAAACTTTTGATTGGGGGCGAGTTCCTAAGCGATCAATTAAACAATTGGTATTGGCCGGTGGATTAACTCCGTCCAATGTTTCCGAGGCAGTTCAAACGACGCAAGTCTATGGGGTTGATGTGAGCGGTGGTGTAGAATCAGCGCCCGGTAAAAAAGATCACGAAAAAATAACCTCTTTTATCAATAACGTACGTCAGATCGCATTTTAAATGCGATTCCGCGCTCGCTAACTACAGGTGATTAAACAGTGAGTAATACTGAGCAGTTTTCAGCCATTGATTACAGTGCTTTTCCCAACGAGGAAGGTCACTTTGGCCCCTATGGTGGCCGCTTTGTTTCTGAGACGCTGATTTATGCGCTCGACGAACTCCAATCCATCTACGCTAATTTGAAAGACGATCCTGGCTTCCAGGCTGAGTTCGACAAGGACATGGCCCACTATGTCGGCCGTCCTTCGCCACTTTATCTCGCTGAGCGTTGGACCCGTGAACTAGGTGGCGCACAGATCTATTTGAAGCGTGAAGACCTCAATCACACGGGCGCACACAAAGTAAACAATACTATCGGTCAGGCATTGCTGGCCAAGTTCACCGGTAAGTCGCGTGTTATTGCGGAGACGGGGGCTGGTCAACACGGTGTAGCCACAGCCACAGTGGCAGCGCGTTTGGGATTGAAATGTCGCGTTTACATGGGTGCGGAAGACGTCAAGCGTCAGGCGCTTAACGTGTATCGCATGAAATTGCTGGGTGCAGAAGTATTCCCGGTTACCTCCGGCTCGCGCACCTTGAAAGATGCAATGAATGAAGCAATGCGCGATTGGGCAACCAATGTGGATGATACTTTTTACATCATTGGCACCGTTGCAGGTCCTCATCCTTATCCGCAATTAGTGCGCGATTTCCAATCAATTATCGGTCGTGAGGCGCGTCGCCAATGTCTTGAGCAGGCAGGTCGCCTCCCGGATGCACTGGTTGCCTGTGTCGGCGGTGGTTCTAACGCGATAGGCCTGTTCCATCCGTTTCTCTCCGACGAATCAGTAAAAATGTATGGGGTTGAAGCGGGTGGTTTGGGTATTGAGTCGGGTAAACACGCTGCGCCGTTGAATAAAGGTGTTCCGGGTGTATTACATGGCAACCGCACTTATTTGATGGAAGATGAAAACGGCCAGATTATAGAAACTCATTCGGTTTCAGCTGGGTTGGATTATCCTGGTGTTGGCCCAGAGCACTCCTGGTTGAAAGATATAGGCCGCGTTAATTATGTGGCGATCAACGATGATGAGGCTTTGGCGGCGTTTCGCAAGATCACCAAAACTGAAGGCATCATGCCAGCTCTGGAATCCAGTCATGCATTGGCCTATGTCGAGAAATTGGCTCCGACCATGAGCAAGGACCAAATTATTATCGTTAATCTCTCCGGGCGCGGCGATAAAGATATTTTGACCGTTGCCGGACTGGACGGTATTACCGTCTAGCCCAGATTCAGCACGCTAAACTAAAAATGCCGTCAGTGATTGGCGGCAGCTACAGTCAGGAATTGTCGATGAGCCGTATTTCCCAGCATTTGAGCCAAGCCAAAGCGGCGGGCAAAAAAGTATTAGTCGCTTACGTGGTTAATGGCGATCCGTACCCTCAAGCAACTCTCCCCACACTACACGCGTTAGTGGCGGCAGGTGTTGATGTTATCGAATTAGGTGTGCCTTTTTCTGATCCCATGGCTGAAGGTCCTGTGATTCAAAAAGGGCATGAGCGAGCACTTGAGCATCACATTAGTTTGCGCGGCACATTGGAAATTGTTAGGCAATTCCGCGCTTCTAATAACGCCACTCCGATTGTATTAATGGGCTACGCTAATCCGGTCGAGCGGTTTGGTTATGCTGAATTTGCCAAAGCAGCTGCTAGCGCAGGGGTTGACGGCCTATTAACTGTAGATTTGCCACCGGAAGAAGTTGTTGTATTAAAAGGCGAACTTGACGCCAATGGATTGGATAATATTTTTCTCTTGGCCCCAACGACAACAGTAGAGCGCGCGCAGAAGATCGCCGCTTATGCCAGTGGGTTCCTTTACTACGTTTCGCTTAAAGGCGTCACGGGGGCGGGTCATTTGGATGTAAATGCAGTTAAAGAGAAGCTGGATAGTTTTGGAAAGTTAACTGATTTGCCTGTTTGTGTAGGCTTTGGGATCAAAGATCCTGAAACGGCAAAAGCTATTGCCGTTTTGGCAGATGGCGTTGTGGTCGGCAGCGTGTTGGTCGAAAAAATGGGCAGTATGGCCGACAAAAGTGCTAGCGAAATTGC
>DATIDX010000078.1:0-4725 GCA_035456025.1 Cellvibrio sp. | reverse complement strand
GTCGATAATGGCGATGAACAGGCAATTCATATCTGGCAGAAAACTCTTGCTGATATCAGTGGTGTTGAAAATGTTCCCGTTTGGACTGCGCCTGAATATGAAGAATGGAGTTTACAAAAACGCGAATTGCTTAACGAAGGTAGTGTAGGCACAGGCATTTATTGCGTGAGCTTGCAGCCCCCTAAAACGAGTAATGCACATTGGCAGGCGGGCGATATTTTGGAAATAAAGCCGCAGAATAATCCTGTGTTACCGCATCGCGAATATTCCATCGCCTCCTTGGCAACTGATAGCCGCTTGGACCTGGTGGTACGCCAGACATTTACGGAAGCGGGCACGCTTGGTTTGGGATCGGGTTGGTTGACCGACGCAGCAGAAATCAACGGCAAAGTACTCGCCCGTATTCGTGCGAATTCATCGTTCCATGCACCCTTAACAAATTGCCCGATGATTTTGATTGGTGCGGGTACTGGTATTGCCGGCCTGCGAGCGCATTTGCACGAGCGATACATTAAAGACCTGCAGCAAAACTGGTTAATATTCGGCGAGCGGCAACGCAGCAAGGATCGATTATTTGCGAAGGAGCTGGATGCCTGGCAAGCGTCAGGTTTCCTGACGGAATTGGATGAAGTTTATTCCCGTGACGGTGAAGGTTACGTGCAAAATGTATTAGTCTCCAAACAACAACAATTGTGCGAATGGCTGGACCGCGGTGCTGCGATTTATGTTTGCGGCGGTCTCGCCATGGGCAAAGGTGTGCATGAAGCCCTGATCGAAATATTGGGCGAAAATGATTTGCAGCGGTTGATTGAAGCCAATCGCTATAGACGCGATGTTTATTAACCTGTCGCACGCGTAACCCCCAAGCCCTCCATTGTGAGGGCTTTTTTTATCCGTTCACTATCCAACAGAAGACTGGCATTTAAAGCAGTTAAGATCCTTTGACATTTTGCTGTATATGGCGCAACGCGATTCCGGTGGTGCGCTTAATAAAATTGTTAAGGGTTGGGAGACCGAGATGAAAATACAATGCGCAAGTTTGAATGGAAGATTGTCAATTTGGGCCCGCTGCCTGTTGGCCGGTGCGATGGTCTTCGGCAGCCAGTCAGCTTTTGCAGAGCTGAACTGGATCTCTGCGAGTTGGGACAATGATGTATTCGCTGGTAAAGATGGTGGCGGCTACACCAACGGAATTTATTTTTCCTGGCGCCAACGCAATGAACCGGGTGAGGAGTTAACCAAACCGCCGTTGCTCACTCTGCCGCTTTCCTGGATGGTGAGCGACGATCCTACTTACTCCTACAAAATGCATGCGGTGGGGCAGGCGATGGTGACGCCAGAAGATATCGCCAAGGAAGTACCTGATCCTGCCGATGCGCCCTATGCAGGCCTATTGTATTGGCGCGCCAGCTATGTCGCCGTGCAGGACGATTTTGCTGACCATGTTGCTACCCTGGTAGGAATAGTTGGGCCGTCGTCGGGCGCAGAGGAAGTTCAAAAAGCTGTGCATAAGCTAGTTGACGCTGAACAACCCAAAGGATGGGAATATCAGTTGGATGATGAATTTGTATGGCAGCTGCAGCGCACGGCAATCTGGCGTTTTTCATTCGAAGATTCCAATTGGTTTGATACTGTGCTCTTGGCTGATTTGGCCGTGGGTAATCTGGAGTCCCACGCCGGTGCGGGATTATTTTTCCGCGTCGGTAGCGATCTTGCGCGCAGCTATTCAACCATGAGTTTTCTTTCCAGCCGCATAAGTACTCCCGTATCTGCGTCTGAGGGTTGGTATTTTTATCTGGGCGGTACCGGAAATTATGTGCACAACCAAATTCTTGTCGATGGCAATGAATTCGGAAAAACGGCCTCTGAAGGCCTGGAACACTACCAATACTCCTTAATGACCGGCATTACCTATTCATGGGAGCGCGCGAGTATTTGTCTGTCTTACCAGTCCGATACCGATCCCAATAAAAGTCAGACTGCAAGGAAAAATTTCGGCGCAATTACCTTGGCTTGGCAACTTTAATCGCAGCTTTCGTAAATCAAATAGCTTGGCCAAAGTTGCTTCGCTTCCAACACTTATCTGTAGCTGCTCCAACACAGGGATTGGGTAGCAGCCTGCGTCGGATTGCATTTCTCCATCAAATCGAAATGGGTTAGTTGTTTTGTCATCGTACTGAGGTTGCCTCTGCTCCCAAGGCTCCCCTATACTCGCCGACCCGCACAATCGTAGGTGTGGGATTCGGCTTTTCCGTACTATTTACCCATTTTTCTGTTTATTGATAAGTCATGTGACCTTTCGTAGGGGTCACCACTGAAAAAGGATACATCATGCCTGTTATTACTCTCCCCGACGGCTCCAAACGTCCGTTCGAAAATCCCGTATCTGTTTATGAAGTTGCAGCGTCTATCGGTGCTGGTTTGGCTAAGGCCACACTCGGTGGCCGTGTCAATGGCCAGCGTGTCGATGCACATGACTTGATCACTGAAGATGCGGACTTGGTGATTTTTACCCCCAAAGACGAAGACGGTTTGGAAATTATTCGCCACTCCTGTGCGCACTTGCTCGGTCACGCGATCAAACAACTGTTTCCCGATGTGAAAATGGCTATCGGCCCAACCATCGACAACGGTTTTTATTACGACATCGACCTTGAGCAGAAGCTGACCGACGAGGACATCACCCGTCTGGAAGCGCGCATGCTGGAATTGGCGAAAACCGAATATGACGTAGTGAAAAAGAAAGTCAGCTGGCAGGAAGCCTATGATGTGTTCACCGCGCGCGGCGAGACTTACAAGCTGGAGATCCTGGATCGCGACGTGCCTAAAGATGCAACGCCGGGTCTGTATCACCACGAAGAATACGTTGACATGTGCCGTGGCCCGCACGTGCCTAACATGCGCTTCTGTTTGAACTTTAAATTGATGCGCACCTCCGGCGCCTACTGGCGCGGCGACTCCAACAACAAAATGTTGCAGCGTATCTACGGCACTGCGTTTGCGGATGCCAAGCAGTTAAAAGCCTATTTGAATTTGCTCGAAGAGGCGGCTAAACGCGATCATCGTAAACTGGCGAAGAAATTTGATTTGTTCCATCTTCAGGACGAAGCGCCGGGCATGGTGTTTTGGCATCCCAAAGGCTGGACTTTGTGGCAGCAGATCGAACAGTACATGCGCACCAAGCAAAACGATTGGGGTTATCAAGAAGTAAAAACGCCCATGATTATGGATCGCACCCTGTGGGAGAAATCCGGCCATTGGGAGAACTATCGCGACAACATGTTTACCACTGAGTCAGAAAAACGCGACTTTGCGGTCAAGCCGATGAACTGCCCGGGTCATATCCAGATCTTTAATCACGGCCTGCGTTCACACAAAGATTTGCCGCTGCGTTTGGCAGAGTTTGGTTCGTGCCATCGCAATGAGGCTTCAGGTGCGTTGCACGGCATTATGCGTGTGCGCGGTTTTGTGCAGGATGATGCGCATATCTTCTGTACTGAAGAGCAGGTAGTCGGTGAAGTTGCCTCGTTTAACCAAATGCTCAAGTCCATCTATGACGACTTCGGCTTTACCGATATCGCCGTAAAACTGTCCCTGCGTCCGGAGAAGTACGCCGGTACTTTGGAAACCTGGAATAAGGCGGAAGAGGGGCTGCGCACTGCGTTGCGCGCTGCCGGTCTGGAATGGGAAGAGTTGCCGGGCGAAGGCGCTTTCTATGGTCCGAAGATCGAATACCAAATTAAGGATGCTCTGGGTCGCTCCTGGCAGTGCGGTACTATCCAACTGGATTATGTATTGCCTGAGCGTCTGGATGCGGAATATGTGGCCGATGACAATGTCCGTAAGCGCCCGGTAATGCTGCATCGTGCTATCCTCGGTTCGTTCGAAAGATTCCTTGGAATCCTGATCGAACACTATGAAGGTTCTTTTCCGGTTTGGTTGGCGCCAGCCCAGGTTGCGGTCATGAACATCACCGACAATCAGGCTGATTACGTTAAAACGGTCGAAAAAGCCTTGCGCGAACAGGGGGTCCGCGTCATTCCGGACTTGAGAAATGAGAAGATCGGCTTTAAAATCCGCGAGCACACAATTCAGCGGGTACCCTACCTGCTCGTCATTGGCGATAAAGAGGTTGAAAATCAATCACTTGCGGTTCGCACAAGGGACGGACAAGATTTGGGTGTAATGACTCTGGAGGCTTTCATCGCGCACTTGACCGCCGATATTGCGCGTCGAGGCAGAAATATTTCTGCTTAATAAACGTAAAAATGCCAGATTCGTTCCTATTAATTATTTGGAGATACAACTATCAAACGAGATAACGCTCCCGCAGCCAAAGGAAACTCTAAAAAGGCGCGGATCAACGATCAAATCGAAGCTAAACAAGTTCGCTTAATCAATGCGGAAGGTGAACAAGTCGGTATCGTAGCGCTAAGTGAGGCTCTCGCCCAAGCACAAGCTGCGACACTTGATTTGGTAGAGATCGTTGCGGATAGCGATCCAATAGTCTGCAAGATTATGGATTACGGCAAGCATCTGTTTGAAATCAAAAAAACCAAGGCCGCTGCCAAGAAGAAGCAAAAGCAGCAGCTAGTGAAGGAAATGAAATTTCGCCCAGGGACGGAGGAAGCAGATTATCAGGTCAAACTAAAGGCTCTGATGCGCTTCCTGGAGCATGGGGATAAGGCCAAGGTAACGTTAAAGTTCCGTGGCCGCGAGCTCGCC
>DATIDX010000077.1:0-11748 GCA_035456025.1 Cellvibrio sp. | reverse complement strand
GGACGGCACCTACTTATTAGACGACCACAAACTGCGGTTTGGCTACCAGGGCCAGAGCGTGACCTATTACAATCTGTTCGGCCAGTACACCGATGGCGTCTGGGAATTCGCCAACCTGGCTGATTTTGCCGCGAAAAAGCCTAACTTTTATGCCTACCGCAACGCCTACACCAACAATGCCGACGACTTGGCCTACAGCGCCAAACGCACCACCCATGCGCTCTACGCGGAAGACAGCTGGGCGGTAACGCCGGACTTGTTGCTCACCTTCGGCCTGCGTTATGAGCAGCTTGCGTCAGATGATGTTCCTGCCGAAAACGCCCGTTTCGTCAGCACCTATGGTTACAGCAATACCGAGAATCTGGATGGCTTGGACATTTTGTTGCCGCGTGTAAACTTCAACTGGGACTTGAACGAGACCATGACCCTGCGCGGTGGTATCGGCCGCTTTAGCGGTGGCAAGCCTAACGTCTGGCTCGCCAACTCCTTCACCAACGATGGCATCACTTTGGTTGCTGCCCCAACTGCCGCAACCAACGCCGCCATCGCCAACCCGGCCAATGTTGTTTTCAGCGAAGTGCCCGATTCGGTAGAGGCATCACTGGTCAAAGGCACGGGCAGTACCGCCTATGTCGATCCCGACTATGAGTTGGAATCCGATTGGCGCTTCCAACTGGGTTGGGATCAGGAACTGAATATCCCCTTTATTGGTGATGGCTACCAATGGAGCACCGAGTTCAACTACATCGATAAAGAGAACTCCTCCTTCTGGGTAGATACCTCACGCAAAGAAAGACGCCGCACTGCCGATGGCGAACGCATCATTTATGAAAGCATTTACACCGGCAGCCTCGCCAACAACTACGACCTGATGCTGACCAATGCCGAGGAAGATGGTCGCAGTATTATCTGGACGACCAATATCCAAAAAGACTGGGATAACGGCTTCAACATGTTTGCTGCCTATACCCATCAGGATATTACCGAGGTCAACCCTGGCACCAACTCCACTGCCGCATCCAACTACAACTTCAACGTCACCGTAAACCGCAACGAGGAGTTGGTGGGCGACGCTTATTACGAAGTCGAGCATCGTTTTATATTCAATCTGGGTTACGCCGCCAACTGGTTTGGCGAGAACGAAACGCGCATCAACCTCGCCTTTGAACGCCGCTCCGGTCGCCCATTAAGCTGGACGTTAGACGCCTTTAACGACAACGACTTGGGCGACCAACGCGACTTCCAAAACAGCGACGTGTATTTGCCTTATATCCCCACCGGTCCAAACGACACCAATATCGACTGGGCAGGCAGCCAATGGCCGGGTGCTACCACTAACGAGGAAAAATACGCGGCCATGTTAGCCGTGGTTCAAGCGGCCGGCCTGGAAGGTTACGCGGGCGGTTACTCACCCAAATACAACACCACCCAACCATGGGTAACGGATCTGGATTTGAGTGTGCAACAAGACATCCCCGGTTTTGCCGACGGCCACACCGGCACCATTTACTTCACCATCGACAACCTGCTCAACCTGATCGACAGCAGTAAAGGCCAGGTGCGCCGCATGGAATTCCCGCAACAAACCCTGTGGGATTACGACGTCAACGCCACCACCGGCCAATACCAATACGATGAACGCTTTGGCGGCACCAACACCAAAAACTGGACCGAATACGTGCCAGAAGCATCAGTGTGGCGCTTGAAGTTGGGCGTGCGCTACAGCTTTTAATCTCACCTCGCTTTCCCGTTGTTGATCGGCGTTATGGCGGCCTAAAAAACCAATTAAGTTGTTAACCGAGTTCGTGTTGTTCTCATGAGTGCCCCACTTGAGCGGGTTCGCCCGCTCCTTTTTTTTGCGCAGCGTTTATTGTTATTGATGGCACTAAAATTGATGGGATTCAAAGAGAGTCTTTTTCGTCTCGCAAACACTGACGCGCTACGAATGTCATTAACTACACTGCACAGAGATGACCAATCGCATGAAAATTCACGGTTTACCGCACCTTTTTGTTACAGCAACACTCAGCTTTTTGTTAGCCTGCAGCTCCACCAGCACAACACAAAAAAGCGCGAGCACTAACAACGCCATGAACACCACCACTAGCACACCCAGTGCAGAAGAAATTGCCAAAGCATTGAATCTCTCGGGTCATCTTGAAGGTGGATTTTTCCGTCGCACTTACCAAGCCGATGACTACGCAAAACTGTCTACCGATAAGGGCGAGCGTTTTATCCTCACCTCGATTTTTTACATGCTCACGAGCCAATCACCCATCGGCCATTTTCATCTCAACCAATCCGACATTGTGCACTACTACCATTTAGGCGATTCAATTCGCTACACACTGATTTATCCCGACGGCAAACTCGAACAAGTGATTATGGGCAGCGATGTCACCAAAGGTGAATTACTACAGCTCACGGTAAAAGGCGGCATTTGGAAATCATCGGAATTATTAACGGGCGAACACGGCTACGGCTTGATTAGCGAAGCGGTATCACCGGGATTTGATTACGCGGATATGACGCTGGGAACCGATGAATTACTGCAGGAAATATTCCCGCAGCACTGGGAATTGATTGAGCGGTTGATTAAAAAGTAAAATCGAACCGATTAATAATCCGATTTTTTTGCAGTGTGAATTTACTCATCCCGCTCAGTGAATCAGCTTGCAGTGAAATCCACACTGCCCTCAACAATAATCATATTCGCACTGGCATTGGCGTTACGCAGTGCGTGGATGGGTGCGTATTCAGCACAAGTCGCCCAGTGGTTGGCGGTAGCAAGATCAGGAAACTCCATCACCACCAAACGGTTGGGTTGCCAGTTGCCGCTGATAACTTGCGTCTGTGCACCACGCACCAGATAACGCCCCTTGCACGCAAATACCGTCGGTGTTATTTGCGTGAGGTAGTCTTTATAATTTTCCGGATTGTGTACTTCTATATCGACGATCACATAAGCAACCATACAATTTCCTTAACATAAATCTTATTGGGTATTTAACCAATCGATTAAACTTTTGCGTTCAAGCTCGGTCAGCTGATGAAAATTACCGAGCGGCATATAACCGGAATACAACGCAGGCAATGCACGAATTTTTTGTGCCTGGAGCTGCGTAGCAGAATCAATAATCAAACCCGCTGGTGCCGCATTAAAACCCGGTTGCGATGGTGATGTGGAATGGCAATTAGCACAATGCACTTGAACTAGCTGGGTAATTTTTGCGTCATCAATTACAGCGGATTGCAAATCTGATTCGATTTTATTCGCACTGTTACTCGCAGCGGAGTTACCAATAGATGCAGTGACCGACATTATGATCGCAATGGCAATTATCCCCAGCAAACTAGTGACCAGAATAACCGGTTTAACCACACCCAAATGTTTAAGATTAAAAAAGTGACGCCCCCAAGCCAAACACACACAAATCGCCACCAACACCAACCATGAATAAGCGTGGCTATAGAGAAACGAATAGTGGTTGCTGAGCATGCAAAAAATAACCGGCAAGGTTAAATAATTGTTGTGCGTGGAGCGCAACTTGGCAAACGCCATGGCGCAAGTATCTGGTGCCTCGTTATTACTGACGGCCGCAACAAATTTGCGCTGCGCAGGCATGATGCCCCAAAAAACATTGCCCGCCATCCAGGTGGCGATCATCGCTCCCACATGCAAATACGCGGCGCGCGCCGAAAATAATTGATGCGCTACGTAACTCGCAAGCGTAATGATGGTGAGCAGCGCTGCTGCAATGACCAAACCGCGTTTGACCAAAGGTGTGCGCAATAACAATTCGTAAATTAATTGGCCACCGAGAATAAACGTAACGCTTGCGATAATGGCCAAACCCGGCGACTGGATTAAAGTGTTGTGCCCCACCAGATAAGTCTGTGCTTGCAAGTAATACATTAAAATTAACAAACCAGTGCCCGTTAACCAGGTGCTGTAAGCCTCCCACTTAAACCAGTGCAATTTCACCGGCATTTCTTGCGGGCGCAAATGGTACTTGGCGACCTCATAAATACCGCCACCATGAATCGCCCACAGGTCGCCTTTTACGCCTTTATCGATTTTCCATTGCGGGGGTTCACGTAAACTTAAATCCAACCAAATAAAATAAAATGACGCACCTATCCACGCGATAGCGGCAACAACATGTACCCAGCGAAACGCAAGATTGAGCCACTCCAATACCAGACTACTAATTAATCCATCCATGTTAATGCTCCCTGTGCGTTACAGGTGCGGCTAAATACCAGCTTACCCATAATGTAAGCGCGTGCGATATTGTGCTCATCACCCAAGGTCATTAACGCAAAGAGTTTTTCCGAAATATCCACGGCAGTTGATTGCCGCAGCGCTTGTAGAGGCGTTGCACCTAAATTAATCAGAATAAAATCTGCTTCCTTCCCGCTCTCAAAATTGCCAATGCAATTATCCAATTGCAGCGCGCGTGCATTTCCCAATGTGGCCATATAAAACCCTTTTAACGGATGCAAATTTTGCCCTTGCAGCTGCAATACTTTGTAAGCTTCAGCAAGGGTGCGTAATTGCGAAAAGCTGGTACCACCACCCACATCAGTAGCGAGACTTACCGGAATTCCTGCGTCCTCCAAACGCGCCATATTCAACAGGCCACTGCCGAGGAATAAATTCGATGTCGGGCAAAATGCAATACCCGATTGTGTTTGTGCCAAACGGGCAACTTCACCGTCACTCAAATGGATGCCGTGCCCAAATACACTGCGCGGCCCGAGTAATCCGTAATGATCGTAAACATCCAAATAATCGCGTGCGGCTGGATAAAGCGTTTTTATCCACGCAATTTCCTGCTGATTTTCCGAGAGATGGGTTTGTAAATAGAGGCCGGGATAATCGCGGTACAACTGGCCCGTTACCGCCAGCTGTTCCGGTGAACTGGTAGGCGCAAAACGCGGCGTCAATGCGTACTGCAATCGCCGGGTGTTATGCCACGCATTAATTAATTCACGGCACTCGACATCGCTGCTGGCGGAAGTATCCAATAATCCAGCAGGTGCATTGCGATCCATCATCACTTTACCGGCGATCATCCGCAGGTTCATTTTTTCAGCAGCAGCAAAAAAAGCGTGGGTCGATTGTGCAAACACAGTGGTATACACCATCGCTGTGGTGGTGCCATTTTGCAGCAGGAACTTTAAAAATTCTTGTGCCGCAAGCGCCGCAAATTCAGGATCAGAAAATTGTAATTCGGTGGGAAAGGTAAAATTGTTGAGCCAATCCAACAATTGCTCACCGTAAGAAGCGATCACACTCGTTTGCGGATAATGAATGTGGCTATCGATAAAGCCGGGCATCAGTAAATGTTCGGGGAAATGATCACACTGCCGCAAATCCCATCCTTGCCGCGCTATATCTTCCGCGCTGCCAACTGCCTTGACGCGCCCCTGCTCTACCAGCAATACACCATCTTTAAAATATTCAATACCGGCGCCCGTCAGCGGATCGGGGGCAGCAGTAAAGTGGAGAATTTGCGCACGATATGCGCTCACAGCAGAAGCAGTCATAACCAGCCTTAACACTCAAAAAATACTTACGATAAAATCATACCCATGATAAAAACTTTAACTGCCGCGATAGGTTGAATAGCCATAGGCATTGAGCAACAGGGGTACGTGGTAATGCTCGTGCACATTAATCACGTTAAAACTGATTTGAATGTCGGGATAAAAACTGCTGCGCGCTTGCTGCGCATACCAATCGCCAACTGCAAATTCCAAGCGATACCCCCCCGCGTGCAACTCAAATTCGTTATCCCATTGGAGAATACGCCCATCGCTATCCGTTGTTGCCCTCGCAGTTGGCTGATCATCATCAACGCGATATAAAACCACACGTACCTGCGCTGCAGGCTTACCGGATTCAAGATTTAAAATATGTGTTGTGATAGCGGCTTTTTTCATCATCTGTTTTCCTTACACCGACCATTGGGTAGCAGTTAACGTGTGGATCAATAGTGAGAATCAATTAATTGTGCGATGCGCAAGCGGGTGATTTCTCCCTGCTCACGCGCGCCGTTTAGCAATTCCAGCGGGCGCGAGTTATCAATTCGCTCCTGCAATAAACCCAGCATCTCCTCAGCCGACTTTCCGCTCGCACATACAATAAAAATAAACCCGTTTTTAGCTTCGTATTCTCTGTTGAGGCGATACAAATCCTGAATGACACGTTCATTCGCGTGCAATACCTGCCCCTGCTCCTGAGTTGCGCGGCCTGCATAACGCGAGCGCAATAATTCGATATCACCGATGCGCGCGTGACCGGAAAATGCATCCAGAATTTCCGCCTCGTTCGCCTGCAACCACACCTGCCGGGCGCGCGTTTGTAAATCATCAACACTGGCAAACGGCCGTGCGGCAGAGACAGTCTCAGCCCAGGTTTGGCAGTGACAGCAACCGTAGAGTGCGCTAACAGCATCTACTGCGGGTAACTGGTTAAATTCTTCCAAATGCATTCTATTGCAATCCTCTGCTTGCTTTTATTCGCACAAAACATGCGTCGCTTGTTTGGTTTGAAGGAGCGTTTTTATTTCACGCCAGGAACTGGAGCCTGCACTTGTCGCGGGCACTTGCTGGTAATAAAGGCTCTGCAATTGCGCCGCAATGGATACCGCCACTTCCATTGGCAATTTGCCTTTCACTTCCGGCAAGCCGATGGGGCTGTAAATTTTTTCAATATCCGCTGCAACAAAACCTGCATCGCCCAAACGTTTGCGAAAACGCAGCGCTTTGGTTTGCGAGCCGATCAACCCGAGATAAGCAAACTGTTTTTCGCCTGCGCGCAGCAGCTGTTGGCATAACGCAAAATCCAGACTGTGGTCGTGGGTAAAAATAACCACCCATGATTCTTGCGGCAATTGCGCAATGGCCGCCGTTGGATCAGCGTGAAATTCATAGCGGCAATTCGCAGGCAATGTATTAACCATGAGCTCAGGACGATTATCGATAACACGCACCTGGCAGGGTAATCCAGCCAAAATAGTCACCAGTGACTGACACACATGGCCCGCACCGAAGAGTGCAATTTGCCAGCGACACGCAACAAACGACTCCAGCATCACCGTGACATTGCCACCGCAGCATTGCGCGGCTTCGGCTGCAAGCGGGATGGGTTTTAATAGCTGGCAGGTTTTATTTTTCGCTAGCAATTCACGCGCTTGTTGCACCAATAAAAATTCCAATTGGCCGCCGCCGATGGTGTCGTAGGTGGTCGCGGCAGTAATCACCATTTTGCTGCCGCCATCGCGCGGCGTTGAGCCCTGGGTGTTGATAATCGTGGCGATGACATAAGCATCGCCGCGTTGTTGGCAGTATTGAATTGCATTCGACCAGTTGAGTAATGACATGATTATTTCTCCTCTGTCGCATGTAGCTTGACGGCGGCGTTACTGTTGAATGCAACGCAATCTTGCAGCGCCCAATAAACTCGCTCCGGTGTTGCCGGTGTATCCAGGCGCGGGCTGAATTGGTAATTCGTCGTACTGCTACACGCATCGCGCAGCGCCGCCCACACCGAAATCGCGAGCATGAGTGGCGGCTCGCCCACGGCTTTGGATAAATGAATGGTGTCTTCCGCATTCGGTTGGTCGTAAAGTTGGACATTAAATATTTTCGGCATATCAAACGCCGTAGGAATTTTATAATTCGCCGGGCTATTGGAAATAACGCGCCCCTGCTCATCCCACAATAATTCTTCCGTCGTCAACCAACCCATACCCTGGATAAATCCGCCTTCAATTTGGCCCAGATCAATTGCAGGGTTTAGCGATACGCCCACGTCGTGCAAAATATCCACGCGTGCAACTTTATATTCACCGGTTAAACAATCCAGAATGATTTCCGACACTGCCGCACCATTGGCGAAATATAAAAACGGTTGGCCTTTGGCCGTTGCTCGGTTGTAGGAAATTTTTGGCGTGCGATAAAAGCCAGTGGCCGAAAGCGGAACGCGATTGAGATAAGCTATTTTAATAAACGCCGGAAAATCCAGTTGCTGCTCGGCGATAAACACGTGGTCATTTTTAAAGCTAATATGATCGGGCGTAACATTAAAAAGATCACAGGCAAACGCAATTAAATCGGCTTTGATTTTATCGCAGGCATCTTGGGCAGCCATGCCGTTTAAATCGGTACCGGACGACGCTGCGGTGGGCGATGTGTTGGGAACCTTGTCGGTGCGCGTTGATGACACCATCACGCGCGTTACACTCACGCCAAATGCACTGGCAACAATTTGTTGGATTTTGGTGTAGAGCCCCTGCCCCATTTCTGTGCCGCCGTGATTTATCAACAGGCTGCCGTCGGTATAAATTTGCAAGAGCGCGCCTGCCTGATTAAGGTGCTTGGCGGTAAATGAAATGCCAAACTTCACCGGCGTTAACGCGATGCCTTTTTTCACATGGCGATGGGCGTTATTAAATTCGGTAATCGCGGCGCGTCTTGCGCGATAATCTGATGTTTGCTCGATATGCGCAATCAATTCCGGCAATACATGCTGTTCAATTTTTTGGCCGTAAGGCGTTTCATCCGCACCGGGTTGGTACAGATTGGCTTTGCGCACATCGAGCGGATCTTTGCCTAGTTTGCGCGCTATATCTTCGAGCAAAGTTTCAATTGCCATCATGCCCTTGGGCCCACCAAAACCGCGGAAGGCGGTATTGGAAACCGTGTGGGTTTTGCAGCGCAAACCAAGGATGCGTGCACTATTTAAAAAGTAAGCGTTGTCCGCATGGAACATGGCGCGATCCACAATACCCTCGGATAAATCGGGCGAATAACCACACTTGCCCGCGAGCACCATATCCACGCCGCACAATTTTCCGTCGTTATCAAAACCCGCGCGCCAGCGATTAAAAAAATCATGGCGCTTGCCGGTTTGTACCATGTCGTCGCGGCGTGGCATGCGGTAGCGCACCGGGCGCCGATTGCGCTGCGCAAATAATGCAGCGATGCATGCAAGCGGCGCGGCCTGTGTTTCTTTACCACCAAAACCGCCGCCCATACGGCGCACTTCCGCCACCACCAAATGCAGTGGAATCGCCAAAACGTCGGCCACTAATTTTTGAATTTCCGTGGGATGTTGCGTGGAGCTGATGACATGGATACCGCCATCTTCCGTCAGGCGCGCTTCGCTGATTTGTCCTTCAAGATAAAAATGTTCTTGCCCGCGCACATAAATTTCTCCGCTCAATTGATGCGGCGCCGATTCAATCTGCGCATCGGGGTCACCCAACAATAATTGATGCTGCGGCAACACAAAACTGTCCGCTGCAAGCGCATCCGCGATAGTGAGTTGTGCAGGCAGCTCTTCGTACTCAATGTTTGCCAATAAGGCGGCGCGCTGGGCGGCAACAAAACTCGTTGCCGCTACCGCAAAAATCGACTGACCAATAAATTCAACTAATTCGCCAGCGAGTAATGGATCGCCAAAATACACGGGGGCGACGTCGACCTTGCCGGGAATATCGCTTTGCACAATCACATCAATTACATCGGGCGCGTTTTTTACCGCCGATAAATCGAGTGCGCGAATACGCGCATGTGGCTTACTCGACTGGCCGGTCGCTACAAATAAAGTGCCGGGCAAGAGCGGTAAATCATCCACATATTCAGCCGTGCCGCGCACATGTTTGTGTGCTGACTCATGCGCGATGGATTGACCCACACCGCCACCAGCGTGCGCATTTTTTTCGGCATCCAGAGCGGGCGATAATTCGGAATTAACCACAATTCTACGCATGGCTAAACAACCTCGCTTCAATTGCTTTACCCGATACTTCGGCGGCAAATTCGTAGCAGGCTTTTTTGAGCAGGTTGCAGGCCATGGCCATGCGATACGCAGAACTCGCGCGCACATCGCTGAGCGGAGAAAATTCGCCGCACAATAAATCGCATGCCTGCGTGAGAATGTCTTCGTTTACCTCACCGTCATCACACCAAAACTGATTCGATAAAAACTGTTCCGTTACACTGGCTCGCTTGGGAATGGCCGCCATGCCACCGAAGGCAATTTTAAATTGGTTCGCTGTTAACCCGCTCCAACAAAACGCGCCCATCACCGCCGAGATATCATCTTCATAGCGTTTGGTGATTTTAAACAATTTCAGCGGCCGTGCGAGTTGCGCGCGGTCGATATGAATGCGCGCGAGATATTCACCCGCCGCCAGTGTGGTCTGTTTGTAGCCGCGATAAAAATCCGTCAGCAATTCGCGCCGATAATGGCCGTGTTGGTTAGCTATTTCCAACTCCGCTTCCAGCACCAAAAAATACGGCGGCGTATCGGCAATGGGCGAGGCGTTGCAAATATTGCCTCCCAGAGTTCCGCAATTGCGAATTTGGCGCGACCCCAAACGGCCGAGCAGCGCGACAAATTCCGGGGAAATACTGTGCAGCGCTTGCTCCACCGCGCTGTAATTCGCCGCCGCACCGAGGCTAACGTCTGCGTCATTAATAATAATTTCACAGAGGCTTTCAATGCGATTGAGATCAATCAACTGCGGCAGGCTTTTGTATTGCTGGGTCACTTCCAACATCAAATCCGTACCACCGGCGATCAGGCGTGCGTGCGGATATTCGCCCAGCAATTGCTGCAACCCGGCTTCGCTATGCGGCTGCCAATAACCGCTGGCGCCATCGGACAGGATTCTATTATGCGTGTTCACCGACTCAGTATTACTGCCCGTTAAAGGTGCATAAGGCTCCCAGCTTTGCACACAACTGGCCACAAAGGCAGGTTTTTTAAGCGAGGCAATTCCGGCTTCGATAATCGGGCGATAGCCGGTGCAGCGGCACAAATTGCCGGACAGGGCATCAATCACGGCGACGCGCTGGGTGTCGGCATCAGCTTGCACAAGCTCATCTCCGCGAGACAATAATAATCCCGCCAGCGACATCACGAATCCGGGCGTACAAAAACCGCATTGGGAGGCGTGGCACTCAACCATCGCCGCCTGCGCTGGGTGCATTTCTCCCTGCGGCGATGACAGGCCTTCCACCGTCACAATATGGCAGTCCTGCAGGCTGCCGAGCGAGCGGATACAGGCATTGGCTTCACTGTAGACCAAGCCGGGCGTGCCTTGGCGGCTAACCAATACCGTACAGGCGCCGCAGTCACCGGAGGCGCAACCCTCTTTGGTGCCGGTCAGGTGTTGCACACCGCGCAGATACTGCAGCAGGGTCATATCCGCTGCCACATCCGTCAATTCCACTGGAATATTGTTCACCACAAACCGCACAGATTTCTTCCCCCACGCCAACAAATAGCCTTAACTGGTTATAGCTGATTTTCGCAAAACCATTTCCACTGCAACCCACAAAGCAAAAGTCTGGCCATCTGGACAATTTTTTGTTGGTTTTTTGCCAGCGCCCTGTTTGCGAGGGCAATGGCATACAACTTGCTCAATGCTCGATATCTTTTTGTCCAGTTAGTCAGGTTTACATCCAGAACCTGATATCACCACGAGAGCGATGATCTATGGCAGAGAAGAAGGCGATGCGCCTTGAGTTGCTTGCCCTGACCAAGGTGTATCCCGGCTGCATTGCCAACGATGCGGTGAGCTTGCAGGTTGCACCCGGTGAAATCCATGCGCTGCTTGGCGAAAATGGCGCAGGTAAAAGCACCCTGATGAAAATGATTTACGGCGTAGTTAAACCCGACTCTGGGCAAATGCAGTGGAACGATAGGGAAATCAACATCAGCGGCCC
>DATIDX010000076.1:0-4955 GCA_035456025.1 Cellvibrio sp. | reverse complement strand
GAACAGACCAACCATTGTTGGCGGATGCTCAAAGTAGCCATGATATTTACCTGCTTTCGGGTGGGGTTGTACCCGATGTCAATGTTTCTGTTTTTATTAAAATAATTTGCAACCAACGCACAGGTTCGTTACCGAAACTTGCGAGCTGATTAAGGCAAACCACTGCAAATCCCTATTGACGTGCCAGATATACCATAATTACAAAAAGATACAAAAGACCAATTGATGAAAAAAGCGCCAACTTTCCCACTTTATTTATCAGATAAATTATAAGGCCAGCAGCAAGTCCTTTTGCTGTTACTACAAGTAATTTTGCTGTTACCACTTGTTACTTATTGGCAGCTGGTGGGCGACAGCGCCTCCATATAGATCCGGTCAGGCGAGAGCGGCGAGTTAAATGGCACATCGCCATGTTTGCCGGCGGTCAGCGCAACGTAATCGATCAAATCCTGACCGGCGGCAAAACGCCAGCCGTTGATCATATTGAGCGAGGCGGCGCCGTAGTTTTGCGCCAGGTCGGCCACTGTGCCATTGGTTTGGGTGAGCTGGCGCTGGGTAGTTTGGTCTACCACACAGCTGCCGCTGCCAAACCAGAAGAAGTTGCGGTCATTGCGCAGGTTGCCGCCGCTAATGGCATCGCTCTTGATCAGGTTGCTGAGGATCTCATCCAACGAGGCAGCCACAGTGCTCTTCTCCTTATGGCTGATGTTGGTGACAAGGGCATTGTCCTCCAGGAACACACTACCACCCACACGCGCGCTCAAAATCTGGTTGCGGTAATTCACAAACACATTGTTGAACATGTGGGTTTTGCCGTGGCGCAACAAGGGCACGCGGCGCAGGGTGTTGCCCAGCAGCGTGTAGCTGTCATCGGTGGTGACAAAAGCGTTGTGGTGCATGGTGGTGGTGATCTGGGTGTCGATCTCGTGGTCGTCGCTGGAGCCGTGCAGCACCGCGCGCTTCACATTCACCAGGCGGTTGAACGACATGGTGATATTGTGCGCGCCGACCTTCACATCAAACGCCGAATCGCCGGTGGTATCGAAGGTGTTCTTGTGGATCCAGATGTCGTGCGATGCGCCAGTGGAGCGGATCATATCCGGGTCGACATAATGGTCTTCGGTGTGGCCGGCGCCCTTGAAGCTCAGGTGGGTCATGATCACACTTTGCGCGGTCTGCACGGGCGAACCTTCAGAGTCTTTGCCAATCGCAAACCCACTGAACAGGAAGTAAGCCTCGCTGCCACGGCCGTCGATAGTTTTGTTAGAGCCGATTACCGGGTTGCGGATCGGGTTGTTGGATTTGTTCATCGCCGTGTTAAAGAAGGTGGTCACACAGGCCGCTTCGCTGACGCTGTTATTGGCGCACCATTGCTGGTAATTCACGCACTCGGCTTCGGTGGCGCCCAAAATCGATTGCACAGTCGCGTTGCTACAGCCCAAACGGTACATACCGATTTCCGATGCTTGGGCGAAATCGATTTTGTCGAACACTATCCAGTTGTGCGCCTCGCCACTAATGGCATCCAGTAATTGTTGCTCCACCGAGGTGCCAGTATTTTTGGTGATGATGGTGAGTTTGCTGTTGCCGTTGGGGTCGTAACCGCCCAGGGCATTTTCACCGTAACCGACCGGGCGGCCGAGCGATTGATAGAGGCACTCCACGATTTCCTGGTCGGTCTGCAGCCCAGTAGCGCGCCAGTTAACCGATGGGTTGGTAGCGAGGCTGATGCAGTCCGCGCTCAGGTTAGCGGTGACCGGGATATAAGGCGCGCTGGAGGATGAGCTGGAATTACCCGCACTGCCAATCGCCCCGGATGAACTGGCCGGCGCACTCGTCGGCAGCTGGCTGGATTGGCTGCCCGCCGCCAGGCTGCTGCCCGCACTTGAAGAAGCACCAGCGCCATCGAGATATTCCACAAGCAGGCTATCAATCACCACTGTGGCGGAACTCTCGGTGCGCAGGGCGATAAACGACGTGGACGTACCCACTGCTGGCGTAATTTGCACTCGCTGGCCAGCGGTCAAACTGCTCGCCACTGCATCAAACACCCGGGAGGCGGAACCGTGGATAGAACTGCCCGCGCTGGTGGTGTTGTTATCGATATACACCTGCACCTTGCCCGCGCCCGAGGCCGCCACAATGCTGAAACTGATGCGGTAGGGGCGGCTCAGGTCGAAGTCACCGTTGGCACTGGTATCGCCGGCAAGGGTACTAGCGCGCGGTGGGCGATGGCCAATGCTGAGGCGACCGCCGACCAGGGAGAGTGCATTATCGTTGATGGTAATTCCGCTGCTGCCGCCGGTAATAAAGTAGCGCGCCGCCGAGGCATCAGTCGAAATAGCTTGGTAGGCCGCGCTGAACAGCAAAGCTTTATCCAGGCCAAAGTTTTCCTCAATCACGGCCGGTGCCCCGGGTGCAGAAAAGCTGCTGCTCGCTGCCATACTGCTCCTCACCGAGGAGGCAACTGCAGATGCGGCTGCACTGGTGGCAGTCGATGAGCTGGCACTGGAGCTGCTGCCCTCGAAGCCGGTCACAATCTTACCTACACCCGCATTCGCCATTACGATTTCAGGCAGGTTGGCTGAGGGATCAAGTTCAACGCTGTAAGGCACAGTCACGGCGCAAGTAGACTGCAATTGGCCATCCACTATTGCCGGTACCACCAAGGCGCCGTTGCCTACTGTGCGGCTGTAATAAATTGTTGGCAGCACGGTGTTGTCGTTATTGGTTTGCCAGCAGCCGGCGGTAGCGGAATCGTCCGATGCGATCAGCGGATTATTGGTGTTGTAGAAATAATTGCTCTCCACCAACACCCGCGCATTCGCGCGCGAATTGATGCCGTGGATCATGTGGGTGATGTCGTCGTTGGACCAGTAGTTGTTGTACACATGCACCAGCGCGTTGCGGATTAACGGTGTGCGCTGCTGGATATTTTTGTACCAGTTGTGGTGGAAAGTAATGTTGTTGTTCACGTCACTATCGGTGAAACCCACCAGGCCTGCGCGGCTGGAATCGTTAAACTTGTTGTACGAAACCGTTACGTTAGTCACGCCGGATTTCATATCGATCAGCGAGTCATAACCGTCTTTTTCACCGCCCGAGGCTTCGAGCCAGTTGTGGTCGATCCACACCCGGTCGACATCGGTTTCCATGCCGATAGCATCGCCGCCATTCGAGATGGGCGTACCGCTTTTCTTCACGTTACGCACGTGAACGTTCTGGATAATGATGTTGGCGGAGTCGCGCACATGGATGCCGATTTCATCAAACAGCGCATTGGCGCCGATACCGATAATCGAGACGTTGCTCATCTGTTTTATTTCAATCACGTCCGCCTGGGTATTACAGCCCTGGGCGGTGGTGTTGCTGTGGTTGATGGTGCCATTCACCATAATCACGATAGGCGTAGTTTTAGTCGCGCGGGCGGCGCAGAGCGCGGCATTTAATTGGGTGCCGGTACTGACGGTAATGACTTCCCCTCCCTGGCCGCCGGTCACACCCGCGTGCGCCGCGAAGCCTTCAATCTTGGCCGGACGGATTGCGACTACCGCTGGCGTGCTGCTATTTGCCTGGGCAGAACTGGTGAGCTGTTGCGAACTGCTTGCCTGTTTAGAACTGCTTGCCTGTTTAGAACTGGTTACTTGCGTGGAGCTGGACGTGGCAGCCGGAGTGCTGGTGCGGGCCGATGAGGGTCTCACCACTATGTCGCTGCTGCTCACTGCTGAACTGGAAACCGCCGCTGCAGGGCTGCTATCCGCCGATGAATTGTTGGTAATTATTACCACTGAAGATTGAGCGGCGCTGGTGGCTGCCGCCGATGTTGCCGGTATCGAACTCGCTAAAGACGAAACCGGTACTGTCGAGGTGGCCGCAGACGAACTGGATGGATTATTGGTGGACGGCGTATCGCCGCCCGCGCCGCCACAACCCGTCAGCACCAGGCTGAACAAGGCGGTGGTCACAATAGAAGTTTTCATTACTAATTCCTGATAATCGATTTAATTTTTATTGTTGCACTGGAAACCTTGCTGCGATCAGCGCAGCGCTTCCCCTGCTATCAAGACCAATTACTACTGCCGATGACTATTGAGCCGGTTGACCGGCTTCTGGGAGAAAACAGCTGTGCGCGGCATTTTCAGGCACAGGACAAAAGCTGCGGTTAGCCGAACGCGGTTCGACCGAATGGATCGACACTGAGGGAATGTTTATCGGATGCTCTGGGCTAGTGTCATCATTCAAAAAAACGCCCGGGGGTGCCGGGCGTGTTTGTACTTTAAGGTAAGTACTCCAACTTCAAATCATCAATGGTGGTACTCGCACCCGTTTCCGTTCGAAGTTGAATGAACGAGGTTGCTGTGCCGATGGTTGGCGTAATCTCCACCACCTGCCCAGCGGTTAATGACACCGCCTCTGCTTCCCAGACTTTCGAACCTGAACCATGCAGCGAGCTCCCCGCTGCACTCGTGTTGTTATCGACATACACTTGCATTTTCTTACCGGCAGTACCTGAACCAGCTACAACTTTAAAGCTAATTTTATAGGGTCGGCTTAAATCAAAATCACCATTCACGGATGTATCGGTTGCAACTGTTGCTGTGCGCGGCGGCCGATTGCCGATTGAAAACCGCGCACCTGCAATGGTCAGTTCATTATTCGCGATGGTAATGCCGGTATTAGTACCCGTAACAAAATACAAAGCAGCTGTTGCGTCAGTTGAAATCGCTTTGTAAGCAGCACTGAACAAGGTGGTTTTATCCACATTAAATTCTTCTGCAATCAACGCGGTTGGCGCCGCACTGCTGGAGCTGGAAGAATCACTACTACTGGATGACGACGAACTCACCTGCGGCAGATTCAAACAGCTGGTGATCTTGTTGCGACCCGCATAGGTGGTTACGTGGGTTTTCACATCCACCGTCGGCATGGCGTTATAGCTGTAGGGCGGCTGGTAA
>DATIDX010000075.1:0-4045 GCA_035456025.1 Cellvibrio sp. | reverse complement strand
TGGCCACCGGTTACGCCGGCATGGGCCGCGAAACCTTCCATCTTGGCCGGACGGATAACGCCATCAGAAGAAGCGACACTGCTGGAGGATTTACTTGATGCGGGAGTGCTGCTCGGCGCCACTGAAGACTTGGGCGCACTGCTCGGCGCTACCGAGGATTTAGGCACGCTGCTCGGTGCCGCCGAAGACACTGGAGTGCTGCTTGGCGCTACAGAAGATTTGCTGCTTGCCGGAACACTGCTTGGTGCAACTGACGATGAGCCACCCACTATGCCGTAAGGAGCCGGTTGTGCCGCACAGGTCACAGCGGCGATACAGCTGGCGTTGTTCTCCCAGCCCCAACCGCTGGTATTGGTCGCGCAGATTGGCCACAGGCCCTGGCCGTACCAGTTGCACTGCTGGCCAGTGGTAGTGGTGACTGATGAGCTGCTCACCGCCACTACCGAAGTGGCCGCGCTGCTTGCCGGAACACTGGAGGCTGGCGCTTTGGAAGAGGCTGCTGCGCTGGAGGTTAGTGCACCAGTCGCGTTATAGACTTCGATCTCGGCGATCGCCGGTGCGCTGCTCGCGTTCACGATCAGGTTAATTTTTTTCGCGCTGCGGGTACCCAGGTTGAGTACGCGCTCGGTGCCTATCCCGGTACCGGTGGCCAGCACCGCGCCGCTGTCATTGTCGATCAGGCTCCAGGTCGTAACCTTGCTGCCCAACTCGCGCAGGATCACGGTATTAAAAGTGACGGCACTGCCCCACTTCACCGATACGCGCTGGTTACTGGTGCCAGTCGCCTGAGTCGCGGTCGCGGCACTGCCATCGCGCACGAGTTTGGTGTTATCAAAACCGGAACCATCGGCACCGGCGCTGGGGCCGGTGATTGCGAGGTTGGCACCGAGTGTCTGGGCCTGCACGGCGCAGGCGAGCAGCGTACCGGCCGCGGTAACTACCGCGTACTGGCCGATGCGGCGGGAAATAATCCTGGATTTCATTGTGATTACCTTATGGGTCGTCAATACATCATTGTTATTGGAATGTTGTCGCCGGCGGCGACAGCGGATCAATACACCGGACGGATGCGCAGATGGGGTCACCAACAACACAGCACTCAACCGGCCAACATCTCGTTCGCCAGAGTCGGTGGATAGTGACCGAAAAAACCGATAGCGCAGGCAGGACATACGCCAATTACAGCTGTTGGGCTATGCAGCCCTTTTTGGGAATCTTCCTGATGACGGTAAAACCGGAATCGCTCGGGAGCGACCAGAGCACAGCGGCGGAACACTAACAGTTGCTTGCTATTTATACTTATTCAGGGCGGGAATCTTGAACTTGATCAAGGGGGGCGTCAATGGCGGGATTTGCGATTTAAGCCATTTGTTGTGACAAAAATTCTAAAAATGATAATAAAAACGATTACATTTTTTTCATTTTAAACATGTAACCGTTATCAATTACTTTTTAATTTCCGACCAGACCGCAAATTCATTGCCGCTCGGCTCGGTAAAATGAAACCGCCAACCGCCGGGGAAATCAAACAACGGCTTATTGATGGTGCCGCCGCTATCGGTAACTTTTTGCAGCGTGGATTGAATATCCGCGCTGTAAAAAACCAACAGCGCAGCACCATGACTGGTTTGGCTACAAAGGTCTGCTTTAAAAAAACCGCCATCCAAACCCTGGTCGGAAAATGCTGAGTAATCAGGCCCGTAATCGACAAACTCCCAACCGAATACTGCCGAGAAAAAGGTTTTGGTTGCGGGTAAATCGCGCGCGGGAAATTCGACGTAGTTGAGTTTTTCGTGGGTGTTCATAGGAGCTCCTTTTAGCAAGTTAAACTCAGGTTTTTTCCTGCCATGACTGTTGATTTGCACTACTCCATCAACTTCAAATCCGCATCACGGCGATTTTTGGATTCCTGGTAAAAGTTTTCATGCGGCCCGAGGTTGAGGAGATATAGTTCCAGCCGCTGTGCTTGCCAGGAATAGCCGAGCAGTGTTTCCCTGCCGTCCAGTTTGAATTTATGTACCCACAGGTGGGCAAGGTCGCCTTTTTTGCGCTCGCCCAATTCGGGGTTTTGTTCGATTTTGCCTATCTCGTCATCGACCAGGTCTTTATGGGCTTCGCTCAGGCGCTTGAAGGCTTTTTTAAAGGTGGGCGATTCGTAAATCTCAATTGCCGGATTTTGTGCGTCTGACATAGGGGGTCGCCTTTCCTGCGTTGATTTCCGCTGTCGCCAGTAGCGCATCCTTGATAAAAGCGTAAGTTAAATCGGGATTGTCTTCCACGATTCTGCCAATTTCCGCCCAATGTTCAATTTGTTTGGGCACCGAGCGTTTTGCCGCTTCGGCGTGGATTTGTACTTCTTCAACGAAGGTCTCATCCAAACGTACGCTGATAGCCATGTTTCACCCGCTGTTGTAGTTAATTGGCGCTCTTGATTGCAATTTGCGACAAATTGTCGCGCCTTGATTGTATGCTTAGTGTACAGAAATTGCAAAAGCGGAGTTATCACTGAACAGCCACCTTCGGCTTGGCCATATACCGCAGCCACACATAACCCAGCAGTGCCGATAAAAACGAGCCCGCCAATATGCCTAAACGGTCGCTCATGCCGGCGGTCTCGCCCGGATTCTGGAACGCCAGGGAGCCGATAAAGAGGCTCATGGTGAACCCCACTCCGCAGATCACCGCGACACCGTAGACCTGCGACCAGCTGACATCGGCTGGCAATTTGCCCAGCTTGAGCACTACCGCGAGCCAGGTGAAGAGCATCACTCCCAGCTGTTTGCCGAGGAACAAGCCAAGCAAAATCCCGAGCGAAACAGGCGAGAAAACATCGTTAAAACTGAGGCCCGCGAGCGACAGGCCGGCGTTGGCGAAGGCGAATACCGGCAGGATGAAAAAAGCCACCAGGCCGTGCAGGCCATGCTCCACATCTTGCATTGGCTGCTGCACCCTGCCCTCAGCATCCACGCCTTTATAGGGGATGCACATGGCGATGGCCACGCCTGCTAGGGTCGCATGCACGCCCGACTTGAGCAGGCTCACCCAGATCAGCAAGCCGATGGAAAGATAGGCTGCCTTGCTCATCACCCCCAAGTAATTCAGCAGCGCGAGTAACGCTATACCGGCGGCGGCAAAGCTGAAGGCGGTGAGCGAAAGGCTGTCGGTATAAAAGAGCGCAATAATGATGATCGCGCCTATATCGTCGAAGATCGCCAAAGATACGAGGAAAATCTTCAAACTTGCGGGAATGCGTGAACCCAGCAACCCGAGGATGCCCAAGGCGAAGGCAATGTCGGTCGCGGTGGGGATCGCCCAGCCGCGTAGCGCGATCGGGTCGTCGCGATTGATTAATATATAGACGAGTGCCGGAACCAGCATGCCGCCCACCGCCGCAATCGCGGGCAGCGCAATCTTGGATAACTGGTTGAGTTCGCCAACCAATATTTCGCGTTTTAATTCCAGGCCGACAGTCAGGAAAAACAGGGCCATCAGGCCATCATTGATCCATAGCAAGAGCGGTTTGTCGATGGAAAAGCTGCCGATGGCGACGACGACATCGGTCGATAGCAGCTGGTCATAAAAGACCTTGAGCGGGCTATTGGCTGCGACCAGCGCAAGGATCGCCGCTGCGATTAACAAAATGCCGCTGGCGGCTTCGAGTTTGAAAAATGCCTTGAGTCCAATCACTGTGCTGTGCCTCGCCGTTTTATCCGTACTGCGACTACCTTAGCCGGTTTTTGCGTACTTGGGCGATAAAGACTGGCGAATCAAACACTTATTTCCCAAATGGGGATTTCTCCTAGGCTTAAAAAGCAAAACCCCTCGCTGCAACAACAAGCGAGGGGTTAGCGATAAAGCGCTTAAACAATTTATGGAGTGAGAACCGGTGTCAGGCCGGCGCCAATACATAAAGGATAAGGTGAACAACAACTAATGCGGAACAGACCAACCATTGTTGGCGGATGCTCAAAGTAGCCATGATATTTACCTGCTTTCGGGTGGGGTTGTACCCGATGTCAATGTTTCTGTTTTTATTAAAATAATT
>DATIDX010000074.1:0-8402 GCA_035456025.1 Cellvibrio sp. | reverse complement strand
CATAAATAATTGCGGGTTATCCAGCCGCCGAATGCAACGCAGACAACTACTACTAGGGAGTAGTAATACAGCGCTTTTTAGCTGCTTATTGCGTGATTGCTTAGATGATCTTTTTTTGGATTCGGGCGCGATTGTAACTTCAGGCAGTGGCAATTTATTTTCAGCAAACGCGCTGTTTTCAGGATTAGCGTCATTTTCAAGCGCATCAAGTTGCAGCAACACATCAGCCATTGACGATAGGCGCTGCGCCACTTGCTTGGCCGTCATGCGGCGAATGATGTGGATTAGTTTGGGCGATAATTCCTGCGCGTAATGCCATTGATCCGATGAGGATTGCACCAAAGCCGCTGCGAGCCCTAAGCCATTTAATTCAGCGAAGGGGCGCTGGCCAGTTAATAGCTCGTAAAAAATTACACCGAGTGCGTAAATATCAATTTGCGGCGCGAGTGGTGCGCCGAGCAAGCGCTCCGGCGCCATGTAAGCGATAGTGCCTTGCGGGTCTTGTTGCAACATGGAGGTGGTGGCTTCCAGATCAGCCTTGCTGGCCAAACCGAAATCCAGGATACGAATTGCGCCGGAGGGCTCCAACATAATGTTGGATGGCTTTAAATCGCCATGGGTTAAGCCGAGAGCATGGGCTTGCTGCATCGCCTCGGCGATTTGGCAAATGATATTTATCGCCTGATTTGTGCGCGATTGATTTTCGTCGGACTGATTTTCGCTGGATGGGTTTCCGTTAGGTTGAATTGCGCGAGCTTGATTAACACCCGTTTGATTAACGATAACCTGTTTTAGGGTTTCGCCTTTAATCAATTCCATAACAATAGCCTGGCTATTGTCATCATCTTCCAGCGCATGGATTTTTACAAAAGCAGGATGATTGAGTGAAGCGGCCATACGCGCTTCACGCAATAAATCCGCTGCCGGTGATAGCATTCCATCTGCATTCAAGCATTTAATGGCCACACTCCTTTGCAACTTGCTATCCCAGGCTTCAAAAACCTTACCAAAACCGCCCTGCCCCAAACAGGAAACAATTTGGTAATGCTTGATCACTGCAGCCGCAGGAGACATACCAATTCTCTTAATTATTTATAGATAATGTTTTTTTAGATAAAGCGTTACTGAGAAAGCCAAAAGCCTTATTTGCAACAATGAGGTGCTAATAAGGTTTTTTGGATTTGGTGGAAGAGAAGACGCTATAAAAACACAAAAACCATTTTTCCGGCCGCATATAATGATTCGTACGCCAGTAAATTTCTAAATAAAAAAGCCCGCAATAAAAATATTGCGGGCTTTTTCCGAGCGCGACGAAATTAATTCATCAATTACAATCCATTACGGCAATGCTTTCAGATGATTACCAACCGGTGCCGAAAAGATGCGGCCATCTTTTACGTCCCAGTTAATTGACCAGGTCATCACCCCGCGGAAATCACCGTAGGCAGCGAGCGGGACATTGCTGCCGCAATTGGTGCGCACTGCCAGGCAGCTGACTGCGCGGTTGATATCAGCCGTCGTTGCCTGACCTGAACCGGCTGCGCGCGGGCCTGATGGAAGGCCGAGTGCAACCTGATCCGGACGCAAACCTTTGAAGGTGCCCGCTGTGCCGTTAGCTAATGGGAAGCCTTCAATCATCATGCGCGCCGATGCCACCATCATATCCACCGTGCCCGCTTGATAGGCTTGCGCAGCGTAAGGCGTCGCCAGGCCGCCGTTGTTGTACAACTGCACGTGCAACAAATCCAATTCGTTGCGCAATTGGTCGATCATCGGCAAGTAAGCGCCCCAGATACCCGTGTAAGCCACGTAACCACCTTGCACATAAGGATGCTCGGGCGCCATGGAGACATACAAATCCGGATACATGGCGTTGAGTTGTTTGATCGCCGAGACCATGTTGCCAATCACCGGCGCACCGTGCATCACACCGGCACCACTTTCCAAATCTATATCCACGCCGTCAAAACCATACTCGTTAATAATCGCCGCTGTGCTGTTAACAAAGTTGGCGAGATGAGTAGAGTTATTCAAGGTCACTGTGCCTTTTTCACCGCCGTAAGAGAGCACGATGTTTTTTCCTTGCGCGCGTTTTGCCGCTACGTCCTGGATAAATTGCGCTTTGTTCAATGCGGGATCCAAACGGAAATCCACAGTGCCATTACCAGCATCATCGACAAAGGCGATAACAATGACATCCCAGGATGCATCGACATCCGCGAGGCGAATTACACCGCTGCCGTTATCGAAGTTATGCCAGTAACCCACGAGCGCATGTTTGGGCAGCGCGGCTGCATCACCCGGTACACGGTTACTACCGCTAACGCTGGATGACGAGCGACTGCTGGTAATGGAGCTGCTGGAAGATTTTGAAGAAGGTGCAACCGAAGAAGCTGGCTTGGAGCTGGGCGCAATACTGGACGCAGCACCACAGGATTTCACCAACTCCCAGGCCTGCTGCCAATGCGCACCAGTGCCCGGAGCGTAAGCCCAAGCGGCAGTAGAGCTGCACCAACCGGCAATAGTGCAGCGATATTCACTGCCGGCGTTTTGCACTAACTGCCCAGCAGCATAGTTGGTGCCTGCAGCATAATGTGGCGATGTGCAATTGCCTCCGGAAATCGACGAGCTGGATGATTTCGAGCTGGGCGCAACGCTGGATGAAGACGCAGGTGTTGAACTTTTTGATGACGAAGCTGCGCCACCATCGCACACCCCTAGCAGCGTCCACTCCTGCCATTGACCAGAATAAGCGGCCGGGCTATGGCCCTGCGACCACCAATTGGCTTTATAGCCTTTACCGGCCTCTTGTATTTGCGTACCACCACCGTAAGCGGCACTGCTGCTCCATATTGCAAAACCGGAACAGTCGATCGCTAAAGCGCTGGTTGATATGCCGCTCACACAGACCAGTGCAAATGCCAGAACAGCATTTTTTGCCGAAAATTTTCCCGTTATCTTTTGATTCATAATCCCCTCTCTCACTGTTTTTTGGACAAAAGTTTCCCGCAAAGAAATTGCATAATTTCTTTGGGATTTTTGGCTGCTTTTGAGATTTTTTAGGTGCCCACCTGAAACAGTGCTAATTTATTTTTTGCTGAAAATAAATTGGTCGCACTTGGAAGACACGCCATTCCTGTAACGCATTACGAGTTCCCTCTGATTGTTATTATCGAGCTTGTCCAAGCCAGACCTATTATCAATTTATGACAACGTTGCCATATATAGCACTAGCCTAAAGCTCTGGCAATCAGGAATACAACCAAAAAATAACGGTTGTGCGAAAGTTCCCTTTTGTCAGAAGCAAATTTTCACACAACCAGAAGAAAGAAAATGGAGATAAATGAATGGGAAATAATGGAGAAGTTATTAATTGCGGCGCTGACGCACCGCCTCAAACAAACACACACCTGTAGCAACGGATACATTCAAACTGCTGACAGTACCGGCCATTGGAATATTCATCAGATGATCGCAGGTATCTTGGGTGAGGCGACGGAGCCCGTCGCCCTCGGCGCCCATTAAAATGCCGATTGGCCCCTTAAGGTCAGCCTCGTACACCGACTGCTCCGCCTCACCTGCTGCACCAAATAACCAGATACCTTTTTCCTGCAAGCTTTTAAGTGTGCGTGCGAGATTGGTTACCGGAATAAATGGCAGGACTTCTGCAGCACCGCAGGCAACTTTACGCACAATGGGAGTAATGCCGACCGATTTATCTTTAGGCGCAATTACCGCATGAACTCCGGCTGCCTCTGCGGTGCGCATGCAGGCGCCAAGATTATGCGGATCAGTAACACCATCAAGAATTAATAAAAAGGCAGGCTCGTTGAGATTTTCAATCAGCTTGAATAAATAGACTTCGTCGTAGGTTTCACCCGGCGTGCAAATTGCTACTACACCTTGATGATTTTCATCGCCGACCAACTCATCGAGCTTATTGCGATTCACTACCTGGCAATGAATTCCGTTACTTTGCGCGGCGCTGACAATTTTCTGCAAGCGTTGGTCGTTGCGCCCTTGCACCATGTAAATTTCAATCACACGTTGCGGTGCGCTTTTTAATAATGCCTGCACCGAGTGCAGGCCATAAATAGATTCACGTTTCAAAACAGGGTTCCAACTTTTAATCGATATCATATTAGCGCTAATCGCGCCGGTTTAACGCTCGGAAATCCGTGTATCGCGCTCGCGCAGAATACGGTCTTTCACTATATAAATTTCGCGATTCAAATTTTCATCGCGTACAAAGCTTTCGCTTTGCAACCAGCAATCACTCCTTTGCCTTACCCTTAGCCACCGGCTTTTTAGCAGCTGGCGCCGCAGGCTTAGCGACAGCCTTTCCTTTTGCAGCCTTTGGCGCTGGCGATTGAACTGTTGCTGGCGCTGCCTTGCTTGCAGCCTTCGCATTTTTACGGCCATGATCAACCTCACTTTTAGGTTCAACATTCGCGACTGTTTGGACCTTAACTTTTTTCGGCGCAGCGGCCTTTTTAACAGACTTAGTCGCAGGTGCTTTAGGAACATCAACTATTGCTTTGGGCTCCAGCTTTTTTGCTGCACCTTTTTTAGCGGCTTGTTTAGTTATTGGGGCTTTTGTTACCGGCTGAGCAACTTGCTCAGCCGCCAATTTTTTACCCTTTGCACTAACTGCAGGCACTTTTACACTCGATGATTTACCCGCTTTTACTTTTGCTGCCGGTTTGGCCGTTGTTGTTTTAGACTTTTTCGGCGGCGACATTTTAGCCGAAGATTTTTTAGCAAAAGCCTGTTTCGTCGTTTTTTCACCGGCAACTTTCTTAGCAGGAGATACAGCTTTAGTAACAGGTGCAGCGCTTGCTGATTGCTTATCAAGCGATTTTGCACCGCTGCTTTTCGCCGTCCTGGATTTTCCTTTTGCTTTAGGTTTTACGGCCGATTTGGGCCGACGAATCGCATTGGCAGATTCGAGCTCAAAATCGATTTTGCGATTATCCAAATCCACCCGCACCACACGCACTACCAACTCATCACCCAAGCCAAATACTTTACGCGTGCGCTCACCTACCAACCGCTGCTGCGCTGCTTCAAAGCGATAATAATCGTGCGGCAACGACGTGATGTGGATCAAACCCTCAACATACAATTCATTGAGCTCCACAAACAAACCAAAACTGGTCACTGCACTTACATGGCCGTCGTACACCGCACCGACTTGATCGCGCAAGTATTCGCACTTCAACCAACTCACTACATCGCGCGTCGCTTCGTCGGCGCGGCGTTCGGTGCGCGAACACTGCTCGCCAAACACCACCATATCGCTTGCGGTGTAAGGGTAAATAAATTTCTTGGGAATCGCTTTGGCCGTGTCAACACGGCGTACATGGGTGCTTGGCTCAGTACTGCGCACCACCGAGCGAATCGCGCGGTGCACCAACAAATCCGGATAGCGGCGAATCGGCGAAGTAAAATGCGTGTAGGCTTCATAACCCAAACCGAAGTGGCCGTGATTTTCCACTTGATACATCGCCTGGCGCAAACTGCGCAGCATCACCGTCTGGATCAAATGCCCATCACTGCGCCCCTGGATCGTCTGCAACAATTGCTGGTAATCGCCCGGCGTTGGCTTATCGCCACCGGCCAGACCCAATCCCAATTCAGAAAGGTACGCGCGCAAATTCGCGAGCTTGGTTTCGGTCGGGCCTTCATGCACGCGGAACAATCCGAGCAGATTATGTTTTTCAATAAATTTTGCAGCGCAGACGTTCGCACACAACATACATTCTTCAATTAATTTGTGCGCGTCATTACGCTTGATCGGAACAATACGTTCGATCTTACGATCTTCATTAAATTGGATGCGTGTTTCCGTGGTTTCAAAATCAATTGCACCGCGCTCATCGCGTGCAATACGCAGGCATTGATAGAGCTTATGCAGCAGTTCCAATTGCGGAACGACTGCTTTGTATTCATCGCGCAAGGATTTACTGAGATCACTATCGCCGGTCAGAATTTCTCCGACTTTGGTGTAAGTGAGGCGCGCGTGGGAATGCATCACGCCTTCATAAAATTGATAGCCGGTGATACGCCCGGCATCGCTGATATTCATTTCGCACACCATGCACAAACGATCAACATGGGGGTTCAACGAACACAAACCATTGGAAATTGCCTCGGGCAACATGGGCACAACATAGTCAGGGAAATAAACCGAGTTGCCGCGCGCGCGCGCTTCCACATCCAGCGCACTTTCAACCGGCACATAATGCGATACGTCTGCAATCGCCACATACAAACGCCAGCCGCCTTTGCGACGCTCGCACAAGACGGCATCATCAAAATCGCGCGCGTCTTCGCCATCGATAGTAACGAACGGCAAGTTGCGCACATCAACGCGATGCAACTTATCTTTCTCCAGCACTTCATGGGATAACAAGGCGGCCTCTGCCAGTGCTGCACTCGGCCATTCGCTCGGAATGCCGTGCGCCTGGATCGCCAATTCTATCTCCATGCCCGGCGCCATGTGGTCGCCCAATACCTGGATAACGCGGCCGGTCGGCAGGCGGTTTTTATCCGGCTGCTGGGTAATTTCCGCCACCACGATTTGTCCGTGTTTCGCACCGCCATAGGAGCCAAAGGGGATCATGATGTCGTGGGTAATGCGCGGATTTTCCGGGCGCACAAACTGCACACCCTCTTCATTAAAGAAACGCCCTGCCAATTGCGTGGTATTGCGGATCAGCACATCGACAATCGCACCTTCCTCTTTACCGCGATACTGCTCGCCCGAGAGCCGCACAATTACTTCATCACCGTCGAACACTTTGCGCATCTGGCGGTTATGTAGGTAGATATCCTCGCCCCCGTCAGCGCGAATCACAAACCCGTAGCCATCGCGATGCCCTTGTACCCGGCCACGCACCACGTCGATCTTATCGAGGCGCACATAGGCGTCACGGCGGTTGCTGATCAACTGGCCATCGCGCGCCATGGCGATCAAACGGCGGCGCAGGGCTTCAATCTGGTCTTCACCCGAGAGCTTCAGCATCACGCACATTTGTTCATGGGTAACTGGCTGGTCGGCGCTATCAAGGAGGTCGAGTATGTACTCGCGGCTGGGAATGGGATTTTCGTACTTTTCTGCTTCGCGCGCGGCGAAAGCATCACGGGGCGGGAGTTTGCGTTTAGTCAATTGGGCATCCTATGATCAATATTGGTAGTTTTTAACTATCCTGGCGGGTATAGCTGGATTATAGGACAGCAAAGATGACAAACCTACAAATAAAACCGAAAACCCAGTTGACAGCCACAAAGCCGATATTTATAGTGCGCGGCCTCAGCTTGCTGAGCATGCCCAGGTGGTGAAATTGGTAGACACGCCAGCTTCAGGTGTTGGTGGCCTTACGGCCGTGAAGGTTCAAGTCCTTTCCTGGGCACCAAACGATAACCCCCCCGCTACGAAAGTAGCGGGGGGTTTTTGTTTTGGGGCTTGAATAAACCTGCTATTTTCTCTGTAACAAACACTTCCTTGAAACCGAACAAACCAATGGAACTCTCAGCGCAGCGCTATCTGTACCCAGCACGCGCAATACGGAGATGATCGAGTCAAGAGGATGAATTGGCGGGGGATCATCTACGCGAGCATGAAGATTTTTATTCAATATGATGAGTGAAATCCAATGGAGCAAAATTTGAAAAGAACAACCAATTTTAATTTGGTTCGCGAATTGGGACTAAAGATTCAAACATGTAGGAATATCGATGAAATTAAAGCCGCAATAAAATCTTACTGGAACGCGCCTCAAAATGCTTTGGCAAGAAAAAACGTCGATGAAAAAAAATACATGAGGGAACGTGTAGAGCATCTTTTCAACTTTGAATCATACTTGCAATATGCAACAAAAGACGCGAAAGAAAACCCGTATATTTATGACGGATTAAAGCATCACTTACAGAAAACTTTAAAAGAAAATTCTCCTATCTCACCACAAATTAGAGATGGACTAATTTACATATTAAGCAACCCCCGCCCAAAAGATAAACGAAGAACATCGTCAAGCGCCTTTTATAAAACAGAACAGTTAGCGATATGCGCCTGGATTGTTATGCAACAAAAGCCAAAGGATATAAAGGTCAGTCGCACTTCCCCAGATAAAGCAAGACATCCAAATAATATTTATTTGCTGGTGGCAGCTGCCACAGACACGACGGCAAGTGATGTTATTGATGCTATTAAAAAGCACCCAGATTGGAGCATCAAATCAACCGCCAACAAATAAGGGGGGAAAATATGAGTATAGTTTTCCTCTCTTTTTTAATGATCAAACAGGGACACTGTGCGCCGCAAACAAACAAAGGCACACAAATATGCACCGACCTCCCGAAACTAGCTCCATCTGCCTACATAAAATTATTGGCACCCC
>DATIDX010000073.1:0-7274 GCA_035456025.1 Cellvibrio sp. | reverse complement strand
GAGATAACCGGTGCGGCGCTCAAGGCGCGGTACCGCTTCCATTACACCTTCTTCCATCGCCGATTCAATGTCTTCGCGGCGGCCCGACTGCGCCATACGAGCAAGGCCGGCACTAATGATGCGGCTGATAGCGGAGTCAGATGATTTACCGATGTTTAATGCACCTTGATAATCGCGCTTTTGTAATGCTGCCAAGATGCGGTCAAAATCATTGCGATTTACATTTTTTGCCCGCGCAAGGAAAACAAATCGCTCAACAACAATTGCCCCACCGACAATCAGGATGATTCCGATAGGAATCATAAAAAGTCCACCATCTTGAAAAAAGCGAACTATTTCGGTCACGTTCATGGGAATTCCTCATCAAATCATCTAATTAAAATAAAATAGTTTAAATATCCATCCATAACGCTGAATGGATTTCGTATGTTAATGCTCAGGTAGTAAGGTTATCGTTTATAAAAAGAAAATAGCTAAAATGCTTGTTTAGAATGTGGCGCACAGAATCTGGCGGGGAAACGTTCAATTAGCATACGAAAGGCTTCATTTTCCAGTTTCTAACCATTCAGGATTGATCAATCGGCGACTGCGCAAAGATTTTGTTGGTTATATCAGAGCCATTAAATTCAACATCCATTTGGTCAATTAACCGTTTACGATTCATCCGATATTCGCTGCAGGAAATCTCATGTTTATAGTACTGATCAACCAGTTTTTTGATTGCATCAACGTAATTTTTTTCCACATTCGCACCTGTTGCCATCTATGGATTGTTATTGATTATTGAGTTCTTTATTGAACTTCGCGTAATACCCTAAAACCTGTCATCTGGTCGGCGGCACCGCTGTGTGCAGTCTGGTTACTGAAGGTACACTCTTGCATCTCGGTGTCGTAGGAGCCTCCTACCGCTATATACCCGCCACCAGGTTTAACTACCCATTCACGCGCATTGCCTAAATGGTTGACCACTCCCCATGAATTTTGTTGGCCCAAGCTCGCCTTATTGAGTGCATTACCTTTTTGGATACCGCGGGAATTAAGTTTGCAATTGCGGTTAGGATCTGGCGTGTTGTTTGTTGATCTGGCAGCGTATTGCCATTCCTGAATCGTGGGCAAGCGGTAGGTGCGACCAGATTTATCTGACAACCATTTTAGATAAGCGGTGGCATTAGCAATTGAAATATTGGTTGCCGGCAAACTTGTATCGTTGCCTACTAAACTGCATTTGCCACTTTGTTTACAAAATTCATTCATCTCATCGACAGAGACTTCAAATTTGCCAAGCGCAAATGTTTTGAGGCCATCTTTGCCCGGTATAACTACCATTGCTGGTGCTTTGACAGCGCCATTTAATTTATCGCGACAACTACTGCCCATACCGCGGGCACCAAACCCAGCGAGCGATGCACTGCATGGATCCTTAGCAGCAATCACAATTTTTTGCAGCACACTATTGCCATCAAACAAGCGAATAGCCTGGCGTTTGATTACTTCTGCACGGTCGGGAAATGTAGCACCAATTTTACTAATACATTTGGCCAAACTACTAATGATGACGGGCTCTTCTTTGCCATAGCGCACTAGATTCACCGCCCGCAATTTGTTCACGGCAATTTCAAAATCGCGCATATCAACCGTGCTTGTGCAGGCAAGTTGTTTGTTGACGTTTGCCAACGCGGCTTCAAAATCAGAGTGCTGTTTGGCTTGAGCTTGAGCCACTTGCACTTGCTGCTGTTTTTCTTTGGCAGCAATTTCCTGTTGAGCGGCCAATAATTCCTGCTGTTGTTTTTGCTCCAGTTCTCTGCGTTTAAGTTCTTCAAGTGCAGCTGCAATTTTTAACGCAAGTGCATCCAACTGGGTGTTGTCGCTGGTGTAGCGGAACGCATTGGCATGCCAGCGCTGCGCTGATTCCAGGTCCAGCTGGTCGAGTGCACCTGAAATTTTCTGCACATACAAATTAAAAAAAGCAGCTTCTTGCCCGAGTAACCATTCATCTGCTTTGCCCAACATTTGGCGCAATTCCTGAACCTCAGTCCACAACTGTGCTTCCCACTCGGGAGAGAAAGTAGCTTGGGCAAAAAGGTCGGCCAAGGCTTTCTTTTTCAATTCCAGCCGCAGTTGTTGTTCGATTTGATTTCGCACCTGCTCTTCCGACAAGGTGGGCGCCACTTCCGGTTTGAATTGGTAATACACCCCTCCCGCCACCGCCATCAACACTATAAGCAACAAAAAATACTTTCCGGTATTACTGGAAGAGCCTGCGAATTCCGTCCAAAACAGTTCGACAGATTGCGTCCTGTTCTCCCGATCAAACGCCAGCGCATGTTCTATTGCCTGCCACTGACGACGTGTCAACCCCGGAATTTTCTTCGGTTTGAGTTTCTGCCGTTTTGCTTCATCCGCATGCACCCGATTAAATGGGTGGAGGCCGGTAAATAATTCGTAGGCTATACAACCCAATGCATAAATATCGTCACGTACATCAGGATTTTTACCCTCTAACATTTCCAGGCTCGCGTAAGCTGGTGTCAATGCGCCGAGGTTTCCCGCATCAAAAACTGTGCGATCATCAACACTCTCTTCGCGGTGTTCAACTTTAGCCACGGCGCGCGCGATGCCGAAATCGATTACCTTGGCGATGCCCTTGTTGCTAACAAAAATATTGCCGGGTTTGAAATCGGAATGGATGATGCTCTGCCCGTGGGCATACACTAAAGCAGCCGATATACCTTCGATAATTTTAATTGCTTCGTCATGTGGCAAACCAATCGAGCGATGCTGGGCAATTAATTTATCGAGTGGTTTGCCATCCAAATATTCCATGGTCATAAAGACCGTATCGCCATCGCGGTCAAAATCGTAGACGGTGACGATATTGGGGTGGGCTATGCGCTGAGTTTTGCGCGATTCGCGCTGCAATGCGATAAACGCTTCCGGATGCGCTTTGAATTCGTCAACAAGAACTTTAATGGCAACGTAGGGATCGCGATCCTGTGCTTCTATCTTGAGCAGGTCTTTGGCTTTATAAACCACACCCATACCACCTGCGCCCAGTAATTCCTCTAATACAAAGCGCCCCTTGAGCACAGTATGTTTATCGGAAGAACCCTCTGCAACTGCAGGGTTGCGGTTTTGTTCCTGTTGTAGCGTAGAGCTAATGCGAGTCTTTTCATCCTGCTCCGCAGCTGTTGCTGGAGATGGAGGAGTATGGGCACGCTTTTGCGGAGTGAATTGGGTTTTGTCCAAATTAGGAGGATTAACTGAGGGTCTCGCCGGCTGGATGCGGGTGCGCTCATCATCGTTCAACGCCGGTTTTTTTGCCGCCGCAAAACGAGTTTTGTCGTCCTCGTTCGGACCACCGACGGATGACGGTTTTATTTGTGTTTTGTTGTCGTTTGCATCAGTCATTGTGGTGTTACCGCTATCCTAAAATCTGCCACCTGGCTATCTATCCCTGCGCGCTATCTGCAGCAGACACTCTACCCGGATTGCCTTTAACGACAATCACAGAAACATTATCACGGGCTCCGTTTGCAAGAGCCTTTTCAACCAGCTCATTAGTGCTTTGCTGCACATCGCGCAACGCCATCGATTGTACTATTTCTTCATGGCCAACCGCATTGTAAAGACCGTCGCTGCACAACAAAAAACTATCGCCCACTTGTGTGGTAAAAACAGTCACATCCACGTAAAGCGGCGTTTCAACACCTACAGCGCGAGTAATGACGTTGCGGTTGGGATGGGTCTCGCTTGCCTCGCGGGTAATCAAGCCCAACTCAATCATCTCTTCCAATTGGCTGTGATCGCGGGATAGTTGCACCAATTGTTGGTTGCGAAACCTATACAAACGCGAATCACCGACCCAAAGGCAGGCGCCAATTCTACCCTTGATCACCATGACTACAACAGTGCTACCCATAGTGCTGCCATCAAACATAATTTGGGCATACTCAAGCATCAACTGGTTAACTTCGGTCAGGCAATCCTCAATAACATCGATGGAATCACTTAGGCTGGTGCTATCCGAAAGCGCTGCAAGCGCAGCGACAATCTTGCTACTGGCGATGTCACCGACTTTATGTCCGCCCATGCCATCAGCAACCGCCCATAACCCGATTTCCGACTTGGCCAGAACAGCGTCCTCGTTCACGGTGCGCACTGTGCCTACGTCCGTCCGCACGCCACTCACCCAGGTGATCGGGCGTCTATATGTTGTATCTGTCATTAGTATCGTTACCCGTCCGTGATGTTTTATAGCGGAGTTGAGTGAGATTTGAGGCTATAAGGTTGATGCCACCCGCTGTGCGACCATTGCCCGTCAAGCATCGCCGAGACGCTACGCAGTGAAGGCAAACCGCGGGTATAAAAAAGGCAGGGCTCTATTAGCTGGGAACCATAAGCAGTAGACCAAACGGAATAACTCAGCAGCTGCTCTTTGCAAACAGCATCAAGCAAAACCGGATACACCTCTTCAACCGGCACGGCATCATTTTGCAAATGTATCAACGTACCTTGTTTTTCTTGCATTGCAGCGCCCGGCTTATACGCTGACTCCAGATCGAATTTATGTTGGTTGATCTCAACTGCCAGATCATCAATTTGCAACTGTCCGGACAAGGCTTTTAATGCAGCCTGTTCAATGGGCTCATACCAGACATTCTGTTTGATCAATGCAAACGGATTTTTGCTAGCCGGGAGACGTGCTGCAATAGAAAATGGAAAATAGCGCCCAACCCTGTCGACGCTTGGTAGCATAATGCCGGCCCATTGATTGCCATCAATCACGCCCTCGGACAACACAAAGCGCCAGATCGGACTTGTTAAATAAACATCCAGCCATGCATCGCCAATTTGCTCTTGTGAGCTACCGACAAACCCCTGCAACCAGGCATCCCACGCGTTGATAAAATTACTCGGTAGGTTGCGATAAATAAAATCACCATGAGCGGGCAATTTACCAAACAAACCTACTGAATTGGCTGTGTTCATTTAAATTGACTCCGGGCAACGAAATGATTCGAGCAAATCGTTTTTAAACGGATTGTGAATACTGGTAGCCCTGCCTTCATAAACTATTTGGCGGTTAGGGTTTGCAGTCCGATCTGCGCCTATGTCGTGGGCAAAAGTTATCAAGTAAATATTCGATTGCGGTGTGGATTTGATCGAGGATGCGTCCATCAAACGGAACCATGCCCAAGGGCCTGTAAATACCTTATCGAATTGGGTTCCCTTCAGATCTTCAAAAATTACCCGGATGCGGCGCGACTCATTTTCACCTGACCAGGTTATCGGCCGCCAAAATTTAGGCCCATGGTTGTAAGTCAAACGCTGGTCACCCAGATCGAGAGTAAAAACAGCGTCTTCCTTGTCCATTGCAAAGGGACGCAGCTCCAAGCTAATACTTGGGGTTTCGGGGTTTTGACGGAAGAACACATCGCGAATATTTGCCGCGCGTTGTAACTGGGTGACAGTAGAGGATGAAAAACCGATGCTGTAACCATCAACCGTTCGATTCGTCCAGTTGCTGCGCTTATCGATAAACGGATCGACAAATTCTTTTACAAATTGATCGACAGTACCTTGTGGTTTAAAAAAACCACTGAAGTCGAGTACAGCAAGTTCATCACTTGCAGAACGGTTAAGCGGATAACGACCAGCCAATCCCTGGGTATAAGTTTGATACACGCGCGCGCGCCATTCTTTATTTACGTATTGGTGCGCTGAACCCATGATAACTTGCCAGGCTTCATCCGAAAGTGACGTCAGCCAGCGCTGCACCGGTTCTGGGGTAGATTTGGCGTAGGCACGCAGTGCAGTCACAGGATTACCCGCACCACTTTCATAGCGCGCCTTGGCGATTTCAAATGATTTTTGCTCTATGTCCGGCGACAACGCAATTTCCTGGATAAATGTTTTTAACGCTTCCAGTTGCTGCATAGTAGAGGTAACCGGTGCAGGTCCACGGGATGATTGCTTGACTAACGCATGAAGATCGCTGAAACGTTTATCGACAACTGTGCCCTCGACATTATCAGCAAGATAATTGACCGCTTTGCCCGCTACACCTGTTGTTACTTTTTCTGCAGCGTCATCAAGCACCGGGGGCGTGAGTTGAGTATTGGTTTTCGCAACATCCAGAATAGATAACACAGGTGAATAAACCGGATCAACAAAAGTGCCAAGTGCAGTGTTCAAATCGCGTAAGTTTCCAAAATTCGCAACATGCAATGAATTGTGGATTGTCAGCCAGGTGTTACTGTAATCAGCCAAATAAAAATTCTTCACTTGCTCGCTAATTGCTTTTACATCGCGATTAACCAGCGCCTGATTATCATCGCCGCCCAGTACCCATTCCTCGTCTACAACATCACCAAATAATGGAGAGTCGGCTGACAAATCCAGGCTTTTATAGCCTTGAATAGTAAAGAGTACCGGGATTGTTAAGGCAGCTTGGTTGGCAGCATCCATTTTAAAAGTGGTACGCACCGACTCACCGTAGAAATTAAGCACATTTACCATCTGGTTATATTGCGGATCTGACTTAATGCGGCTGTAAATGCGTTGCGCCACTGGAATACGCAGGAGCGTTGCACGAGTCTGGGCTACCAAAGGAGCATTCAATTCAGATTGTGGAAGATCATTCAGAAACAACGCGTCGAGATGACTTTGCAACTCCGCACGCTGGCTTGGATTACTGCTGTAGTGTTTATCCCAATGAGTTTCAAACCAGCTTTTCACCACTGCTTTGTCCATATGTTCCAATACATTGAACATCACATAGATACGGAAGGTCTGGTACAAGTCGCCTTGTGCGTCTCCCTGCTGAATCACACGCTCCAGCGTGCGCAGTAGTTGTGGTAGAAAAACCGTCGTCAATTTATTTTGATATAAATTATCTGCCTCATGATCAACTCTTCCATCATATAAACCCATCCCGCTTAACCAGGGATGTGCTTCTTTGTTGTAAACGCTACTCGCCTTTGCAAGCGCATTAAGCGCCGGCAGCGCCGCACTGGCATCTGCGTTCCAGCTACCAATTTTTTGCTCTTCCGTTTTGAACGCTGCTATTTGTTCTTTTACTTCGCCCATATATAAGCTGTTGCGCGTAACGCTACCGCTCCACAACAACACAATTAATAAAGTCACTGCCGCGATACCGGCATAGGCAGCGTTTTGTGACCAACGGATCACCCGTTCATAACGCATATTGGTACCGACCAACTCAGACTCGGGAAAAATTACTTCGCGAAATAACCGGGCGATAAAAAAACTTT
>DATIDX010000072.1:0-3725 GCA_035456025.1 Cellvibrio sp. | reverse complement strand
TTGCGGATAGGTTTCGGCAAGGTATTCGACAATCGCGAGGGAATCCCACACATGGAATTCACCATCTTGCAGGCAGGGCACTTTGCCCGAAGGCGAAAACGTCCGGTATACATCCCAATTCGTTTCGGTAGCAAAGGGGTGTAATTGCTCTGTAAAGGGGATGTTCAAGGTGCGCATCAATACCCAGGGGCGCAGCGACCAGGAGGAATAATTCTTGTTGGCAATATGCAATGTGAACATGGTAGAGCTCCTTGTAGTGACGCGATCTGGCCTTGCAATCGGGTGAAAGCCTTGTCGCATAAATTAACATAAGTGCGGGGTGTCAATGTGCAAACATTAACCAAGATAGTAAAAATAATCGGGATAACAAAAAGCCAGCGCAAGGCTGGCTTTGTTTATCAGAGTGCAGCGAGGGCGTTCAAGCTCCAATCGATGGCTTCGCGGTAGTGGTGCTCGGGCAGCAGGTCGCCGAGTAACACCAGTGTCTCGCGGATCTCGGTAAGGTCGCTGCTGACAATATTGATGTGGCCAACCTTGCGCGCCGGGCGCACTTCTTTGCCGTACCAGTAAACGCGTGCGCAGGGCAGGTCGCGCCAGGCGGGGTTGTAGTCAGTGCCGATCAAATTGATCATCACATTCTGGCCGATCACTTGTGGTTGCGGCGTCGCCATATTGGCTACTGCGCGCAGGTGATATTCGAACTGGCTGATGCTCGCACCGGCTTGGGTCCAGTGGCCGGAGTTGTGAACGCGCGGAGCCAACTCATTAATGAGCAAGTGATCGCCCACACGGAAGGTTTCCATCGCCATTACGCCCACATAATTGAGCTCGTTCAATATTTTGCCGAGCATCTCCTCTGCTTGTGCTTGCAGTTGTTGCAGGCGCGCTAATGGCGCAATAGAGGAATAAAGAATCCCGCTCAAGTGAAGGTTCAAGGTGAGCGGATAAAACACGCATTCACCTTGTTGGTTGCGTACACCTACGAGCGACACTTCTTCATCAAAGTTGATGGCCTGTTCGGCAATGGCTTCGCCCTGCCAATCTTCGGGAACCTGATCATCATCGGTGCGCAGCCAGTGTTGGCCGCGACCATCGTAACCGCCGGTGCGGCGCTTAAGCAGGACGTGTTCGCCCAGTTGATCGCGCAATTCATTGGCAGTGATGTCATTTGCCACATTGCGCCAGGGGGCGGTGGCAATACCGAGCGAATCGATGAGTTCTTTTTGGGTTTTGCGGTCAGCCAAGCGGCCAAATATATTTTGGTTGATAAAGCGCGGATGCTGCGCGAGCGCATGGGTCACCAGGGTTTCCGGCCATTGCTCGCGCTCGGCAGTTACCAGGTCAGTGGGTGCCAGCGCAGGTGCTGTTGCTTCATTAATATCCACCGGGCACACATCCAGCGCCAGTGGCATACCGGCGTGTTTGAGCATCGCCCCTAATTGACCCGCACCTAAAACCCAAATTCGTTGACTCATCGCTAACCTCGAAAAACGCCTGCTGACTGCAAAGAATGCTTATTGATCGCGCACGCTTAATCTCTAGGATCGGGATTATCCAGCACCGCCTGGGTCTGGTCGTGGCGGAATTGGTCGATCTTGGCGGCCAGCGCCGGATCAGTCACCGCCAGAATCTGGCAGGCCAGCAAGCCGGCATTAAATGCGCCCGCTACCCCAATCGCCAGGGTGCCAACCGCAATACCTTTGGGCATTTGTACGATCGAATAAAGGCTGTCCAAGCCGCTCAGTGCCTTGCTTTGCACTGGCACACCCAATACTGGCAAGCGGGTGTGGGCAGCAACCATACCCGGCAAATGCGCCGCACCGCCGGCACCGGCAATGATCACGGCATAGCCGTTATCGACTGCTGATTCAGCAAACTCAGTGAGTTTTTGCGGAGTGCGGTGGGCGGAAACCACTTCAGTATGGTACTCAACGCCCATCTGCTCCAGTATTTCTACTGCCGCTTGCATGGTGGTCCAATCGCTCTTGGAACCCATAATCACTGCCACTTTTCTTGCCATAACGCTTGCCTGAATGCTTGGAGCTGAATAAATAACCGCCCAAAAAATGAGCTGGAATCGGAAAAAAGGCGCGCATCTTAGCACGATGATCGGGCGATGCTGAACTCAATATTGTGCGAGGGGCGAGTAAGTTGCCGTTGCATTCCCCTTCGTGCCAACTAGACTCATTTTACGTGGATTTAACAGCAGGTAGCGCGCCATGGTAGAAGGCTCTTTTTCGCGTCGCACATTTTTAAAAACATCCGTTGGGTTAACTGGCTCCAGCTTGCTCGCGGCTAAAGCTCCTTATGTCTTTGCTAAAACGCCAGTTACCCTGCGCGTCCTGGGAACTCATGTGACCCTGCAGGAAGAAATCCGCCAAAAAGCTATGGCGGATTTGGGCATCAACTTGACCTTTGAAGCAAAGGGCGAAAGCGAGTTAGTGCAGAAGGCAACTACACAGCCTAATCAGTTCGATCTGTATGAGCAGTGGACTGACAGTATTCGCACTCTTTGGCATGCCAAAGTGATTCAGCCACTCGACACGGAACGGCTCACTTATTGGAAAGAAATTAATGATATTTCCAAAAAAGGGCGCATCACTCCTGATGCTCCGATTGGTTTAGGCGATGCACCCTATAAGATTTTAAATGTGCAAACCGATGGCAGTCTCGGCACCCGCTTTACTGGCCAGATCAGTTTTTTGCCTTATGTACATAACGTGGATTCGTTTGGTTACAACACTAATGCCATCCCCAAAGGGGTTCCCTATGAAACGGAAAGTTGGGGTTGGCTGTTAGATCCAAAACACAAAGGTAAGGTCGGTATAGTTAACGCACCTACCATTGGCCTGTTTGATTTGGCGCTGGCTGCCCAGGCACGCGGCCTGATGACGTTCGCGGATATGGGTAATATGACGATTGAAGAAATCGATCAATTGTTCGGTATTCTGCTCGAGTTGAAGAAGAAAAAACATTTTGCTGGTTTTTGGAATACGGTTCCGCAATCGGCCGATTTTATAACCTCTGGCCGCATGACTGTGGGCAGCATGTTTTCTCCAGCGGTCTCGATGGCCAATGCCAGCGGCACCCCCGTCACTTACGCAGCACCTAAAGAAGGCTATCGCGCATGGCACGGAGTCATGTGTATGTCGCGCGAGTGCCAGGGCGCAGCAAAAGACGCTGCCTACGATTACATGAATTGGTGGTTAAGCGGTTGGGCTGGCGCCTTCATCGCTCGGCAAGGGTATTACATCTCTAACCCGGAGCGCTCCCGTCCTCTTTTAAGTACCACGGAATGGGACTATTGGTACGGCGGTAAGCCGACCAATATACCGCTCAAGGGAACTGATGGGCGTGTGTCGGTAGCGGCGGGGGATATTCGTACCGGTGGCTCTTATGTGAATCGGTTCAGCCACGTCGCGATTTGGAATACAGTGATGGAAAATTACGAGTATTCGCTTGAACGTTGGTATGAGTTTTTATTGGCTTAGGTCAAGCATGCCACCTTTTCACTCAGCCCTTAAACAGTTCAGCATACGCCAGCAAATATTGTTGGGCTTTCTCTCGGTTATTATTCTCAGTGTTGCGTTGGCAACATTCAATATTTATCAGCTGAGCTATTTTCACTCGTTGTTTAAGCAGCATCAACAAATCAGCAGCGACACCAAGAGCATGCTTGAGGTGGATGCGAATATCGCTCAGCTGCAGCGCCTGATATTGGCTTA